>CAJWCA010000276.1 GCA_913020395.1 uncultured Cellvibrionales bacterium | reverse complement strand
CGAGAAAATCATAATAGCTATTTGGGCAGGTAAACATTTTTGCGCCTGCCTTGTTAAGCACACCACCATCGCGCAGCAGCACGTTGGTGTAAACTAAGGGGCATTTAACACCGTATTTTAGGTTTTCTTTTTGTTGCGCGGACATCTCTGGGCAGACGTGCGGAATAATGCCGTTATAACAAGCCAGAATGCAGCGACTGGCTTTTACTCTGACATTTCTTTGTCTGCTAGTTCCCGGTTTGTTTGTCGTTTTGTCTACATAAGAAACTGCGACTTTACCGTTAGACAGATTTTCTACGTGTACGGCGGTGCAATTGAGCCGAAGCTTTACTAGGTTTTCCGATTGATCCAGCTGTTGGTAGTCAAACGTCGCAGTGGCGATGTCGGACATATCTTTACCGGGTGGTGCGATATTAGGAATCAACTTCCGCACTAAAAGTCTGGTAATGGTCGCGTTGCCATCAGGAAAATACTTTGCGTCGTATGGCTTTTCCGCATCAAAACCAAAAGAATCCGCTAGTTGGCCCAGCCAGCCCACTGAAAGTAAACCGGGGGCACCTAAGGCAAATGCTTCTGCCGCCGATACACAATCTCCACCCACCGCGTAATTGGCGCGAATGAGTGGATCACACAGAGACAGCCCTATATTTGTAAGACCGACTTTTTCAGTTAAAAATTCATTGTAAGCCGTGGACTGAAGGTAATCGATTTTCTCCGAGATCGACATTCCTTCAAGGTAATCTCTTTCACCTGAATAGAAACTAATCAGTAGCGTTTTTTCGTCTTCTGAGAAATCCAGTTGTTGAATCAAGGCCTTGAAGTCGCCAGCGCCGTGTCCTGCTTGTAACCAACGACCATTGACCGTTTTGGCACTGCTTTGTGTTTTTATAAACAAGCCGGTGGCTTCGCTCATTTTGGCCATTGGGTATTCCGGGTCAATGGCTTGCTCCAATTTGTTAACATCCACGCCCAACTCTTCAAGCAGTTCAGTGGCTACGACGCTGTAGTTATCGGTAAATTCAAGGTTTTGGCTACCGCCGAAACCCAACAACATTTTACCTTGGGAGTGGAATTCGTTTCGCTTGGCATGGCCGCCAAAATCATCGTGATTATCGAGAATGAGTATTTTCTGTTCGCCACCGGCGTTTTTTTGGTAAAAATACGCAGCGGCTAGCCCACTGATGCCTCCTCCGACAACAATGAGATCATATTCCTCTTCTGATTCCTCAAAATGTTCAGGTTTATTACCTTGCCAGGCGAGGTTGTGTGCAACTTCAAAGGAACCGTCATGATTGCCCCGAATGCCGGTTTTTATTGGCGGGTAATACTGGTCTGGCAAAATCTGCTGATCGTTTCTGCCATCGCCAATGACCTGGGATTGGGCGGTGGCAGAAAGAGTGCCTGCCAGCGACATTTTTGTGCCCATTGCTACGCCGGCCAACGAGAAGGCCATCCCATTCAGTAAGTCGCGGCGGGTTATATCTCTACTCATGTTTACATCCAGTGGTAGGTAAAATGAATACCGTAGGTTTTGCCTGGACCGGCAGGCCGGTTAATAATGTCGGTGCCCCAAGAACTACTGGGGTAATAGTGTCTATCCTCAAGGTTGCGACCCCAGAGGGCCACTTCCCAATTCCCGTCTTGGGCAGTCAGAGCCAGGCGCGCATTCACCAACCAATAGTCCTTCACATGCCACTCATCCACGTCGGCCAATGAGCCTTCCATGTTGGTGTAGTAGCTGTCGGAGTAGCTGAAGTCGGTGACAGCGCGAATGAGTAAACCTCCCACGAGAGGATGCTCGTAACTGATCAAGCCGTTGTACTGCCACTGTGAGGTATTGGGCAATTCTGCTCCCTTAGCGTCGGTAATACTGGTGAGCACCGGGCTCATGGTGTCGAATTTTTTCACCACCGTATCCAGGTATGCCACACCTAGTTTTACATCCAGTCCTTGGAGCGGGCGCCACTGCAATTCCAGTTCCGCGCCTTCGATTTCAGAGCGGGGCACATTGACGGTCGTGGTCAAGGGGCCAACGAAGGTGTCTGTTGCGCCGGTCACTTGCTTGTCGCGGTAGTCGTAATAGAACAGAGCGCCGTTCAACTGCAAGCTGCTCTCTAGCAGCGTGGCTTTCAGGCCCAGTTCTGCTGACAGGGTTTCCTCTTCCTGATAGGGAGCGAGCTGTGCCGTGTCGTTGGCGAGGGCGCCGTTGTAACCGCCTGATTTAAAACCCGTGCCCACGGTGCCGAAAATCAGGATGTCGTCGGTGGCGGAATAGTCGAGTGTGATCTTGCCAGAAATATTCTCGGTAAGCATTTTGTCTTTAAAAGGGGTGTTATCTACCTCCAGATACCCAGTTGAAAAGTTAAAGGCACCTCCTGCGCCATTTACGGTTATGCAGTCCCCTTGGGCAAAGGGGGTGTTATCAGTTTTGCGTAAGCCTTGCCATTCATAGAGGGCGGCCGTACCACCATCAACATCGTAACTACAGCCTTCCCAGTTGCGCCTCTCATGGGTGTAGCGTGCACCCACGGTCAGGCGTAGCTGTTCACTCAACTCAAACTCGACGCGGCCGAACAGAGCGCGTGTATCAGTTGCCTGCTCATAGCGGCTTTCACTTTCGCCAATAATGCCCAAGCTGGCTCCCGAGTCGCTCAGCCAGGCATGATATATTTCATCGACACGATCGCTGGAAAGATAGAGGCCAGCAATCCAGCCATATCCTGCACCTTCCGTGCTCAACCGTAGCTCCTGGCTGATACTCTCGATCTCGGTAATGTTGCGGATATTGAAGTCTTCCAGGCTCGTGCCGTCCCAATCGCTGGTGTCATCCCGCTCAAACTGATCGTAGGCACTGATAGATGTTAGGGTCAGTTGGCCATTCAGATCCCAGTTGACGGTAACCGAGCCACCGGTGCTCTGCTGATCCAGCTCCGGTTTGAGGTCCCAGGCAGCATCACGTGGGGCATCAGGGTTGAGTTCAGCGGGATTCGCTGGCGTGAGTGTTCCGCCAGAGATATCGATGACTTTATAGGCCTGTTGCGCCCATTGGTCCGATTTGTCCTGAGCGGCATGCAAGTCAAAAAGTACGCTGATATCATCGTTGGCGCTCCAAGTTAATAGCCCACGTACCGCAGTCTTGTCTTTTTCGCCCAGTTCCTCGCCGGTAACCAGGTGTTCTTGCAGTCCTGCATCCTGTTGTGTACGGGTAAATGCGAAACGGCCCAGCACAGTGTTGCTGAGGGCGCCGGTGACGTGCCCATCGAGCTTGGTGTAATCATATCGACCATAGTCCAGGCTGACACCGGCCCCAAAGTTCTGGCTGGGTTTGTTGGATATAAAGTTAATCGCACCACCGGTGCTGTTGCGGCCATAGAGATCACCTTGTGCGCCTTTAAGCACTTCGATTCGCTCTATATCGAATAGTTGACCACTGGTCATTACAGGGTACGGCAGGGCAACCTGATTAAGGTAAACGCCAACGGTTGAATTGGAGCCCGCGCCATAGTCATCAAAGCCCATGCCGCGAATGGTATACACCGGTATTCCATTAGGGGCATTTTCAGTGATTGTCATACCCGGTGTGTGCTGGGCCATATCGGTGGCGCTAGTGATGCCAAGCTCTCTTATCTGCTCGCCATTGAAAGCATTGACGGTTATGCCAACATCGTTAATGTTTTGGGCACGTTTCTCCGCGGTGACTATGATTTCTTCTAGTATCCAAAGCTCTTGCGCACTGGCAAAAACGGGCGTGAGGATAGAGGTTGCTGCAACAGTTGCGGAAGCCGCAAAAGTCGTTACCTCTCGGGCCAGCTTATTGCGTCTTAACGTTCTTATATAATGCATTGCTCTTGCTTCCATATGTCTTGATAACTTGTTTGGCGTTTTTTGTTGTGTCGCAGCTAGTTGTACTGCTTTTTGTTTATCGATTGATGACGCAGACTAGGTTATAGCGCCAGAGAGGGCTGAGCCATGCGATGGTTGGCCATATTGTGGCCGTTTTGGCCAAAGATATTTTTAGAGGGGAGGGCTGTGTTAGAGTAAAGGCCTTCGTTTAATACCGATCAACTGATACGCCACTGTCTCTATGCTTGCACACTTTGGAATTGTTACTACCCCAGGCACGCTTCCGGCCATTGAGTTCTATTACGCGCAGCAGATCGCGCTCGAACATGGCGAAGACCTGGGCCCCTATGCGGCGTCGGCCGGTGTGCCTCAGGCGGTCTTGACGGGCACGGCCACGGAAGTCTGCTCCAAAGCCGCAAAGTTAATGCTTGAAACGGCGCTTAGGAAAATTGATATACCCGCCTATGGCTTTAAAGTGGGTAATCGTTTATCGATGACTGATCATGGCATATTGGGATATGCCTATTTAAGTTGTGACACGGCGCGTGAATCCCTGGAAACCTACTTTCGCTTTCAGCATCTACTGGGAAGTGAAGGTGGGGAAGAAGAGGGGTTTATCCTGGACGACGAGACCGCCACTATTACCTCCCCTGTAGAACGCTATGCCAATACCAAGATGCAGCAGTATTATGCCGAGAGATTGCTAGGTGAGTGGTGCTCGGTTAGTGAATCGAGTTTCATAGAAAAATTCAGCTTTAATCTAGTTCGCTTGGCGTGCCCTAGGCCGAGTTACAGTGATGACCTTGAAGTGTTTGTGGGGTGTGCAATTGAGTATGATTGCCCTAGGAATGAATACCTTATGCCTATCAGCGTATTGGATATAACACTGCACTTTTCAGATGCACAAGTGGCTGCGCTGAGCCGCCAGCAATGTGAGACCGCCCTTAAGTCATTAAAGAGCAAAGGGGGTACGGCGGAGAGAGTTTGTCGCTATTTGGTTGAAAACCCCGGCAAGGTGCTTGTCCCGGAGGCGGTAGCGAAGGGCTTGGGAATCAGTTACCGCTCGCTCAGACGCCGCTTGCAAGAGGAGGGGACTTCCTTTCGTGAGCTGTATTCGCGGGTGCGTATGCAACTGGCGGCTGACTATTTGCTGCAGACATCGATGAGTGTGGAACAGGTGGCCGAAGAGGTTGGTTACGCCGATCGTTCAAGCTTTCAGTCGACGTTTAAAAAGTGGTCAGGCCTTACGCCTACACAATATCGTAAATAGGCTACGGCTGTACTTAGTTGTATTGCTTCTCTGTATTAAATATAGTTACATCCTTTCCAGCAATGGACACTACCTAGCAGGGTATTATTGATACGCTGCCGTGACTCAAGTTGAAGCAGTTTTAGCTGTATACACTTGCCACAATAACAATTATGAGATTTAGGAATGAGAGAACGTTCAAAAACAATTCTTGCTGCCGCTCTGTGCCTATCGTTTTGGAGCTGTGCCGGATTCGCCACAGAAAAAAAGGTTGATCAGGATAACGCAGACAACAGCGCGACAATGTCCAGATTCATTCCCGTTGAACTTTTCACGGGTGCAAAGTGGGATGGGAAACATGAGTTAAGACTACAGGAAGTTTCTACAACTGCCTGCGCCTCTGTGATTGGGTCAAAAAGACCCTGCGACAAATATGACATTACGGGTCCATTCAAAACAGAAACCAATAATACCAAAATTGAATGGGCTGGCGATCAAGTTTCCTACTATCGAAGAGCATTTATTAACCGTGGTGGGCCGGTTGAATCTTTTTTTACAATTAATAATTCCAAAGATGGGCTTGTGAGAATTTATGACAAGCGAGCCCAGTGGGGCGAAAGAACTTACAAAGGATTAGGGAGTAAATTTCCACTGGGTTACTGGAAGCAGGGTGAAGTGCGCACCTATGCCTCAGATAGACCAACAAAAATCGAAATCATAGAGCTTGACGGGCCGGATCATTGCCTTACTTTTCGATGGGTAATTGGACGAGGTAAGGGAAGAAATTCAGATAATAATTACACTTTTTGTCCTGATCGTGGCTTTACAAAAATTAGTCACAATAATACTTCCGAACAGCTTGACCCTAAACTGCAAGCGACATTTAACAATGGCGTTATTAAGGGTAATATCCCAATTTTTGACCAGCAATTCGGTAACGTGTGGACCAACATACATCAAGATAGTTTAAAGCAAGTGGGCATTAAACTTGGCGATACCCTGTGTGTACTGGTCAAGGAAGGCAATATCACTAAACTCGATACTAAGCTGCCATACCTTGCATCATTTGGTAAAGTTGCTGTTGGTGAGCCTCTGGTTTATGTTAACAGCCTGTCAAACTTATCGTTCGCCCTTAATCAGGCTAACTTTTCAGCGAAACATCATATTGCCTCTGGTGCCCAATGGAGTGCACAAATAAAACAATGTAATTAAGATAACATGGCTCTGTTGTTAGCCACTGCGCCATCAACTGCAAGCGGTATAAGTATAATATGAAAGATC
>CAJWCA010000275.1 GCA_913020395.1 uncultured Cellvibrionales bacterium | reverse complement strand
AAGCGGCCATTGAAAAGGATTCCATCACTCTCGCACAGATTGTCGGCGGCAGCACCACGGGGGCCATGGAATTTGATGACAAGGCGTCTGCACGGGCAACGCTGGACACCTTGTCAAACAGTAATAGAATCATCAGCGCGGTGATTTATAACGCCAACAATAAACCTTTTGTTTGGTATAAAAAGGGTGCAAATAATACCGGCGCCTTACCAGGCGATTTACCGTCCTCTCCCAGGGGGCAGGGCGTTAAAATTGAAGGCGACTTGTTAGTATTGAACGAGCCTATTCGCTCGTCCAGCGGAGACAAGCTAGCGTCAATTAATATGCAGGTCGACCTTGAAGAGCTTAATGAGGCGGTCAATAGCGCCATCTTAAGTTCGGTGGCAACCGTTCTGGTTATCAGTCTTTTGGCTGCGGGTATCTCCTTTGTTATTCAAGCGGGCATTGTCCGGCCGATTAACGCAGTCGTTGAAGCCCTAAGAGACATTGCAGAGGGTGAGGGGGATTTAACTCGGCGTCTTCCCGTTGATACCGATGATGAAGTTGGGCAGTTGTCTCGCTGGTTTAATACCTTTATCGACAAAGTGCACAGTATCATCACGGAATTTTCCGAGACGGCAACCGAGCTGAATGCCAGCACTGAAAAATTATCGCACACGGCTAAGGAAACTGAGCAAGGTGTTATTAGCCAGCAGTCCGAGATTCAGCAGGTAGTGACAGCGGTACGTGAAATGGCCGCGGTAGTGGACGACGTTGCAAGCAACGTAACACAAACTGCTGATAACGCTGAAGAGGCCGACCGCGAAGCTAACAGCGGTAAAGGTGTCGTTACACGCACAATGTCTCAGATTGAAAATCTGGCGGCCGATATCAATGCCGCTGCGGATGTGATCGATAAGCTGCGTCAAGAGACCGACAGCATCGGTTCAGTATTGGATGTGATTCGGGGCATTGCAGAGCAAACCAACCTCCTGGCATTGAATGCGGCCATTGAGGCTGCGCGAGCCGGTGAACAGGGTCGTGGTTTTGCCGTGGTGGCGGATGAAGTTCGCACCTTGGCGTCTCGTACTCAAACCTCTACCCAGGAAATTCAAGAGATGATTGAGCGGCTGCAGGCCGGTGCGAGAGAAGCGGTGCAGATGATGGAGAAAGGCACCTCGCAGGCTGAGGAATCCGTTAAGCAGGCGGAGGAAGCCAGTCGATCACTGGAGGCCATCACTGGAGGTGTGAGCTCAATTAAAGACAAAACCAATCAGATTGCCAGTGCCTCGGAAGAGCAAAGCGCCGCGACGCGGGAAATGGAGCGCAACATGGACAATATCGCCGGGGTGGCTCGCCAGACCGCCGAGGGTTCTGTTGAGATTGCCAGCAGCACCGTTGAATTGGTGAATATGGCGGCCAGTATGGCCAAAATTGTACGTCAGTTTAAGCTTTAATATACCTCTAGATTGCAGGTCTTGACCTATTGGTCAGGACCTGCATAGCCGGACAATATCGGTGGACACTGGGCAGGCTTTCCCCTAGAATGCCGCCTTAGTTTGCACAAGCCCAACAGATTTCAAGATAAGCGAGATGAAGCACTGTTTCATCTCGCTTTTTTGCAAGCTGAGGTCAGGCTTTAATCCCAACAAATTGCTTTATTGTCTGTTCGCAAACGCACGACTCCAGGGTCGGGCGAGTTATTTGCGGGCGGTCCAAAAGCAGGCTAAAACTTACTATTAGCTTGGGATCCGTGCCCATAAAACTATGACTGCAAGACTCTGAGGAGAAAACATTGACCAGCGGTGCCCATCGAAGCGCAATTTTGGTGCTTGAAGACGGTAGTATCTTTCGTGGAACGGCCTTTGGTGCGGACGGAAGTTCCACCGGAGAAGTTGTGTTTAATACCGCAATGACCGGCTATCAGGAAATTTTAACTGACCCCTCCTACGCAAAACAAATCGTCACTCTAACTTACCCCCATATCGGTAATACCGGCACCAACTCAGAAGACGAAGAGTGCAATCAAATATGGGCTGCCGGCCTGGTGATTCGCGATTTGCCGCTGGTGGCGAGCAATTTTCGCAGTGAGGCCTCTCTTGACGACTATTTAAAGCAGCGCAACGTTGTGGGTATCGCCGACATTGATACACGCCGTTTGACGCGCCTGCTAAGAGATAAGGGCGCGCAAAGTGGCTGTATAATGGCGGGCAATATTGATGAGGCGCGCGCGCTGGAGCAGGCGAAGGCGTTTGGTGGATTGAAGGGCATGGATCTGGCTAAGGTTGTCAGCACCGAGCAGTCCTACCCCTGGCATCAAGGTTCGTGGTCTTTGGGTAAAGGTTTTAACGAAGACTGTGAAAAACGTTTCAAGGTTGTCGCTTATGACTTTGGCGTGAAGCGCAATATTCTGCGCATGTTGGCAGACCGAGGCTGTGAGCTGACGGTTGTGCCCGCTCAGACTCCTGCCAGTGAAGTATTGGCCATGGCGCCCGATGGTGTCTTTCTGTCCAATGGCCCCGGCGATCCGGAGCCCTGTGATTATGCGATCGAGGCAATTCAGGCTCTGCTGGAAACAGACATTCCAATATTTGGCATCTGCCTGGGCCATCAGCTGTTGGCACTGGCCTCGGGTGCGCGCACCAAAAAAATGAAATTTGGCCACCACGGGGGCAATCACCCCGTACAAAACCTGGCGGCCAAGACCGTTATGATTACGAGTCAAAACCATGGCTTTGCTGTGGATGAAGAGGGAATGCCTGAAAACCTGGAGGTGACACACAAGTCTTTGTTTGATGCGTCATTGCAAGGGATTAAACGTGTCGACAAGCCCGCATTCAGTTTTCAGGGGCACCCTGAAGCAAGCCCGGGGCCTCACGATGCAGCGCCCTTGTTCGATCATTTTATTGAGTTAATGAAAGTCAGGTTGGGATAAGCAATGCCAAAACGTAGTGATTTAGACAGTATCCTGATTCTGGGCGCGGGCCCAATCGTGATCGGCCAGGCGTGTGAGTTTGACTACTCGGGCGCGCAGGCCTGTAAAGCCCTGAGAGAAGAGGGTTACCGGGTGATTCTGGTGAACTCCAATCCCGCGACCATTATGACCGACCCCTCTATGGCTGATGCCACCTACATCGAACCCATCGAGTGGCAAACGGTTGCACGTATTATTGAAAAAGAAAAACCCAGTGCGGTACTGCCTACAATGGGCGGTCAAACCGCGCTGAACTGTGCACTCGACCTGCATACCAATGGTGTTCTGGAGAAACATGGCGTTGAGCTGATTGGTGCCAATCACGACGCAATTCACATGGCCGAAGATCGCAATTTGTTTGACAAGGCCATGAAGCGAATCGGCCTTGAGTGTGCGCGGGCGGAAATCGTTCACACCATGAATGAAGCGCGAGAAGTGCCCAAGAAATTTGGCTTCCCCTGCATTATTCGCCCCTCCTTTACCATGGGAGGCTCCGGTGGCGGCATTGCTTATAACTGGGAAGAGTTTGAAGAAATTTGCCTGCGTGGACTAGATCTTTCGCCCACTAGCGAATTGTTGATTGATGAGTCGTTACTGGGTTGGAAAGAATACGAAATGGAAGTTGTGCGAGACAAAAACGACAACTGCATTATTGTGTGTTCCATTGAAAACTTCGATCCCATGGGGGTGCACACGGGTGACTCCATCACCGTTGCGCCTGCGCAAACACTAACCGACAAAGAATTGCAGATTATGCGTAACGCCTCACTGGCCGTGTTACGTGAAATCGGAGTAGAGACGGGCGGTTCTAATGTGCAGTTTGCCATGGATCCGGAAACTGGTCGATTAGTTGTCATTGAAATGAATCCTCGAGTGTCTCGCTCATCGGCATTGGCGTCCAAGGCAACGGGTTTCCCTATTGCTAAAGTGGCAGCTAAGTTGGCCATTGGTTACACGCTCGATGAATTGCAAAACGAAATTACCGGGGGCGCAACACCAGCCTCTTTTGAACCGAGCATCGACTACGTGGTAACTAAAGTGCCACGTTTTACCTTCGAAAAGTTTGGCGACGCAGATGCGCGCTTAACCACTCAGATGAAGTCTGTGGGCGAAGTGATGGCCATCGGGCGTACGTTCCAGGAGTCGGTGCAAAAAGCACTGCGTGGTCTGGAAGTGGGTGTGTCCGGCTTTGACCCCATTGTTGATCTTGAGTCCGATGAGGCAAACTCGAAAATACTCGGAGAAATCTCTACGCCGGGTGCAGAGCGAATCTGGTATGTGGCGGACGCCTTTCGTTCCGGCATGACTGTTGATGAAGTGTTTGAGGCGTCGGCCATTGATCGCTGGTTCCTGGTGCAGATCAAAGACCTGATTGATACTGAGCAGGGTTTGGCTTCAATGCCATTGTCCGAGATCGATGCCGATCGTATGTTCCGGCTCAAGCGGAAAGGTTTTGCCGACAAACGATTAGCCGATTTGTTGGCGGTATCTGAAACCACCGTTCGGCGTCATCGCCACAAGCTGGCTATTCGCCCGGTATTTAAACGTGTTGATACTTGTGCCGCAGAATTTTCGACTGACACCGCCTACATGTATTCAACTTACGAGGAAGAGTGCGAAGCGAACCCCAGTGATCGCGACAAAATTCTTGTGCTGGGCGGTGGGCCCAACCGCATTGGTCAGGGCATTGAATTTGACTACTGCTGTGTGCACGCAGCCCTGGCTATGCGAGACGACGGTTACGAAACCATTATGGTTAACTGTAACCCTGAAACTGTTTCGACAGACTACGATACCTCTGACCGCTTATTTTTTGAGTCAGTGACCCTTGAAGACGTACTGGAAATTGTTCATCTGGAAAAACCCAAAGGGGTGATCGTGCAGTTTGGTGGTCAAACACCTTTGAAGTTAGCACGTGCGCTAGAGGCGGAAGGTGTGCCCATTATAGGTACGTCGCCAGAAGCTATTGACCGCGCAGAAGACCGCGAACGCTTCCAGCAAATGATTGAGCGCCTGGGCCTCAAGCAGCCTCAAAACGCGATTGTTCGCTCTACCGATGAAGCGATTCGCATGGCGGATTCTGTTGGTTATCCTATTGTTGTGCGCCCGTCTTATGTATTGGGTGGTCGAGCGATGGAGATTGTCTATAAAGAGTCTGAATTGCGTACCTACATGAAAGAGGCCGTACAGGTTTCTGATGATGCACCGGTGCTTCTGGATCACTTCCTCAATAATGCGATTGAGGTGGATGTGGATGCAGTATCGGATGGCGAGCAGGTTGTGATCGGGGCCATCATGCAGCACATTGAACAGTGTGGCGTGCACTCCGGCGATTCGGCTTGTTCCTTGCCACCTTATTCTCTGCCGGGTGATGTACAAGACCTGATGCGTGAACAAGTGAAAAAAATGGCGCGGGAGCTGGGTGTTATTGGTTTGATGAATACGCAGTTGGCCTATCAGGATGGCGAAATTTATGTCATTGAGGTTAACCCGCGCGCATCGAGAACGGTGCCTTTTGTCTCTAAATGTATCGGGCAGTCTTTGGCCAAAGTCGCAGCGCGATGCCAGGCAGGGGTTTCCTTGAAGGAGCAGGGATTTACAGAGGAGATTGTGCCTCCGTATTATTCCGTTAAAGAAGCGGTTTTCCCGTTCAATAAATTCCCCGCCGTCGATCCAATTCTTGGGCCTGAAATGCGCTCCACGGGTGAGGTCATGGGTGTGGGTGATACTTTTGCTGAGGCGTATGCTAAGTCGCAGTTGGGCGCAAATGATCGAATCCCCAGTTCCGGCAAGGCCATTATCAGTGTTCGCGATTTCGACAAGGCCGGTATTGTGCCCGTAGCGAAAGACTTGATAGAGCTCGGATTTGAGTTGGTTGCCACAAAAGGCACGGCCGTTGTCTTGGAGCAGGCAGGTTTAAATGTCGTCACCGTCAACAAGGTTGCAGAAGGTCGCCCTCATATTGTTGACATGATCAAGAATGATGAGATAGACATGATCATCAACACAACAGAAGGTAAAAAGGCGATTAAAGATTCAGCACCCATTCGTCGTAGCGCAGAAAACCACCGTGTTTACTACACTACTACTTTGGCGGCGGGGCAAGCAGTGTGCATGGCGCTTCGTTCGGGTGATCATGGAGAAGTTAGACGCCTGCAGGAATTGCATGGGAGATTGGCATAATGAATAAAGTACCGATGACGGTAGAAGGTGCCGCGGCACTACAAGAAGAACTGGATCGGCGGAAAAAGGTTGAGCGCCCTGCCATTGTGCAGGCGATTGCCGAGGCGCGTGAACACGGCGACCTCAAAGAAAATGCTGAATACCATGCGGCGCGAGAGCAGCAGGGATTTGCAGAGGGGCGTATTAATGAGATTGAAGCAAAATTATCGAATGCGCAAGTTATTGATGTGACAAAAATTGATGCAAAAGGTAAGG
>CAJWCA010000274.1 GCA_913020395.1 uncultured Cellvibrionales bacterium | reverse complement strand
GCCGTCATTGTGGTGATCACGGCAACGATACCAATCACAATACCCAGCGTTGTCAAAATACCGCGAGCTTTATTAGCGGTAATCGCCGACAGGGCAATCTGCAAGGATTCTTGTATGTCCTGGGAAAGGCGCATGGGCCACCTCCGTTTACGCAAACCTGCGATCAGGCTGTGCGAGACATCCTTTCATTAAGGGTGTCGGTTTCGATTAAGCCGTCTTTAAGGCGCACGGTGCGATGTGCGTGTTCGGCAATGTCGTCTTCGTGAGTAACCAGAACAATGGTCTGACCCGCATCGTGAAGATCGTCCAGCATCCCCATGATTTCATGGCCGGTTTTACTGTCGAGGTTACCGGTGGGTTCGTCCGCCAGTATGATTGAAGGGTTAAAAACCAGAGCCCGAGCGATCGCGACCCTTTGACGCTGACCACCCGATAACTCATTCGGGCGGTGATGCATGCGTGAGCCTAAACCCACACGTTCCAATGCCGCCGCTGCCATCTTCTGGCGCTCCTCACGACCAACTCCACCATAGATCAAGGGGAGTTCTACATTGTGAAAAATGTCAGCCCGGGGGATCAAATTAAAGGTCTGGAATACAAAACCAATTTTGCCATTGCGAATCTCGGCCAACTCATCGTCATTACGTTGGGCAACGGGAATACCTTCAAGCAGGTATTCACCTTTTGTTGGAGTATCTAAACAGCCAATCACGTTCATCAGTGTAGACTTGCCTGAACCCGAAGGCCCCATGATGGCAACATATTCATTTTTGTGAATATCCAGCGAAACGCCCCTTAAGGCGTTCACTTCCTGATTACCCATAACATAGGTTTTCACCACATTGTTGATGCGCAATGTGGGCTGCTCATCTCCACCAGATGCCTGAGTCATGATCATTACCCCTCAGCTTTTACTTGTGGGTTATTGTTGACTTTGACGGCCTGACCATTGACCAAATCCCGGGAGATGGCTCGATAGCTACCGGTCACAATCTGGTCTTGCCCCTTCAGGCCCGACTCTACTTCTATATAGTCGTCGCTTTGAATACCGGTTTTAACCTGCTTGGCCAACACCTTGTCGCCATTGAGGACAAACACCATTTCAACAAAACCGTCTTTGTTAGGCGTATACGTTTCTGAGATGGCATCTGCGCCCTCTTCAGCCTTCAGTTGATCGAGGGTACGAACGGCCACACTTTGTAAAGGCACACCCAAAACACCGTCTTTAACGTGGGTGATAATGTCTGCGCTGGCGGTCATACCTGGGCGCAAGTCACCCGCTGGGTCAATAATAGTAATGGTCACTTCAAATTCGGTTTTCTGGTTGTTATTACCCTGCTCGGCCATGTTGGCACTGTTGGAAATCTCGGTCACTTTCCCCATCAACACCAGATCCGTCAAGGCATCAACTTCAATTTCGGCATCTTGCCCAATGGCGATACTGACAATGTCGTTTTCATCGACGTTTACCTGCGCTTCCATGGTCGTCAGGTCAGACACCACCATTATCACGTCTTCCTGAAACTGGGAGCCAATTGCAATTTCACCCAGCTCTTTGTTCAGATCAGTGATAGTGCCGTCCATAGGTGCATACATGCTGGTTTTATTGAGATCATCCTGCACTTGTTTTAGCCGTGCGCGCGCCTGATCAACCTGATAAACCGTGGACTCGTACCGTGCAATCTCTACTTGGTGCGCGGCATAGGTATTATCCAGATTCGCCTGGGAGTCGAGGTTTTTAGTCACCATCTCCTTGGCACGAACATAGTCTTTTTGGGTTTTTTGCATGTTCTCTTTAACAAGCTTTGAGTTGGCCTCTGCGGTTCTAACATTGGCCTCTTCACTCTCGACCGCCGCAAGATAGCGTTTGCGGTCCAGCTCAACTAAAAAATGCCCTTCTTTTACCTTGTCACCTTCCGCGACATTGAGCTTCATGATCTTGGCGCTGACGTCAGCGCTGATCTTAACCTGGGTTTTCGGTTGGATTTTGCCTGTGGCATTAACTTTGCGAATGATTTCCCGGGCTTCGACTTTGGCAGTTTGTACTTCTGCGAGGTCTTTTTTGCCACCTTTAATAACGGTGTATCCGGTGCCTGCTATCAAGACTACGGCGACGGCCAGTAGTATTAATTTTTTATTCATGGAGTGGTTTTCCTAATTATTGTCGCGAATCTAGACTAAAGCATGGTGGGTTTTATACAACTGCCCGTAGACCAATGGATAGCACGATGCGGCGAGTGGAAAAGGCTTGGCTATGGGAGATTATAGTATGCCTATTTCGGGAGGTTGGGTAGGTTTAGGACAGAGGATGTGCAGACGGACTGTTGGCCTGGCTGGGGATTTGTTTATTTGGGTAGACAAGCGTGATGGATGGGGCACCCGGAGCGGCGGCCCCCTGCGCCAGAAGAAGGGGCTGCGGACTCATCAAGGGCTTGATAGCTGATTCAAAATAGTTTGTAAGTCGGGGCCCAGAGGGGCTTTGACTGTGGTGGGTTCGCTGGAGTCTGGCAGGTAGAAAGTGAGCTCTGACGCATGGAGGAATAAACGTTTCAGGCCTTTCTCCTTCATTTCGGCGTTGGTTTCATCTACACCATATTTGTCGTCACCCAGGAGCGGATGGCCGGTGAATTGGGCATGTACGCGAATTTGGTGGGTGCGGCCGGTGATGGGGCGGGCTTCTAACAAGGTGGCGTCTGTGTATTGCTCCAATATCGAGAATTCGGTAATGGACTGCTTGCCCTGAGGGGAGACCTTTACGATCCGTTCACCACCGGCGACTTCGTAGCGCTGCAGGGGTTTATCGACAACTTTTCGCTTTTTCGGCCAACGGCCAATCGCCAGGGCCTGGTAGATTTTGGTGATGCCATGCTGACCCGCCACACCCAGGGACTTTTCCCGCAAGGCCTGCTGGAGATGCCTGAGCATTGACCGTTTTTTAGCAATGAGCACGCAACCGGAGGTACCGCGGTCAAGTCGGTGCACTAGCTCCAGGAATCGGGCGTCTGGGCGCATTTCTCTCAGGGCTTCGATCAAGCCCAAATTGATGCCACTGCCGCCGTGTACGGCGAGGCCTGCGGGCTTGTTGACAACCATCAGAGAGGCGGTTTCATACAATATTGCCGATTCCAAAACCTTTACCAGCCCTTGCCCGGGGCGGACCTGCGCCTTGGATTCAGCGACTCTTACAGGGGGAATCCGCACGATGTCGCCCGCCGATAACTTGCGCTCAGGCTTAACCCGACCCTTATTGACCCGTACCTCTCCCTTTCGCAGTAAGCGATAGATATGGGATTTGGGCACGCCTTTAAGTCTCGAGATCAGGAAGTTATCGACACGCTGACCCGCCATATCGGCGTCTATGTCGACTAATTGAACTTTTGTGGGCAATTCTGATACGGTTTTCATGGCCGCCATAGTAGCAGCAATCTGGATAAAATTCTTTGTAATTGAAGCACTTATCAATTGGTGTTATAGTCGCGCTGCTGGCGCAGGCTGGTTTCCGGATATCGCTTAAGGCGAGGTCACTAGGAAATACCGCTGACCGGCTCTTACCCCCTATACGGGCTGGCCCGATTGATTATGCCAACCAGGGTGAGATCTCAGAAAACTTACACGGCGTCGATGACCGGGGTGACCCCTCAATCGTCGAGGCCATTTGATAAACGCGCTCAAGAGCGCCAATGTTTATCGCTGACACGTTTTGTGTTTTAGACACTCGAGATATTTGAGTCTCTTTATAGCAAGGACGGATTGTTTAAGAGCGATGGTTTCATCCGCTCCCTATGCCCACACAGTATTTGTGGCGCACAAGGTCAAACAACCTCCCAATCGTTTTGCCAAGCCCGGTTCCAATACCCAAGGCTAGAAACGAAGGAGCCACTGAAGATGACAACAGTGTGATTGTGCTCTTTGTAGCACTGAGAATTGAGTAAACGAGCAGTGCTGCGGCACACGCTCTCCGGTCGCCTTTCTTTGCTGCATGCAGCGCTGCTTAGCAGGCCGAGTAAAACATAACCGCGTCAGCCTAGACGTTTGGCAAAGCCCAAAGCGCCAAAAATTAGGTACAACATGAAAAGAATGCTCATTAATGCAACTCAACCTGAAGAGTTGCGCGTAGCACTGGTCGATGGCCAATGGCTCTACGACCTCGATATCGAAAATCGCACTCGCGAACAGAAAAAAGCCAATATTTACAAAGGCAAAATCACCCGCGTAGAACCCAGCCTTGAAGCGGCATTTGTAGACTATGGTGCCGAGCGCCACGGTTTCTTGCCGATGAAAGAAATTTCACGTCAGTACTTCTCTAAAAACCCAAACCAGGGTGAAGGTCGCGTCAAAATTAAAGACGTGGTTAAAGAAGGCCTGGAAGTATTGGTGCAAGTCGATAAAGAAGAGCGTGGTAATAAAGGTGCTGCACTGACAACCTTTATCAGCCTGGCAGGTCGCTATTTAGTACTAATGCCAAACAACCCCAAAGCTGGCGGCATTTCTCGCCGCATTGAGGGAGAAGACCGCAACGAATTGCGCGACTCCCTGGCAAAAATTGAAGTGCCTTCCGGCATGGGTGTGATTGTTCGCACCGCGGGCGTCGGCCGCTCAGCAGAAGAGTTGCAGTGGGACCTGAACTACTTGATGCAGCTATGGGAATCCATTGAGTCTGAAGGCGCAAAAGCCAAGGCTCCGGAGTTTTTATTCCAGGAAAGCAACGTCATCATCCGCGCCATTCGCGACTACCTGCGCCAGGACGTTGGCGAGGTTATCATCGATAACCCAGAAGCCTTTGAGCTGGCCCGCGCCTTCATTCAGCAGGTAATGCCCAGCTACGCAAGCAAAGTCAAACTCTACGAAGACGACATTCCCCTGTTCAACCGCTATCAGATCGAAAGCCAGATTGAGACGGCCTTTGAACGTGAAGTAAAACTGCCTTCGGGCGGCTCAATCGTTATCGACCCTACCGAAGCACTGGTGTCTATCGACATTAACTCTTCACGCGCCACCAAGGGTCGCGACATTGAAGAAACAGCACTGCAAACCAACCTTGAAGCGGCAGATGAAATTGCTCGCCAACTGCGCCTGCGTGACATGGGCGGACTGGTCGTTATTGATTACATCGACATGCAACCCGTTCGCAACCAGCGCGAAGTTGAAAACCGTATGCGCAACGCTCTGGAAATGGACCGTGCTCGCGTACAGGTTGGTCGTATTTCACGCTTTGGTTTGCTGGAAATGTCTCGCCAGCGCCTGCGCCCTTCCTTGGGTGAAACCATGAGCAAGGCGTGCCCACGCTGTAATGGCCAGGGCACCATTCGCGGAACCAAATCATTGGCACTGTCGATCCTGCGCTTGGTTGAAGACGAAGCTCAAAAAGAGCGCAGTTCAGAAATTAGGACAATTTGCCCCATTCCTTTAGCCACCTACCTGCTAAATGAAAAACGGAAAACTATTTCCAGTATCGAGCTGCGCAACAATACGCGCGTGGTAATTGTGCCCAATGCAGAGATGGATACGCCACACTTTGAGGTTCAACGCCTCCGCGACGACGAAAATGCCACACTTGAAACCAGCTATAAAATCACGGCAAATGCAGAAGAAAGTGTGCAGGACGAGATTCGTGCTGCCTCTGAGGTAAAACCCATGCCCCAGCCTGCGGTCAAAATGGTTACCCCCCAACAACCTGCACCTAAAGAAGTTGAGAAGATTGAACCCGGGTTGATCGAAAAAATTATTGCCAGCATTGCAGCACTTTTTGCCAAGCCTGAACCCGAGCCCGCCAAAAAAGAGTCTCGCAACGCAGCCCGCGGACGCAATCAATCTCAAAATCGCAATCGCCGCGATAACCGCAATCGCCGGGACCGCGATGACAAGCGTGATAACCGAGACAATCGCAACCGCAAGGATCGCAAAGACAAAGATGAGTCGCGCAATGATCGCAAGGGCCGTAACGAGTCGCGAACTACACGTGATGACGAACAGAGAGAAGGCAGCGCAAATGCCCGCGGCAGAAACAGAAACCGCAATCAAGAGGGCGACAAGCAGGAAGGACGTTCACAATCTCGTCGCAACCCCGATCGCAAACGCGGAGACGACAATCGCGACGAGACACCGGCAAGCCCTGGGGAAAATAGGGAAAATGCTGCGCAGAATGACGATCGTCCGGCCAAGCGTCCATCAAACCGTCGCGGTCGTTCACAGCAACGCCGTCGCGGCCGTCGCGACGCAAACGGTGTAGAATCAGAAGCTTCAACTCAGGACGCAGAAGTTACAGCACTCAATCAACAGGTTGAAACGGCTATTGACTCTCAACAGGCTGCCAAACCGGCCGCTCCCAAAGCAAGCGTCAATGCTGAAGCATCTGCAACAGCTGAAGCACCGGCTAAAGCGGAGGCACCCACAAGAGCTGAAGCACCTGTTAAAGCAGAGGCACCCGTTAAAGCT
>CAJWCA010000273.1 GCA_913020395.1 uncultured Cellvibrionales bacterium | reverse complement strand
CACCAAATGAGGAAAATTGCGCTCCAGTTCCTCGTCCGAAAATCCCATGGCATCGAATACACCGGGGCGAAAATTCTCCACAACCACGTCAGCAGACGACATCAGGGCCCGCAACAATTTGTCACCACCCGGTTTGCGAAGATCCACATGCAAACTACGTTTGTTGCGATTGGCCGTGGCAAAATACATGCTGGAAGTGAAAAAATAACGGTCTTTAAAGTGACTAGAGAAAGGCCCATCAAAAAAAAAGGGAGAGCACAAGCTCTCCCAAAAGGTCACACAGACATCCAAATCTTAGGGCACTATCTCCCCAGAAAATCTCGAATATAATAATACGACGATCCCAATAAAAACCCGGGTTTACGCAAGAGCGTGCCGCCCGGGAAAGTGAAGTGATTAATATCATTCCACACATCATAACGCTCGGTATTGCCCATCACTTTTTCCGCCAATACACGACCGGCGATTTGTGTCGGCGCGACCCCGAAGCCGGAGAAACCCTGGGTATATAAAATATTCTCGTGTAACTCCCCCACGTGTGGCATGCGATTAACAGCCAGATCGATGTATCCTCCCCAGGCATAATCAATCTTTACATGTGCCAACTGAGGAAACACTTTTAACATGTCCCGCCGCATTGTTCGTGCAATGTCCTTGGGGTCCGCCCCAGTGTAAGTGGTTTTGCCACCAAACAATAATCGATTGTCGGCGCTCACCCGGAAATAATCCAGAATATGCCTGACATCGCAAGTTGCCATATCCTTTGGTACCAATTGCTGCGCTATGTGAGCAGGCAGGGGTTCCGTCGCAATCATGTAGGTGCCTGCCGGCATTATTTTGGTTTTCAGTTTTGGCGCCACATCTTCCAGATAACAGTTACCACACAATACCAATTTGTCTGCGGTTACTGAGCCCTCAGCCGTGTGCACCATGGGGCGGTCGTTGCGGTCAATTCGAATCACCTTGGAGTGCTCGTAAATTTTTACACCCAGCGCTGCCGCAGCTCGCGCTTCACCCATTGCAAATTTCAGAGGGTGTAAATGACCATTACCCTCGTCATAGTGCCCACCAATATATCGATCGGTTTGTAGATACTCGCCCATATCCTTGCGGGCAACTAATGTGTGTTTGTGGGGTTTATCCATCTGGGAATACGTCCACTTGTCCAGCGTCTGGGCGTGCTCTTCGATGTAATCCAGATGCGCCCGTTTCATGGCCGCCAGGAAATACCCTCTTTTGATATCGCAATCAATGTTATAGCGTTCTGCCCGGTCGTAGATGATGTCTTTCGCTTCTTCCGCCATGCGTGCAAACATAAAGGCGGCATCAGAACCCAGCTGAGAAGCCAGAGCATCGTAGCCAATATTCCAGCCACCAATAATTTGCCCGCCATTGCGACCCGAGGCGCCCCAGGCCACTTTGACACCTTCCAGCAAGGCCACTTTTTTGCCCTGCTCCGCCAGCTCCAGGGCCACAGACAAACCCGCAAAACCACCGCCAACCACACAGACTTCTACATCGATATTATCTTGTAGCTTGGGAAACGTGGGCGCACTTCCCGCCGACGCGGCATAGTAGGAATCAGTGTGAGTATTGGCGTTATTAAACAGTGAACGTGATTTCATAGCTCTTACCTCTTTTTTGCACGACGCCGTGTCAACAGGAAACAAAAAAGTTCCTAACGGGCATTGCCAAAAGTGTTGTTGCCCAGCCGACCTTTGGTCGAGACTGTGCGATTTTTATGTTTTGTTACGTAGAAAAGAGAGGGGGAACTACCAGATAGTAGAAAACATGATTGTCCAGACAATCACGTTCATATCGAGAGTGGCAGAGGTGGGCTCCTGCCGGGAATGTGGGTTGAGGTGTTTCATCAAATGATGCTCTATACCAATAAAACAGAATCATTATTCAAGTTAATGCTAGTCAGTTTACCTTGTTATACCGAGATTGGCTAGCCCCACTGAACAACAGTGAGTTCCATAGGCGGTCATTGTTGATATATGAACGAGAGTGCCTGTTATTTGGGCTAAGTTCTAGCTCTCAAGGCCTTCACCACCGGGCCACCTATAAAAAAGTAAAACAAGGGCACAAGATACACAATGGCAAAGAGCAGCGGCACAAGCCACTGGCTATTTTGAGGATAGAACTCGCCTTTTCCCGACCAATAGAGAAACAGGGGCGCCATTGTAATGGATATGCCTTGTAAAGCGGCAATGACTAACATCACGGGCGACCTTACTAACCGTCCCCAACGAGCATTGATTTCAATTGTCACCTTTTCCATAAGTTTTATTCCCTGATGATGATTCAGAACTGCCCTTTTTTACAACAGTACCTGTTCGCTGCCTACCTGAAAAAGAATCAGAATCCGGCTTTCAGAATATTTCTAATTCTCGCTTTGACCGACGGCGCTTCGTCTTTCATTGCCATGTCAAAAAACTGCTTGGTTTCACTCACATATTCCGGGTATTGCATCGATAACTCGTAAAAACCATTGTAAGACCAAGCTCTAACCATTTTGTTGGAATCAGTCAGGCAGATGCGTAAAAACCTTTCCACACTCTCTTTGTCTGCGACGGCGATCGACATAAAGGGCAAACACTGAAGAACATGAAGCCTGGATTCCCAGTGACGTAAACTCGACAGTGTTTTAACTATTTTTGATGTCTCACCGCGCCCTATCTTCCCGTCGCGCTCCAAATAACGTTTTAATAACCAGGACGCTCCTTTTTGCGAGGGCACATTTTTGTGCAGGGCCAATAGCTCGCCAAGAAATGTTTCACCCTCTGCGTAACAACTGAAAATCTCTGCAATATCTTGCGAAGATTTTCCGTCCCAGCGGGCGATGTCTTGCTCCAGATTCATATGACTCCAATGCCTGTTAGTGCAGTTTAAGCCTCGGGCGAATAAAGTGGTTTATTTTACTCGACAAGCTCAACAGCACAGTACGATACCAACCGTGAATCGCCAGCTGATGCATTCGGTAGAGTGAAACATAGGCCATGCGAGCCAGGCGCCCTTCAACATTCATGCTGCCGATGGCCAGGCCACCCATCAGTTTGCCGAAGGCGGTGTAATGACTCAATGATACCAGCGATCCATAATCCTGATATTTAAACACCTCCAGGGGTTTGTTATCCAGAAGATTAACAAGGTTTTTACCAACGGTAGTGGCCATTTGATGCGCAGATTGTGCTCTCGGCGGCACCCATCGGGGTTCACCATTGTTATCTTTAAGTGGGCACCCAGCACAGTCTCCCAGTGCAAAAATGGAGGGATCTTTTGTGAGTTGCAGGTGGTCGTTCACCAGCAGTTGATTCATTCGGTTTTTTTCCAGCCCTTCAATATCCCGCAGAATATCCGGCGCTTTTACCCCGGCGGCCCAAACAATTTGATCCGCCTTAATGTGCTCGCCTTCACTGGTCGTAATGGTTTGCTTATCAACACTGGCCACCGTTGTGGAAAGCCTGACCTGCACCCCCAACTTAAGCAGTTCTTCTTTAGCGGCTGAAGAAATTCGCTCACTCAGAGCAGGCAACAATCTGGGCCCCGCTTCAATCAAAGAGACTTTTAAGTGCCCACTTTCAACATGACGTAAACCATAGGTTGAAAACCATTCACGTGCTTTAAACAATTCAGCGCTGAGCTCAACCCCGGTCGCGCCCCCACCGATAATGGCGATGTGTAAAGTACGCTTACTGGACTCCCTTGCGATCTCGCTATTCAGACGGATAAACTGATTCACGAGTCGACGGTGAAACAGTTGAGCCTGATCAGGCTGATCGAGAAAAATGCAATTCTCCGCCACACCCGCCACCGAAAAATCGTTAGACACACTGCCGATCGCCAGCACTAAATAATCGTAATGCTCTGTGCGGGCGGGTAAAACTTCTTCCCCCTCTTCGTCCAACAACGGCTCCAGATAAAGACATTTTTGATCGCGATCAAGCCCCTTCAACGAACCCACTTTAAAGTTGAAACCATTTTTATGAGCGTGTACCCGGTAGTTAACGGAATCGATATCTGCATCCAAAGAACCCGATGCAACCTCGTGTAGAAGAGGTTTCCACACATGTGCGTGATTCCGGTCGATCAGCAAAATTTCTGCCCGCTTTTTTCTGCCCAACTGCCTGCCCAGGTTTGTTGCCAGCTCTAAACCCCCAGCGCCACCACCCACAATAACAATCTTCATTTCACACCCTTTTTGAGACGCTTCCGGTTTGTAATTAATGGCAGCAGTATAAAAAGCCCTATATGATAAGCATACTTAATATTACTTATGAAAATAGAAGCATTACTTATAGGTTAAACATGAGACTCGAAAACAGTGAATTGCGGACTTTTCAGGCGGTGGTGGAGGCCAACGGATTTAATCGTGCGGCCGATCGCCTGCATATTAGTCAATCGGCCGTTAGTCAGGCGATTGCCAACCTGGAGGCGAAACTAGACACCCCTCTGCTTTACCGCGGAAAGCAACTGAGCCTGAGTGATGCCGGCCGGAGGCTGTTGGAACATGCCAACGAGATGCTGCGAGAAGAACAACTGGTGCTGGAAGATATCAGCCAGATAAAAAGAGGCGGACAACAAACCCTCAACATCGGACTCAACAGTTCAATCACCCGTTTTTATGCGCCCCAGCTAATCAGTCGTTTTAGCGAGGCTCAGCAAGATACTCAAATTAAAGTGGCACAACTGCCCAGCCGTCATTTGATTTATGAGGTGCTGTCCGGGCGGGCCGAACTGGCCCTTGGGCCCTTTCAGCGTCATATGGATGCCTTTACAACCATCCCCCTGTTTAAGGAAAGCCGCCAACTCGTCATCAATGCCAACCACCCGCACTACACACAAATGGTTGAGGGCGACAGCAAGAGCCTGATGCAAAGCCCACTGATCACTTCATTTTTAGACAACCCTGAAATGCGCCCCGCCATTCAGCGAATTCGGGATCGCTTTAAATCCGTTTGGGAAATCTCTAGCCTCAGCCTGCGCATTCACCTGGTGGCCCAGGGGCTGGGGGTAGCTTTTATCAACAATAAGCTGATTGAAGAAGACCCGATTTGTCGGCAGTTTACTGTGTTAACCGGTCTGCCATTTGGCACCATCGACCGACAGGTAGGGATCTATTACAAGGCAGGGAAAACCTTGAGTAATAGCGCAGAACAGTTTGTCGCCATGTGTCGGGAAAATTGGTAGACCCCTGCTTTTACTTAAGTGATAGGTTTCAGGTTTGCTTCTGCCTTGGTGCAAAGCTGGTGAGTGAGATCCCTGTGAAGCTGAGAACCCAAATTCCAAATATGCCAATACAATGGCGTCTCCAGCGTATTGCCCGGCACCATTTCTTCGATTAAACCCTGCTCACGTAAAGCCAGGCTTTGGGCATCGGGTGCCATGCCCCACCCCCACCCCCGAACAATGCAATCAAGATAACTCTCCGTGGAGGGAATGCGGTGTTTGGGCACTTGGTAATCACACTGAAAATACTGTTTTAAATAGCGGCGTTGAAGTTCATCTTTTGTATTAAATTCAATGCAAGGCGCCCGTTCAACGGCTTCGCTTGTGACTCCATCCGGGAAATAAACCTGACGATAGCGAGGGGAGACCAGGGCGTGATAAACCATTCTGCCCAGAGGCACACAGTTACAACCCGCTATCGCCTCTGGGCTGGAGCTGATACAGCCTAACACTTCACCCCGACGCAACATCTCATGAGTACGATCCTGGTCATCAACTTTCAGGTCAATCAAGAGGTTTTGTGTCTTCAAAAGAGGATCCAATGCATCCAGCAACCAGATAGCGAGACTGTCGCCATTGGTGCCAATACTCACCCTCCGCCAGGCCTGATCTCCCTCCGACAAACGCAAAGACAAATCGTCCTGTAAATGAGCGACTTGTTGATAGTGAGATAAGACCAGCTCGCCCTTCTCCGTCAGAACCGGTGGAACACTGCGCACCAATAACTTGTGCCCCACCTGGGTTTCCAGCTTTCGCACCCGCTGAGAAATCGCCGATTGTGTAATGGCCAGTTGTTCCGCCGCTTTTTCAAACCCTTGCTGCTCTACCACAGCGGCCAACGCCTGTAGGTGACGAAGCTCTATCATAAGAAAAATTAATCATCTGTTAGTTTAATTAATTTCTTTAATATCACGCCTTTCCTTAGAATCCAAGCCAGAATTCATTGAGACCGATATGCGGGAGAACAGAGTGAGCGAAATTTCAGTACCTTTGAGCCAGGGTTTTTTGGCCAGCTTGGGGCTTATCATAGCGATCGGCACTCAAAATGCCTTTGTATTATCACAGGGCCTGACCCGCCAATTTAATCTGTTGATCGCTACTATTTGCTGCACAACCGACGCACTCTTAATTACGGCGGGTGTATTGGGAATGGGTTTGCTGATTACGGAGAATCCAGTTCTGTTGCTGGTTGCCGCCTTGGGAGGTGG
>CAJWCA010000272.1 GCA_913020395.1 uncultured Cellvibrionales bacterium | reverse complement strand
AAAGGCATCCGGCCATCATTAGGCCGTAACCTAGAAGCCGCAAAACCTTACTAAGACGTGGCATTCTTTTTGACAGGTTCAAGAACAAGTCAGCGAATAACAAAATGCTGGCTAAGGTAATAGAATCTAATGCTATTTTTATTTCACCCCAACCCGGAATAGGATAAGGCCATAAATACTCTGTTAAAAACCCATGATGAGCGATAGACGTTAGTAAGTGGGCTAATAGTAGAGTTTCCAAATATATGTAGCTCGCATCGCGACTAAACAGATAACCCAGGGCAATGAGTATCAATAAAATAACAGCTGCGCCGTTGAACAACATTTGAAATAAGGGGCGTTCATTTTGTTGCTGCCAAAAGCTCAGTTCATGCCACAATTGGGTATCTCTGGCGGCGATAGAATCTAGCCCCACTTTTGACATAATCATCCATACTCTTTCATTGGCAGCCAGGTAGACCGGTACGAGAGGTTTTGAGTGCAAAATCGGACGTTGTGCAAATGGATATTTGCTGCCAATTTCATTAAATTCTATATCGCCATTTTCTCTAACCAGGTAAAATTTAACATCCAGTATCAGTGCGTAGTCAATGAGTAATAGCCAGTTCACGGAAAAAGCGTTGCTATTACTAATTGAAAAGGCCATCCATACTCTTCTATCAGTATCCATTAAGGTGTGCTGGCTTCGTGTTTTGCTCCAGTTGGGATTGGCCTGCAACCCTCCAGGTTGTCGCATTTCGGAAATTATTTCAGATGGCTCAACCCGCGCCTCACCCTCTTCAAGAAAGTACATGTAAGGGCTTATATCAATTGGCTGGGTTTCTTGTGTAAGCGTTATTTCATCCGTATTTGCCAATAGTCGACTAGTAAATAGCACTATCAATAACGCCAAGCCTATGGCCCAACAGCGTCGTACTATTTTTGGTTGAAATCTGTAGTGCATGTTTCCCGCTCGTTAATAATAGTGACTGGCCCCAGCATTGTCACAAGTCCTCAATCCGTGTGATCATTTTAGTATAGCAGCGGATCGCATTAGGACTTAACCACCTTAATTAGTCGATAATATCTATCCGCATCTTCGATGCAGTGTAGTCGAAGCTAGGCGAAATATTACTCGGGGTGGGAGTACAAGGTGAAAACCCAACGCGCTGATTGACTGATGAGCTAAATTCAATGTCTGCGTCTTATCTGCACAGATAAAACGCATCAGTTGTTCTCTATACAGATCAAAAATAAACTGAGATTTGGATTGATCTAATAGGTGGAAATACCGCTCTAATTTTATCAATGGTTGCAATAACGAGAACCTGAGAAGGGTGGATAACCCATTGTTTGTTAAGGGCTAAATGCACTGTTTAAAAAGTCTATCATGATATTCAAAGCGTCCGGCGCATCCTCCTCAAAGCTTGTACCCATCATCATGTTGGAGCCAGAATCCAGAAAAGCGTGACCCCTTCCTTCGTGCACCCAAAATTTGGCTGGGTGTCCGGCATTGACCAGTTTCTCGTAGTAGGCTCTGGAGTCTACTGGTTTTACCAGTTTATCTTCACTGCCAGTGAGTATAAGTTGTGGAGGCAGTATTCTAGTGCTTGCTTCAGGAATAAAGTGATTGGGTGAGACGCCTTTATAGAGCTCAGGGTTAGACTCGGCGTTATAGTCCTTTCCCAAAATGCCCCGGCTTAACGAACCGGAGAATAACCAGAATGGATTTTTCCAGGATTCAAAGCTGCCCATTCCAAGCCTATAAACGTCTAACGAAGGATAACTCAGAATGGCTGCTTGAACTTCTAAGCCCTTGGAGGCTGCGATAGCTTCCGGCGTCATGCCTTGTGGCAGGTAGCTTGGGAAAAATGTCTGGGATTCATTGTAGCTCATCGAACTTAACCGGTTTCCAGCATTGACGATAGTCGCAGCTAAGTGACCGCCGGCACTGTCTCCAGTGACGGCGATTTTAGACGAGTCCCCCTTGTAAGTTCCGATGTGTTCTTTTACCCAGGCCAGCGAACCGAAAACATCGTTCACAATTTCATTGAGAGTAATCGTATTGTCACTATCAACGAGTAATCGATAATTCACATTACAGATGACAAATTCACTGTTTGTGGCGAGATACTTTGCTGATTGATCCATGATGGATTTGTCATTGATCAGCCAGCCACCGCCATGAAAGATTATCAAAACGGGATAGCTGTCGCGGCCGGAGGTTGGCGTATAGATGTCCATTGTCAGTGCATGGCCACCTGGCGAAGCCCAAAGAATATCTTTGTCCACGGAGTATTTACTTGGGTTGTCTATTTCGTTGGTGCTGGCAGCCCTTGATCCTGAATTCATTGATAGGATTGCCAACATAAGCAAAATATTTTTAAAAGTCATAACCACAGTCAGTCTTTTATAGAAAGTTATTTGATTTATAAGCAGTGTAAGTAAATGCTTTAATCTAAGCAATAGAGATGTTTGGGCTTGATTGGATATATGCCTTGGTCTTATAATGAAAGTTGCTATTGAAACAAGATCTGCCCGTAGAACCATCTGAGTCCTGATCTTCAATTCCGGGCAATTCCAAGCTAAGAGAGATCCCTGTATGTCAATCACGTGGAAGCGCATGGTAAAGCACACCCTCAAACCTAGTGGCCATGCCTATATCAATTTCGCATGGGCCGATAGGCCACCGATCAGGGCGTTTAATTGCGGGGGTCGAGTACGATGACTAATGACCGTATTTATATATTGGGAGGCCATCAAAGTGACTTCGCACGCAATTGGAATCGAGAAGGAAAGGGAGTCTTTGATCTTTTTGCCGATACTGTGCGTACAGGCTTGAACGCAACTCAGTTGAGTGCCGGTGAGATTCAGGTAGGGCACGTGGGTAATTTTGTGTCGCCACTGTTTACGGGGCAATCACATCTGGGAGGTTTCTTTGGTCACGTTGATCCGATGATGGCGCACATGCCAGCCTCTTCTCACGAAGCGGCCTGTGCCTCTGGGTCAATGGCGTTGTTTGGCGCCATGGCGGATCTGGAGTCCGGGCGTTACGACCTGGCCTGTGTGCTCGGGCTAGAGATGATGCGTAACGTGCCAGGCGATCAGGGAGCCGCTTATCTGCGGGGTGCGGCTTGGGCCGATCGTGAGTGGTGCGATACTCCTTATATCTGGCCCTGCGCCTTTGATAATCTACTGGATGAATATGAACGCCGATACGGAATCGACAAGGCTCACCTCGGGGAAATTTCAAAAATTAACTTTAGCAACGCGCGTAGCAATCCCAATGCCCAATCCCGCCGTTGGGAGCTCAGTGAAGATAGTTTTAGTGAAAGTGATATGGCTAACCCGGTGATATCGGGACGCATTCGTCGTCAGGATTGTGGGCAGATAACCGATGGCGCAGCAGTCGTCTTTTTGGCCTCAGAAGCGAAAGCTTTGGCGTACGCCAAGCGGGTGGGAAAACGCTTGGAGGAGATTCCCTACATCAAAGGGTGGGGGCACGTGAATGCACCTATGTCACTTCAGGAAAAGCTGACGTTGAGTGAAGGTCAGGATTACATTTTCCCGCACGTACGACAGTTGTTCGAGCAGACCTTGGGGCGAGCGGGGCTGGCGAACATGGACTCCATCGACGGTATGGAAGTGCACGATTGTTTCAATATTACCGAGTATATGGTGATTGATCACAGTGGGATTTATGGACCCGGCGAAGCTTGGAGGGCGATCGAGGAGGGGGTGATTGCCCCCGGCGGTAAGTTGCCTATTAACATGAGCGGGGGTCTTATCGGGCTGGGGCATCCGGTGGGTGCCACGGGAGTGCGTATGGTGCTGGATTGTTTCAGGCAGACCGCAGGTTTAGCTGGCGACAATCAAATAGAGGCCGCTAAAAATATGATGACCTTTAACTTGGGTGGTAGTGCCACGACTTGTGCTAGTCTCATTGTGGGTAGGTAGTGGCGCAGTGTGTAGGGGGGGGGAGGGGGCCGCAAGGGCTCCGTCAAGGTAAAGGCAAGCTGAGTCGATCCTGATACTATAAGCGTTCAATCATCAGGGCCGTGCCTGCACCAGCGGCACCGCTGGCGGAGACGATCCCCCGCTTCAGATCTCTTCTTTCCAATTCGTCCAAAAGAGTGCCGGTCATGATCGCCCCTGTCGCGCCAAGGGGATGGCCCAGTGCGATGCAGCCACCATTCACATTGAGTTTGCTGTCATCTATATTGAGCTCTCTTTGGCATTTGATCATTGTGGCGGCAAAAGCCTCGTGAATTTCAAACAGGTCTACATCTTTCGCACTGAGGCCTTCCCGCTTCATCAGCTCTCCTGTTGCGGACACACATCCGGAGATGACCGTGCGGGTGTCGTCATTGACATTAACCATCCCACTAATTTTGGCGCGTGGTTTAACCCCCAGTTTTTCGCCTGCTTTTTTAGATCCAACTAACAGTACCGAGGCCCCGTCAGCCATCGCCGGTGAATTGCCGGGCGTGTGTACATGAACGATTTCTTTAAGCTCCGGAAAATCCGCCAGAAAAGCTGCGTTTACACCTTTCGAGCCCAAGTCGGCAAAGGAAGGTGTCATCCGTGCCAAGGCCTCCATAGTGGTTTGTGGTCTTATTATTTCATCGTGTTTAACTGTGATACCTTTTATGGCATTGGTGATAGGTATGATCGATTTGAAATAGCCATGGTCAGTAGCGTGCGCTGCCTTTTGCTGGCTGGCAAGCGCAATGGCGTCTGCTTGTTCTCTTGTCACTCCCCAGCGGGTGGCTATTAGATCTGCACCACTGCCCATCATATAGATACCCATTTTGCTGGCGAGCTTTAGGTCCAGGAACGGGGCTGCGTTATCCGACATCATAGGAACTCTGGACATCATTTCGACGCCGCCGGCAAACACCAAATCGTTCATTCCTGTCATTACCTTCATGGCGGCAAAATTTATGGCGTCGATACCGGAAGAGCAGTAGCGGTTGATGGTAATACCCGGAATATGACGAGGCCAATTTGCGTAGAGGGTTGATGTCTTGGCGATGTTGGCCGCTTGTTCTCCACTTTGCGTAGCACATCCCAAGATCACATCACCAATGTCATTTCTGTCGAGCTGGGTTCGCTGTTCGAGTGCTTGATAAAGCGTTGAAAGAAGATCATAGGGCGTCAGGTCATGAAGGCCACCGTCAGCGCGAGCTTTTCCTCTTGGCGTCCGAACGGCGTCGTATATATAGGCTGAATTCATGGTTTCTCCAAGAGTATCTATCTCAAGTGTGGCGAGCGTAGTTGAGTGATTCGTTACTGACGTAAGGCCGGATCAGTAGTGATAAAAGGGATTCTAAGTTCTTTAGTTCTATAGTGCAAGTTACAAATAAATATATCTTCGCACACGGTCAGATTGTGGTTTGGGTTGATTCAACTGCGTTTGCATCCATTCAGAAGGTCGAGGGAAGGGGGTTCTTATATCTGTATAAGTAATATAAGCATGCTTTCATACCAAAAACCTAGGGAGAGTTAAATTCAGCGGCTATTTATTTTCCGGCCTGACGCAGAATATCTCGCTGATAATTGTTTGTTACAGTCTAGTTGTTTTCACTAAAGTTCTTTAACGCAAGTTACTAAAAGTGCTATACTGCGATAACTGCGTGGCGGCCGTGGCCATGTCACTCCACCATAAAAGAGAGACTTCTATGAAGGTAGGTAGCCAATGAGCACATATTTCGAGAAACATAAGGCGATGCTAGATAAAGCAATTGATGCCTGTCAGAAACGCTATTCTTGGACGGGATTTACCGAATCGCCCAGTAGTAAGTTGCATGGGAAGGTGTTGCCGGCAGAAGGGGAGCGGCTTTTTAAAGAGATGCTAGGGTGTCAATTTGAAATCGAATTACCCGGACAGGAAGGTTGGGTCGGCGATGAAATATCCCCATTCACCAATGAGCCTCTAGGGATTCACTATCCTAAGGTGAATATCGACAAAACATTTGAAGCGGCGAAAGAAGCCCAGAAAGATTGGTTCGGTTTTGCAAAAATAGAAAGTAAGTTAGGGTCTACATTTGCTACTTTACCTGTTTCTTTGAGTTCTTTAAAATGATTCGCTGCAATTTTTCCAAACTTTGCACTTTGTTCTGTAACTTGTTTTACAATTGTTTGATCTATCGTTTCTCCTGCGCCAGCAATAGAAATATATTTATCTGCTTTTTCTACTGACAACATTGCAACCAACGAACCTTGACTGTGACCCACTAAAATGATTTGAGGAAAATTTCTATTATTTTTAAAATGATTGATCACCTCATTTGCATCCAAAGCAAAATCTTTAATGTGTGTATCTTTTAAAAAAGCGGTATTTTTTATACTTGCCGTTCTCTTATCATAACTAAAAAAAGCAATATTCTCTTTGTTAACAGCATCTCTAAATTGTTTAATATAATTTGCTTTTACATTTACAGTTGGTTGATTTCCGTTTCTGTCTATTTGTCCAGAACCATGAACCCAGATAATTAAAGGTTGTTTTTCTGAAGCAAAAGTTAAGG
>CAJWCA010000271.1 GCA_913020395.1 uncultured Cellvibrionales bacterium | reverse complement strand
CCAGTCAATTCCGTATTCAAGCTTGAATTTTTCGTTGGCCGGTTGATTATTCTGGGATTTATTTTCATATTCAATATCAAAGGTATGACGTAAATCACCTCTGCGAAACTCCAGCTCTGAATCCAGATCCCAATCGTCTTCCACTTTATTGCCGCGAGAATAACTGCCGGTAAGCCCCAACTTTCCACGGTGTGTCATACCGGTGACCTGGTACTCTTCGTAAGGCATTGCCAGCTCAACGGTAAGCAGAGGCAAGCTACCCTGAATACCTTTGCGACAACTGTATTGTATTGCGCTGTCTTTTAACCCCATCAGCGCACAGGGTTCCTCGATCCCGTTTAACTTCATTAAGGTGACTGTTTTCAGGTTTTCGATTCGTCCTTTATCGACCTTGAGTTCGCCAAAAGAGTCAGAAAGCCAAATGACTTTGTCGGCTTCAAGTTTTTTTAATTCTCCCGCCACCCTATCGCCATTTTTCAATATCAACTCACCCGCAAAACTCTGCAGGGACAGAGAAAATGATAGGGCAAACACAGAATAGGCCAGCAATGATAACAATCGTTGTTTTATGGGTCTCTTCACAATCGGGGTCCAGTGATTCAAAATGATGCGGATTTTACCGCATAATAGCCCGGCGATGCAGGGTAAATTCACCCTAAGGCTCTAAAAAACAGTGAATGCATGAAAACAGAAGAAAACCAGACGCAGGTAGAACGAAATAAATCTGCAATTTATCAGGTGGTCCGAAGCATTCCCAAGGGAACAGTCAGCACCTATGGTCAGGTAGCCGAACTGGCGGGGCTAGCTCGTGCGGCCCGCCTGGTCGGCCATGTATTGCGCGCCTTGCCCGAGGGCACTCAACTGCCCTGGCACCGCGTGATCAACGCCCAGGGTAAACTTTCACTGCCAGAAAATTCTCCGGGTTACGCGGAACAGCGCAAACGCCTGCAGGAAGAGGACATCTGTTTTGTAGGTAATAGAATTCGGCTCAAACAATTTGCTTGGAAGCCGGGTTCTCAACCTTAAGCTGTTTTTGATGTTGGTTCACCATCCAGGCCAAATAAATGGCAGGAATGCCCATCAAGGCCGCATAAATAAAAAACAGGGGATAGTCGATTGCATCCACAATGACACCCGAAAATCCGCTTAAAAATTTTCCGGGCAGGGTCATCAAGGAACTGAACAAGGCATATTGCGTTGCGGTATAGGCGCGATTGGTTAATCCGGACAGGTAGGCGATAAACGCCGATGTGGCAAAACCACCGCTGAAATTGTCGGCGCTAATAACCACAGCCAAGCCATAAGTCTCAGGGCCAAGATTCGCCAACCAGGCGAACAACACATTAGTCAAACTAACCAATACCGCTCCCACCATCATGGGGCGGTAGACACCATAACGAACCACCACAATACCGCCCACAAACGCGCCCGCGATGGTCATGAACAGGCCAAATACCTTGCCGATTTGGGCTATCTCTATTTTTGAAAAACCCAGGTCGAGATAAAAAGGGTTCGCCATAATACCCATGGTGATATCACTCAGCCGGTACAGGCTAATCAACAACAAAATGGTCAAGGCAAAACGACCATTGCGCTGAAAGAAATCAATAAAGGGACAGAGCACAGCCACGGTAAACCAACGCCTGACTTTGGCCCAAGAGCTATTGAGTGGTGCATCGAGATCCAAATGGGGCATTACGCTATGGATCACCGCGCGCTCCATTGTTTGCGTTTGTTCTGCCTCACCTACCTCGGGTTCGTCGATAAACAACACCGTAACAATGCCGATCAACATTAACGCTGCCATGCACAAATACGCCGTCGACCAATCCGTCAGTTCGGCCAGATACAATGCCCCGGCACCGGCCACCAACATCGCCAGACGATAACCAAGAATATAATTTGCAGACATTGCCCCTTGATATTCAGGCACAACAGCCTCAATGCGGTAGGCATCAATTGAGATATCTTGAGTGGCCGATGAGAACGCCACCAACACCGCCAGTGCAGCAAAGACCAACAGATGCTCCCGAGGATCTATCAGCGCCATCATCACCAAACCGAGCATGATTCCCAACTGGCCGACACACATCCAAGAGCGGCGTTTGCCGATCAGGCGCTTAAGCAGCGGCAGCTCCAGTCGATCGACAACCGGGGCCCAGAAAAATTTGACGGAATAGGTGATACCGATCCAGCCGAAAAAACCAATGGCACTGCGACTGACCTCCAGCTCTCTCAGCCAGGCACTCATAGTAGAAAAAACCAGGAGTAAAGGCAGCCCTGCCGCAAAACCCAGAAATAACATCGCAACCACTCGGGGGCGAGTATAAACAAAGAGTGCCTCTGACCAGGTCGATAGGGACTTTTCCACGGAGTATCCTTAGTAAATCGAGCCTTTAATCCCGAAAATTATTGAACTGCAAAGGCATATCGATATCGACTTCACGCAACAGGGCCATGGCGGTCTGAAGGTCGTCACGCTTTTTACCCGTGACACGTACCTGATCACCCTGTACCTGGGATTGAATTTTCATTTTGCTTTCTTTGAGTTTTTTAACCAGTTTCCTGCACAGGTCACTGTCCAGGCCAGTGCGCACCGTCACTTCCATTTTTACACCTTTGCCCAGAGGCTGGGGCTCCCCGACGTCCAGACAGGCAATATCGATTTTATTTTTTATTAAAGCGCTCTGAAGAATATCCAGCATTTGTTCGGCCTGAAAATCCACTTCGGTATGAATCGTTACCTGAAACTCATTGCGCTCAAATTTTGCATCCACGCCTTTAAAGTCAAATCGGTTAGCGATTAAGCGGTTTGCCTGGTCAACAGCATTGGTCAACACATGTTTATCGACTTCAGACACTACGTCAAACGAGGGCATATTTTTCTCCGATTAGTCATTTAATGGCATCATATCAAAGCATCTTTCCGTCGCCGATGATATTCTCAACTTTTATCAATGGGATGCCAAACTCATTCAGGGGGAAAGACATGGCTCGTAAAAAAGGCCTGGATATTGCCAAGGCACTTTATTATGTACAACTAGACGGCAGCGCTCGCAAAACCCTGTTCAAGGGCCCGGATGACTATCGCCGTTTTACCCCCCTGCTGGAAACACTGTTCACGGAGGTTGGCACGAGTACCGTGGCGTGGTGTTTACTGCAAAACAGTGTGCACTTGATTCTTCGGCCCGGTGACAATGGCATCATCGACACTTCCAATTGGCTCAAAAGCACTTATACCCAGCAATACAATTCGGCGAGAGGGGGCTCTGGCAGCCTGTTCAACAGCACCAACCACTGCACCTTAATTGAGCCCTCAGTTTATTTATTGCCCTGCCTGCATCAACTCCACCACTTGCCCATTACTCACCGACTGGTGCCGGTTTTGACGATTTACCCCTGGAGCAGCCACCTGCAGTATTTAGAGGAGCGAGGGCCGCAATGGCTGGAACGAGACGGTATTATTAATCGAGTGGCTAACCAAAGAGCGGGCCGCCGGAGGCGTTACGAAAATTTTATTCAGTCTAACCTCGCAACAGACCTGAATTGGTTGGTGGGCACTCACCCCCAGTATCGTGCACTGGCGAGTGAGAGCTATGTCGATCGCTTAATAGAGCAGGGAAACAACAGCAATCAAACACAACCACAGCCAGAGTGAACGAGACAAAAGTGCTTGAACCGCTCTAATTTGATCCGCTGAACAGCTGGCCTGAAGCTCGATGCCCCCGAGAGTCAACTCCGCCGCTGAGAGATTAAGCGCCCCTTGCGCATAGTGTTCCAGCACCTCGGCAGACGTGCGTCTGGGACAAAATACACATTCCTTCCAACGCTCAAAACAACCCACAAAATTGCCAGCCAGCGCCCAGCTCATGCCCAAAAGGCGTACGGCGGGCCACTCAATCAACCACAACCAACGACTGGCAAAGGACGCACCAGGCTCTTCCGGGTCCAAGTTTTCACGATAAAGCACACTCAGCCGATAGAGTAATGCCCCGGGCGCGCCGAGAATAAGAAACCAGAAAAAGACCGCAAACAGGCGCTCAAACCCTCTGTACAAAAGGACCCGAAGCGCGTTGAGATGCAGCTCTGCCCACGTGCTGTCACCCTCTCCTCCATCCTCCTGGGCCAGCTCTTGAATAACATAACTGGCTTTACTGGAATCCTGGTTTTCTGCTGCGTTTATATACTGAGTCATCGCAAGGCTGAAATCGCCCCGCCCAACACTGTATAACAAGACCAATACGTTTATCAGCAGCAGGCCGAGGGCGGGCATCACCTGCGTCACGATCGCCAGAGCCAAACCCAGCACAACTAAAGGAACGATCAATGCAGCAAACATAAGCCAATCGGCGGGCAGCCATGCCTTAGAGCGCAAAAAGCCCAGCAATGACAAGAACCATTCATCTTTGTGCAATGGGGCCCCCGAGCCCCAAATTTGTATCGCTCCAATTACAATGAGCAAACTCAGTATTGTCATAACACGGCGTCTCCAGGACGATTAAAAATCCAGTTTCCCCAGGTAGCGAGCCCAGTCGAACGCGGGTCCGGGGTCCGTTTTACGCCCCGGGGCAATGTCGCTGTGACCGGTAATTCTCTCTCGGGTAATCGCTGGAAAACGCTGTTGAAGTTCCCGAGTGACCGCCGCGAGGCTCTGATACTGCTCAGCAGTGTAAGGCGTATTGTCGTCGCCTTCCAGTTCTATGCCCAGAGAGAAATCATTACATTCTTCACACCCCTCAAAGACAGACCTGCCTGCGTGCCAGGCACGATCGAAGAGGCTGACAAATTGCACAACGGCGCCACCTCGATCGATAAGCAAATGCGAAGATACCTCCAGAGATTGGATAGTTTCAAAATAGGGGTGTTTTGAGACATCGAGCTTATTGCAAAAAAACTCTTGGATATGACCCGCGCCAAATTGCCCGGGTGGCAAACTGATATTGTGAATGACTAACAGGGATATTTCAGTGCCCGGCGGACGCTGATTGAAATTGGGGGAAACACAAATTGTTGCAGATGCCAGCCAGCCATCCTGCTCGGCTAGAGTCGTCACGACGCGTTCCTTGTAAGCTCCAAAATCTCATCATAGAGGATTTATTAGAGAATTACCCGACAGAACTGCGCCCGGAGCGGAGATTACCGATCACTGACTCCAGCGCTCGGTCAAACAACATACCATCGTCCAATTGGTTGAAGCTGCCGCTTTCAAGCGCAAGCGCCAGGGACTCGCGGGTTTCTTCAGCGACCTTAGTACCTGAGCGGTTCACAAAAATATACAACCCTGACTTCTTAATGATCGCCGCAAGACGACACCTGAAACCCTGTTTACCCTCATCGACCAACTCGAACCATGTGCCCTGAGTCAATTTATCCACCTGATCCAGATAATAGTCATCCAGCTCTAATTGAGGCTCAGGCTCCAACACTTCAGTCGCCGGCGGGCTCTCAGCTTGTGACGAATCTGGCTGCAGCTCATTTTGCGAAGATTTGTGTGAAGGCGAGGTCTCCTCAGCGACCACACGGGTCTCAACAGCGGGTAGCGGTATTTCTTCCGAAGCCAGAGGTTTTGATGGTTCCACTGTCGGCTTCTTTTTCGGAGCAGGTTTTGCCGTCAACTGTGCCAAGTGCGACTTTTCCAGCTGTTGTAGCAGCTTTTGCATTTCAAACGGATTGTAGGAAATACTCTCAAGCCCGTGGCGAATGCGCTTAAGCAGACCGGGAAGCATTTTTAGCAATCGACTTCGGTCGTCTGTATCCATGCCATCACTGACACTCCAGACCAGATCTCGAGCGGTTTCAAGACCTTCCGCCCAGGCGAGGTCATCCTCACCATGTTTTAAATGGATGAGTAACAGCACATTGCCCCAGGCTTCAGTGAGCAGCGAGTGAATGCCTTCGGGCAAGGATTTGCCGTCGACAATGTGCGCTAAACTTTCATCAACTGCGCCGCGAGCGCCTTCCGCCTTGGCTTTACCAGTCTCTGCGTCCTGGATACGCTGCTCAAGAATGGCCGTACGACGTTTTTCTTTCTCGGAAAACGATACGAGGTCTGCCAATAAATCAACAAAGACTGCGGCGTCATCTTCATAGTTCTCAATGACTTGATTCACCACGCCCGTGATTTTTTCCAGGGGTACGGCACTGCCGGTGTCCGACTCGTGCCAACCGAGCGCCAAAGAGGCCATTTCATTCAGCAAGCGCCGTGCAGGATGCCCACCCTGGCTGAAAAATGTTTTGTCTGCGAGTGCCACTTTTAGGAGTGGCACTTGTAAACGCCCAATTTGAACTTTCATTGGGTCGGCAAGATTGCTGTCTTCGAGAATGTAATCAAACAAGAGGTTTAGTAGATCAATGACATCCGTATCAGCCTGGCGGATAGCACTGGGTTGAGCCTGTGACTGCAGGTATTGAGACAGCAAAGCCCCCACATCCACTCGACCGTCTTCGGCAGGTGTTTGTCGCTGGATCCCATTCAAGGCTGACAATATGGAAGGTATAGGGGCAAAACCCTC
>CAJWCA010000270.1 GCA_913020395.1 uncultured Cellvibrionales bacterium | reverse complement strand
ATAGGATTCAGGCAGGCGATCCAGCAATAGTGCAACTTGATTTTGGAAGTAGCTAGGCTGGCCCCTTCATCCACTTCCTGAAGAAAAATCACATCGGGATCTTCCTCTCGAATCAAATTCGCCATCGCATCCAGGTTCGCAAGCAATACACTCTCTTCCGGCCAGTCATCGGGCCCATTATCAAAAAAGAAGTGGTTGTTAACGTTCCCCGCCATAAATTGAACATTCCAGTTCAACACTTTAAGAGCCTGCCCCTGGGGTAACTCTGGGCTGGCAGGGGCGGAGTAAAAGTCGGCTGGCTGGATATCCTTCACTTGCAAGGTTGTGTTAAACGCCCAAAGACAGATGAGTCCGGCGAGTGTCGCCAAACACACTGCGATACGAGATATCCACTGGATCATTGATGATCGCCCCATAAATTTGAAAGACGAGCATTATGAACATCAATTCCAGCGTTTACAATTCATAGCTCCAAGTGCTAAATTTCTACTTAACGCCCTATTATTCCAGCAAACAGAGGCCACATGACCACAGACAACCGCGAGCCACCCCAACAGGAGAATCGCCGTAAAAATAAACGCAAAGTTGTGCATTATGGTGCCAGAGCGGCTCTACAGCCCTTTAAGGAAAGCCAGAATGCTGCATTTATTGACGTCTTCATTTGCGATCTGTCCTACACGGGAATTCGGATAGAAGGTGAGGCCATGGCAATAAGGGCCCTTCAGCCCGACGTTGACTCCAACCAGGAACACTCGGCGGCAAAAATTCGCTTACGTTTTGACATGCCCGACGAACACGGGCAAACACAATCAATTGTTATTCTTGGTAAAACGGTCTACAGCCACCCCATCAACAGTGAACAGGCAACGATTGGTCTAGAATTTATCGATATAGAGGAAGGGATACACACGGTTTCAGATTTGCTAATGAAAATGTAAGTTACTCTCGCCTGCGCCAACCCCATTTCTATATTGGCTTTGTTTGATCGCCAAACCTGACGATATTCGTTTCAGCTTCTATGCTTTATCTACACGTTTGGCGAGCCCCACACAAGCGCTTGCCCTAATCAGAGATCTAAGTGTCGACTAACCTTGTTCAATTGAGGCGGAATAGGATGAGCACCCAACAAGACTTGCAAGAAACGATTGAGAAAATCACTCAGGAAGGCAAAGGCATTCTAGCGGCGGACGAGAGCAACCCAACAATTGCCAAGCGCTTTAAAGCCATCGGCCTGGAGACCAGTGAGGAAAACAGACGCGCCTGGAGAAGTTTGATTCTAAACACCCCTAAGTTAAGTGATCATATTAGTGGGATTATATTGTTTGAGGAGACTCTTTCTCACAATAGCGAGGACGGCACTCCCCTACCCGAACTCGCACTCAAACAGGGAATATTGCCGGGGATAAAAGTGGACCTAGGCACAACCCCTCTGGTCAACGCCCCAGGCGACTTGATTACCCAAGGGCTCGACGGCTTGAAAGAGCGACTGATTGCCTACAAGGAACGCGGTGCTGTATTTGCCAAGTGGCGCGAGGTGTATTCCATCACAAACCACACACCCTCACCCACAGGCATTATCGCCAATGCCGACACACTGGCGCGCTACGCTGCAATCTGTCAGTCAGTGGGTGTGGTGCCCATTGTAGAACCTGAAGTTTTAATTGATGGCAAGCACTCGATCGATACTTGTTTTGATGTGATTGAGGCTGTCCATCGAGCGGTTTTTCAATCCCTTTGGCAATACCGTGTCTGCCTGGAACACATCATCTTAAAGCCCAGCATGGTCACGCCCGGTAAAGACAGCTCATTAAAGGCGAGCCCAGAGCAAGTTGCAGACTACACCGTCAAACAATTTCGGCGTAGCGTCCCAGCAGCAGTACCCAGCATTAATTTTCTATCCGGGGGGCAATCGAACGAAGAGGCAAGTGCCAACCTAAACGCTATGAACGCGATCTACCCCGACGCGCCCTGGGACTTGTCCTTCTCCTATGGCAGGGCTTTGCAGCAACCTGGATTACAGGCCTGGGAAGGCAAAATAGACAATGTGGAATCCGCCCAGAACGCGCTCTACCATAGAGCCCGCCTGAACGGAGCGGCCAGACTTGGCCAGTATAAAACTGAAATGGAAAACGATTGAATCAGCGTTTACGTGTATTGTGGCCGCCTTTTCTAGTCATAGAGTCGACGGAGGAACTGATCGACATTAATCTCGATGTCGTCTTCACCGATGCCGTCGAAGGGGTTTTCCAGGTGGTCCTGAATGTTGGACAGACTAACCAACACGAGAGAAAACAATATTGGCATGACATAGGTGACGTAAGGGGAATATTCCTGGGCACCGTGGGCAAAATAAGGGCCATATAAAATGGGCAGTAATGTGATAAATACGGTGCTGAAGGTGCGCAGCGTTCTGGGGGTACGGTATTGGTAAATGTGTTTGGCGTCTTCAAACGAAATAAACATTTTGCTCAGGTATTGATTGCACCGAGAAACCTCTCCTGTCGCCAACCCATTGCCCCTGAGATCGTTCTTAATGAATTTTGACAGCTCAGAAAAGGCCAGGTAGACCTCTTCTTCATTTTTCCGAGCATCTTTAATATCATGACTGAAGAGAAACTTACAAGCGCTCATCAGCCGGCCTAATAATTCCTTGGCGCCATTTAAGGTCTCCTGCGAAGGATTTTCCAGCCAGTCCCGGGTAACAAAATAGATAGCCTTACCGTGGGCCTTCAAAGCACTGTATTTACTGAGAGCCACTTCACGTCGCTTATAGGCGCCGTTGATAGAAAAAACGATCGGAAAGATAATAGCCGTCGCAATCAGGGTAAGGGGAAAATCTGCTGTAATCGAGAACTTGATACACAGATAGGTCGACAGTATTGACAGAATCGTAATAACGAGTGTTTTAACGTTGATAATTAAAAATATTTTTCCCATAGTTCCCTCTGGTTATTAGAATCAAAATTATTTTTATGAAAGATCCAAATGTCGCCCTAGTTTTTCCATGGCCTGCACAAAAACTTCGTGTTCTTTCGGGTCTAACACATCCACTAGCTGCGCCTCCCAGGAAAGTGCTCTAGGCACGATGGTTTCATAAAGGCGCATACCCTTTTTGCTCAGCGACAAATAGCTGGCGCGATTATCTTTTTCATCTCGCTGTTTAACAAGATACGTTTTTTGTTCCAATAATTTAACGGCACGGGACACTTTGGCTTTATCCATCAACGTTAATTCGCCGATATCCTTAGCAACAAGCCGTGGTTTTTCTGCCAGAGTGGCCAGGATTCGCCACTCTGCTACGGTAATATCAAACTCACGACTGTATATCTCAGACAGGGAGTCACTGATTTTTTTGCCGAGGCTGACTACCTGATAGGGAATGAAGCGCTGCAAGACCAGCGTATTACTGGGTGTTGATGACATAAGGTAACCACAGACAAAAATTGATGAGCTAATGTAGCAATTGCCCGGCGCTCTCTCAAGAGAAGACTAATGCCGACAGACTAAGCACAGACAACTAGTTTCATTTGTAACTAGTTTGAGGTATGCTGATCGCGACATTCAGGAGAACACACCATGGTAGACCCCACACAACTGTCTTACCTGCAAGGTTTTGGCAACGAACATGAAACTGAAGCGCTGGAAGGCGCCCTGCCCCAGGGACAGTTCAGCCCCCAAAAATGCGCCTATTCGCTGTACGCAGAACAGTTTAACAGTACCGCGTTTACCGCTCCCCGGGCCCACAACCGTCGATCCTGGACATACCGCATCCGCCCTTCGGCGGCCATGGGTGAGTTTGAACCCATCGATTGCGGCCTGATTCGTACGGCCCCCATTACAGAGGCCCAATGCCCGCCCAACATCATGCGCTGGGATGCGCAGGCCTTACCTGACACCCCCACCGATTTCATCTCGGGACTGACCACCATGGCCGCAAACGGGGATGCTCGTGCGCAATCGGGTATAGCCATCCACGTTTACAACGCCAATCAGGGGATGGGTGATAATTTCTTTTACTGCGCAGATGGCGAATTGCTGATATTGCCAGAGTGCGGCGCATTGCTCGCCTATACCGAAATGGGCATTTTGCATGTCGAACCCGGTGAGTTGATGGTGATACCGAGGGGCATCAAATTTAAGATCGAGCTTCCCGATGGCCCAGTCCGAGGGTATATGTGCGAGAACTACGGCGCCGATCTGCAACTGCCCGAACGCGGCCCGGTAGGCGCCAACGGCTTTGCCAACGACAGAGACTTTCAATATCCCGTGGCATGGTTCGAAGACCGTGAAGGCACATTTACAGTAACCGCCAAGTTTTGTGGCGGCCTACACCGGGCACCAATAGATCACTCTCCATTAGATGTGGTCGCCTGGGTGGGCAACTCAGCCCCCTACAAATACAACTTGTCCGCTTTCAATGTTATTAACACCGTCAGCTACGACCACCCAGACCCCTCAATTTTTACGGTTCTCACCTCACCCAGTAATACACCGGGTGTCGCCAACCTGGATTTTGTGATCTTTCCGCCCCGGTGGATGGTGGCAGAAAACACCTTCCGCCCCCCCTGGTATCACCGCAACATCATGAGTGAGTTTATGGGTTTGATTGAAGGACAATATGACGCAAAAGAAAAAGGATTCACCCCGGGCGGCATGAGCCTGCACAACTGCATGAGTGCTCACGGCCCAGAGTCCGACGTATTTGAAAAAGCCTCCAACGCTGAACTCGAACCTCAGCGATACGAAAACACACTCGCCTTCATGCTGGAGTCGCGTTATGTGATTGAGCCAACCGCATTTGCTCTGAACACCCCGACTCGACAGAGCGACTACAATCAATGTTATCAAGGTCTTAAAAAATATTTTAGTCAAGCCGACAAACAGGAGCGCACAGACTGATGCCCACACTTAACGAGACTCACAATCCACAATTGACCAGCTGGCTGACCAGTGCCAATTCAGGTCGCAGTGACTTCCCCATTCAGAACCTCCCGTTTGCCTGTTTTCGCAAACACGGTAGCGCAGACGAACTGCGTGGCGGCGTTGCCATTGGCGATCAAATCGTTGACTTGAAAGCACTCAGCCAGGCGGGTTTACTTTCAGGATTGGCACAAGCGGGCGTAGAAGCTGCAGCGGAATCCAGCCTCAATAATTTCATGAGCCTGGGCAATGAAACCTGGTCGGCCGTTAGAGCGGCACTCTCTGCGCTCTTAAAAGCGGGTGCGAGCGAAGAGGAAGCCGTCAGGGCCTGTTTGCTACCTCAGGCAGACGCGGAATATGGCATGCCTTGCCAGGTTGGCGACTACACCGACTTTTATTCCTCGGTTTACCATGCATCCAGTGTCGGCGCACTGTTTCGTCCCGACAACCCCTTACTACCCAATTACAAATGGGTGCCTATCGCCTATCACGGCCGCGCCTCATCGATCGGCGTATCGGGCCAGAGCTTTCCCCGCCCCCAGGGACAACTCAAAGCACCCGACGCCAGCGTGCCCAGTCTGGGCCTGAGCAAGCGACTCGATTACGAATTGGAAATGGGCATATTCATAGGTTCCGGTAACGCCCTGGGCACCACCATAGGCATCGATCAAGCAGAAGATCACGTATTTGGACTCTGCCTGTTCAATGACTGGTCAGCCCGAGACATACAAGCCTGGGAATACCAGCCACTCGGCCCCTTCCTGGCAAAAAACTTTGCCTCAACAATCTCCCCCTGGATTGTCACCGTTGAAGCGCTGGCCCCTTTCAGAGGCAGCTTCTCTCACCCCGCTGAAGACCCACAACCTTTACCCTATTTGAGCTCTGAACAAAATTCATCAGAGGGCAGTTTCGACATCAACCTGGCTTGTTTACTACAAACCGAAGGAATGCGCGAAGCCGGGCAAGATGCCACACCACTATCACAATCCAGCTTCACACACTCCTACTGGACCGTAGCGCAGATGGTCACACACCACACCGTCAACGGCTGCAACCTGAACCCCGGAGACCTACTCGGCACAGGCACACAGTCCGGCCCCAATCACGAAGAAGCCGGCTCCTTATTAGAGCTAAGCCGAGGCGGCAAAGAAGCCATCACCCTGCCCAACGGCGAAAAACGCACATTCCTCGAAGATGGAGATACCGTAGTCATGCACGGATATTGCAGCCGTGAAGGCGCCGTACGCATCGGCTTTGGCGAAGCCGTTGGCACCGTACTACCCGCGAGGACATAAACATGGAACTGTATGGCTACTATCGTTCTTCAGCGGCATTCCGAGTCCGGATTGCCCTGAACCTCAAAGGTATCCCCCACACCCACGTGCCCGTCAACTTATTAACGAGCGAACAAAAAGGTCCAGCCTACCGGGAAATCAATTCCCAGGGGCTGGTCCCCGCCCTAAAACTGGATGACGGCAGCGTCATAACCCAATCCACCGCCATTCTCGAATTCCTCGAAGATCAATTCCCCAACACGCCTCTGTTACCCCAAGATAGCGTCGAAAAAGCCAAGGTCCGCGCCTGGTCCAATATAG
>CAJWCA010000269.1 GCA_913020395.1 uncultured Cellvibrionales bacterium | reverse complement strand
ACGGTTGATGCCATGGGCATAGACTTTGTCTATGTAAAAAAAATAAAGGGCTGGGTGCAATGTGAGCCCGCCAATGCGGTCGCGACCCCATAGACCACTCACTAAAACGACGAAGTATTACTCGACGCAAAATCTGCAATTTGTCCTATGGTCAGATCAATGAACTCCTGCGCATTGAGGTAGTTTGCCATCACTTCACCGGCACCGACGCCTTTTTCCAGTTGGCCGACCCAGTAATTAAAACCTGCTGAGTCTGCCTCACGCTGAAGTACGTTGGTGTAAAGATGAGCGATAAACTCCTCATTGGATACTGCCCCGCTTCCATCCGTATCCATTTGAGTTTGCATTTCTGGTGAATAGAAAAATTCATCACCCAATCTGCTGATAAGCGTGCCGTCGTTGATACGTGTTCGCCAATAATCGAAGCCACCCAAATCGGGTGTTCGACCCAATGCGCCAATATACAGCCTCAGTAAACGCATATCACTGGCTTCAACCGTCAGGTCATTATTAACCAGAATCGCCTCATTCCAAGAAGTAACACCATCGCCATTGTCGTCCACCGTTTCAAACACGACAGATGGATTTTTCACGTTACCGGAGAGGTTTATTAATTCAATACCCCCTTCACCGCTGTGTGTGATTGACAGAACACTGCTGGCGATACCACCCACATTACCCGCGTAAAAAGTGACCTGAGCCGACACCGTTTCCCCGGGCAATAAAACCTGGTTCCGCAAATTAGTGCCAAAATAAGAGCCTGAAATCGCGATTTTCTCTATATCCAAGGGAGCGTTACCGGTATTGGAGATATTGAGAGACAAAGAGTTTGTGGCTCCGCTATCCACATCACCGAAATTCAAACTCTTTGAAGAAACACTGAGACTGGGTCTCACCGCACGCTCAGCCGCCCGATGGGCGGTTGGGAGTACAACGGGGTAAGGATTCCAGGTTTCCTGTTCAACGCTTCTGTCAACCAGATAATTATCCATCTTGGTGCGGGAGCCAGTAAAACGACCTTCGCTGGTTCTGGATGCATACACGACATAGTCATCATCGCCGGTATAGGAAGGCGCGCCCCATATGGCAAAACCACTGGCCGGGTCGCTAGTCAGTGCAGGTAATTCCAAAAAGCCCGTTAACAGGTCGAAACTAACAATCGAACTGACGACTTCATAACCCTGTGTGCCTGAATAGTCATGTACGTCAAACACAATGTGACGACTGTCATTAGTCGCAAAACGCGGGAAACCAACATCGAACTCTTCAGGTGGCCAGGCCATTGGAAAAACAGTAGAGCCATTACGAATATTCAGTATTCCAATCGACCAGTAGACGAGTGCATCTGCATCGTTACAACTAACGCCCAATTGCGGTAGGCAACTCGCATAATCGTAAATTAACTGAGTGCCCGTGTAGTCAAACGCAAGGCTATCGGCATACAGTGAATTGCCCGCGGTGCTTCCGTCAGTGGTGTAATCTGGAGACGACAAAGGGAATATTTCCCACGACTCTGTTTCCAGATCAAATACCCAGATATTTTCATCGTCATCCAGGAATGTGAAGGCAAATTTATTGCCGTCTTCTGAAACCGCGAAACTGTAGATATCGTTCTCACCATAGAAGTATGCACTCCCTCCCGTCGTGGTATCTATGCTGTAAAGGTTATTATCCTTGCCGATGTAAAAAACGAACGTGACACCATCCACTGTCAATGCGGATGGCCTCGCATAAACCGGCTCAATAACTGATTCCAACGGCCCGACGTCATTCGCTGTGGCATAGCCAGTAAACGGCTTATCGATAATTTGAGTGTAGAGGTCGTAGGCGCTGCCAAATTCGCCTGTAATTCCCTCATCCTGGCGATAGAGATACACATATAAATCGTCGCCGGGGTTTGCCTCTACAAGCTCTCCTCCCGTCGACTCAACTGAAGAGGCTGTTGTTACGCCAACGGCATCCCACGCTTTACCCGTGGCTATGGCCTCATTACTATTGGTGCCATAGAGATCTTCAGCAGATTGAACTGTCGCATATCGTGCATCAATAAAAGTGGACGTTGGCAGAAGATAGGTGGTCAACGCACGATAGAAGATATGGCCCAGTTTGTTACGACCAATACTGTCACCCAATCCTTCAACACTGAGGCCTTCCGCCAATAAGTAAGCCGCCCGATTAGGGATGCCGCTATTGATATGAACACCACCGTAGTCACCCGATGGCGTATTGGGCAGGTCGAGATACTCGTCCATGTGGCTGGGCTGAGGGGCTGCCCCCTCATGAGGATGACTCAAACTTCTTAAGGCTCCCCCCTCCCGCAAACAGTCCTCTCCAAGCTCCCAGTCACTGCTATCCACCAAGGCGGCAAACACATCCGCAAAAGACTCATTCAAAGCGCCTGCTTGGTTCATGTAAATCAAGCGCGCTGAGGATTCAATCACGCCGTGGGTAAATTCGTGCGCAACAATGTCGAGGCATTGCCCCAAATTGTTAAACAAGCTCCCCCCATCGCCATACACCATGAACGTGCCGTTCCAATAAGCATTCTCATAACTTTCACCATAGTGAACAATGGAAAGAAGGTTTTGCGCTTCGTTATCAATCGAATCGCGACTGTGGGTAGATTTGAAATAATCAAAAACCTTTTGCGTGTTCGTGAATACACTCACACCCACAGGGTCCCAACCCGAGTGCAATGAAGTCGAGCTGATTGTGGACAACTCGTCAAAGCTCTCCAGGTTCAGCGCATCCATGATCACATGGTCACCGGTGGGGTTGAGTTTATCCAGCGGGCTGTACTCAGGGTCGGGGCTGGGTGTAGACGGATCGAGCATATAATAGGAACCGTTTTCTGCCCACGCGGTGAATAACTGGGTTACACCCAGCAAATCCGTTCCACTCGCCGTCAGCAGGTTAGTGGGAGTATCGAGTTGACGAGACACCAGATTGCCGGTCAGCGCATCGATCAATACAGCCCACCGCTGCATATTATTAAATAGAAAATGAAAGACATAAACATGACGAAATTCTCCGTCCACCTCTTGGATCGCCAATACACTCTCAGGCTCTGCATAGAGGTCTGTTCGATTCAGTGATAACACGTTTAAAGCATTGTCTGTAGCGAGCGACAGGTCTATAACCGCGTCTTTATCCGTCACGACCTCACCGATCAAATAATTTCCGCCAAGGTATTCAATAAACTCGCTATCACCGTGAATAGAGAGCATTTGATGCAGATAGGGAACACCGTCGTGGGCGAGGGTATACTGGGCGTGCGCTTTGCCGTCTGGCTCATTCCACGCCTTGTGCACCTGCAATTCCAGTGGCAACCCCCGGGGGCTGAACACCTCACGATAGTTTTCGACAAATTGCTTGCCCCGTTTGGCAAAGCTCGTTTGAGTACCACGCGCAGAAGGAAGTGCGAACCGACCGCGCAAGGCGCGCACACTTTTGTGATTACTGTCGGTGATTAAGGTGAAACGATGGTCGAGTTTATTGGCCTGCATTAGCCGCTCAACCGCTTCTGGGTACTGTTGCCGGCTGATTTTTCGAGCCGCGCCTGCTCCCTGAAGCAAGGGTAATGGCGATCTCGCCGCAGGAACCTGGGTTTTTGCCTGTGGATTAGCTCCGAATTTAGTGCGACGATTTTGACGGGCTACAGGTGAGAAGTTTTTCGGTGTGGACGCATTTAGCGTTTGCCGTTGCGTATATTGGGAGCTTAAAGCGTCGCGAAGGTTCTTGTCTGTGTCGCTTATCGCGGTGCTGGCAGTCTCAGCAGGCACCACCCCGTTTGATTGCCCTCCCTTGCCAGCAGCAAATACCGACACCTCAGGGAAAATAGATAGCGAGAAGGTGAGTATCACACAACGCGTAAACGCAACAACAGTCCCTTTCATTGCATATCCTGATATTAGTTCACTATTCTTTCATTTGAACCAATAAACTATCACGACCTATCGTAAGATAACACCCGCCGCTCGGTGCCATCTGTAGATCACTAGGTTTCTCCGCTTGCGGACTGCTGGGCTACCGAAGGCGTTCGCAACACCAGAGCCGCTGAGATCATTGACAGCAACACACCGGACAACACCAACACTGCCCCGCTGTCGGACAGGAGTTCGAGATCCAGGCACAAATAGGTGACCGGCAGTATCGCAATGAGCCTTGCGTTCTCGAAAAACCACCCCCAAGGTTTGTTTTCCAATACCCGTGCAATCAAGGTGAGCTGCAATAAAAACATGGCGGCCATCATGCTGTTGAATGACAGAGATTGTGTGTCTGCAATGGCTAAATAGGCAAACGCCATCGCCATGTTCAAACAAAACTGCACAGTAATATAAATGCCGACCGCGACGGAAGGTTTTGCGTCGTAATTCTGATAATGTTCCGAGCGCGCAGGCCTGGGATACTGTTTGGCGACATCGGCAGGACGCCAGCCGGTTTGGCGAAACCAGATCGACCACTTGTCCTGCCAGCGACCGGCGCGACCTGCATCTTTGGCCAGGTCCACATAACCGACCAGGTTGGCCCAAAGAGGATTCCAGCTGCGCAAAGGTTTGCTGATGCCGTAATTTACCGGCTCCCTATCCAGCTCTTCCTGATAACTGCTAAACAGGCGGTCCCAGAGAATAAACACACCACCGTAGTTCTTATCCATATACACCGGGTTGGACCCGTGGTGCACCCGGTGGCTGGAGGGCGTGACCAGGATTTTTTCCAACAAACCCAGCTTGGGCACATGGCGGGTATGAATCCAGAACTGGTAAATAGCCGAGACGCCGCCAACCACTAAAAATACCAGTGGAGAGAAACCCAGCAACGCCATTGGAATATAAAAAATCCAGCCAAAAATAAAACTCGTGCTGCTCTGTCGCAGCCCAGTCGATAAATTGTAGTCTTCGCTCTGGTGATGAACGGAATGGGACGCCCACAAAATATTTATTTCATGCCCCAAGCGATGATTCCAGTAATAACAGAGATCGTAAAAAACAAATGCGACCAGCCACACCCACAGACTGTTTTCAGGCAGCGTAAACATCGCCTGTTCATAAGCAAAAAGATAAGTCGCCAAGCCGATCACTTTGGTGACCGCACTCGAGGTTGTGTAAATTGTGCCCAAGCTGAGGCTGTTAATCGTATCGCTGAGCCGATACCAGTGTTTGCCACGCCAGCGGGTGAGCACTAACTCCAGCACGATGAGTCCGAGCCAGGCAGGGATGAATAATGCAATCAGATCAAGATCTTCCATCTCTTTCAGCTCCTTTTACTGTGCGTGACTGGAATTGGCTGCCCAGGGGCGTCGCCTTGGTCGCGTGTTCTGCGGCCCGTGTGTTGGCTGCGGGTTTTGGCAATATGTTGTGCCGCCTGTTCAGGGTTCATGCCGCGTTTTTTAGCCTGTAAGTATTGCAGGTATTCACCGATGTAGGTATTACCCATAAACCGATCCAGATAAGGCAGGCAGCCGGCGTAATTACCTTTGAATTTGGCATGGTGAAAGTCGTGATACACCGGGCCCTCATACACCGGCAGCCAGTGCAGCGGATTCCAGGGAATGTCATAACCGGCATGGCCATCCACCGCTTCTACCTGGCGAATAATAACCCAGGCAAACACTACCGTTAAATGGGCATCAATCAAAATGGGCCCAATCAACATCAATGAGGCGGTGGCCACAAACTCGACCCAATGCATGTAGTTGCCATTAATCCCACAGGTATTGCGTATGCGATGATGAACGCTGTGAATGTGTTTTAGCAGCCATTTGTTGTCGTGCATGGCCCGATGCATCCAATAATAAAGGAAGTCATCAAGACAGATAAAAAACACCAATTGAGCGATGATGACATACCAGGCCGGTAAAGGCCCTGTGTGAATGCCGGCGTGCTGCAGCACCGGCCAGCTCAACACCAGCATGAAGGCCATCATCACATTGTTAATGGCCAGTCGCCCCAGCGAAGGCAAAAAATACTGTTTGAGCTGGAACGGTTTGTTCTGAATTTTGTATTTCCTCAAAGGCGCCGGGTCGACCCAGGCGATCCACGTCCAAGGCAGCGCCAAGGCCAGAAAAGTGACATTGCTGATCAACAGGGTGGCGGCGGGAAATTGCCAAAACCAGGGGTCCTGATAAAACGTCAGCCAGGGTTGAAACAGTGTCTCCAGAGTGTTTATCACTGGCCGGCACCTCCAGCAAGATGTAGCTTGCCGAACTGTAAATTGCCAAAGGTAACCGTGGGGCGATAACCAGGAAAACCCCAATAACTCGTCAACTCCGAGGAATTGGCCATGTTGGGGAAATCACGGTAAACCGGGTGTGGTCCCGCCAATGTTTTCTCCACCACCATCGAGATGTATTGATCAAGCCCATGTTCAAGACTATTCCCGTTGAGAACCACTTCCATGCCGGTGCGTTGTGCATATTTCTTTAAACCGGGAATACGCGAATGCTCAGGCGCATAACAATCGGGGCCCACACCATTTTCACTGGTGACTTTAATGCCCTCTTCGGTATGCGCAACAAAGGAGTGATTACCCAGGGTGTGCCCGGGGG
>CAJWCA010000268.1 GCA_913020395.1 uncultured Cellvibrionales bacterium | reverse complement strand
AGTAATCAACACCCTTTCTTGCCATCACGCCGTTGTTGTACGCGTGTTTGATTTCTTTAATCTCAGAAACAGTATCAGCGATCTCCTGCAACCTGGCACCGCCACCGCGCCCAGTTACAACAACACTTTGCTCTTTTGGTCTCGATTCAAGGGCATTAATCACCATATCATGGTCTAAATAGTCATAGGCAAGCATGTAAGTGAGCTCGTCCAACACAACCAATTGATAGCTTTCATCGCCCAACATCGCGCTGGCTGCTTTCCATGTGCGCTGTGCCGCTTCGATATCAGCAGCTCTGTCTTGGGTAGGGTAGAAAGCTCTTTCAGTGCATTTTTTACCTGGTTCAGAGGATCTTCCAGGTTGCTGCCAAGTCCGATATAAGCGCTTACCATGGCGATCTATTGTTCCTGATTGCCTGGAGAGCTGTTGTTCGCTGTATTCTGCTGGGCGTTGGGTTTGCGCCTTCTGCGCCGGCGTTTGGGTTTCTTGTCGCCACTACTGGGCTCTAGTGCCTCAACAAGGTCAAGCCTGCCTTTTTCATTGGCATCCTGATACCGGGTCCACCAATCACCCAGGCCGTTGAGGTCTTCTCCCGCCTGCTCTCTGAGAAGTACAAAATCGTAGGCGGCGCGAAAACGTGCGTGCTCTATCGTGCCGCTGGCGCGTTTGCCATGTCTGTTTGGCAGCCTTAGTTGTAAATCCCAGATTTCGCGCATGGGAATCTGGAAACGTTTTGGAATCGACGTATGGGGCAATTGTTGTCGGATAACTGTTTGGGCCGCTTGCTGCTGCAGCACAGTATCTGGCACCTTTTGATTGTGTTTCTGACTCTTTATTTTGTCTAATTCCTGGCACAAAGGAGGCCAGAGAAGGGCTGCATAGATAAAGGCGGGAGTGACACGTTTATTGCTGCGAATACGTTTGTCGGTATTGATCATGGCCTGGTGAATCAACTCTGCAGCCAGGGGGTCACCGGACGACAGGGAACTGGCCGTGGCGGGGAACAGGTGCTCCAATAGCCCATAGTCCTGAAGTAATTGGAAGGTGGCCGTTGCCGAGCCGGCCATCAGCAATTTTAATACTTCTTCGAACAGCCGTGCTTCTGAAATATTCCGCAGCAAGTGGGCGAGGCCGGGTATGGGTTTGGCCGTCTTGGCGTCTATCTTGAACCCGAGTTTGGCTGCGAAGCGCACCGCTCGAAGCATTCTCACCGGGTCTTCCTGATAGCGGGTGGCCGGGTCGCCTATCATGCGGATCAGGCGTCGTTTAATGTCTTTTGTGCCCTCGGCAAAATCGTGAATCTCAAAACCCTGCGTGGTGTAATACAGCGCGTTGATCGTGAAGTCCCTTCTCAAGGCGTCTGTTTCCAGGCTGCCATACACATTATCGCGCAGCAACATTCCATGATCCGACTGCTGGGCTTCTTTGGCGTGGTTGGCTTCCGTGTGACTGGCACGGAATGTAGTGACTTCAATCACTTCGCGACCGATACGCACATGGACAATGCGAAAGCGACGGCCAATGATGCGTGCGCCTCTGAACAGCCCCTTCACCTCTTCGGGTGTGGCCTCAGTGGCAATGTCAAAATCTTTAGGGTGCCCGTTCAGTAACAGGTCCCGCACACCCCCACCGACCAGATACGCCTCAAAGCCCGCTTCGTGCAGTACCTTCATGATTCTGATCGCAGCGGAGCTGATGTTTTTACGGGAAATGTTGTGATGTTCGCGTTGAATTACTTGTCGCTTAACCGTTGCTCGGTTGGGAATCAGGTTGAATAGCCGTTTCAGCATGGGGGGTTAACTTCGCCTGGTCAGAGCTTGCGCGGGCGACCCAGGGGCGGCGCAGGCTGGAAAAAGCCGAAGTTTAGCACGCAAGAGGCACGGCGCGACAGTGGCTAACAGGAGATCATTCAGGTAAAAGGGGTAGATAGCAAAACGGGAAGGCCAATGGCCTTCCCGTCTAAAATTTTGTCTTATTATAAAACGGCGCTTCCTTGCCCATCATTTATTTGCTTTACTGGCAAATCCTCTCCAAGTTTTTATTTCAGTCAGTTTGTTCACTTCTTAGTTCTATTTTTATTATTGTTTTCTATTCTTATTATTGTTTGTTGTTATTATTCTATTTTTTGCGCATTTATTATTATTTGTTGTTTTTATTAGGTCAGTTTTTATTTATTTTTATTCTTTATTGTTTTTGTTTTGAGGACCTATAAAGCATTTCGTGTGCCAACATTACTTTTTTCTTTAATATCAATAGCTTATGATTTTTGGGTCTGTCTTTATGAGGAAAAGTTATTTCGCCTCGTTACCGATGGTTCCGAATCGTGTTACGCCCTTGAAAAATGGTAACAAGTTGTGACCTGCCGCACAGAAACGTCACCGGATTCATTCTTGGCAGTGTGAGTTATAGGCGGCAATTTGGAGAGTGAATGTTTATTTAACAGCAGATACTGCGGATTTTTTGCGGGGGATGCCCAGGCGCTGGCGGCGTTCCCAAAGGCACTTGCGGCTCACGCCGAGCTTTCTTGCCAGTTCTGTCTCGCTCATTGTGTCCTGGTGCTCCAGTACAAAGTGTTGGAAGTAGTCTTCCAGTGAGAGGTCTTCGGCGGGGTCAGTATTGTTGTTAATGACCATGTGGCTGGGTTTGAGGTTGTCTTTGTATTCTTCATCCTGGGTAATTCTGACCAGGTCGAGATCGATAGCTAGCAGGTCGTGGCTGATTTCCGAGTCATCCTCACAGAGAATAACGGCCCGTTGAATGGCATTTTCCAGCTCTCGGACATTGCCAGGCCAGGTATAGGTTGTAATGGCTTGCACCGATTCCGGGCTCAGCTTGAGTTTGGGTCTGCCCGATTGGGCGCAGAAGCGCTCAAGTAATGCCTCTGCAATGGCAATGATATCCCGGCCTCTCTCCCTGAGCGCGGGCAGTGAGAGTTGTAATACGTTGATCCGGTAAAAGAGGTCTTCCCTGAACTTGCCTTCTTCCGACAGTTTTCGTAAGTCTCTGTGGGTGGCGGCGATCAGGCGAACGTCTACTTTGCGTGATTCTACTGAGCCTATGGGCCTGACTTCACCTTCTTGCAGAACTCTTAACAGGCGTGCCTGGGCTTCAAGCGGGAGTTCGCCGATTTCGTCCAGAAATAGCGAGCCGCCATCGGCCGCGGCCACTAAGCCTTCTCGCATGCTGGCCGCGCCCGTAAACGCGCCTTTTTCATGGCCAAACAGCTCAGACTCAATAAGGGTTTCGGGAATGGCCGCGCAGTTAACGGAAATCATGGGTTTGCTGGCGCGCTTGCTCTCTTCGTGTATGGCTCGGGCCACCAGCTCTTTACCGGTACCGGTCTCTCCATTCACCAGCACCGTTGCTGCGGTAGGGGCAACTTTGTGTATTCGGTTGTAGAGTTCCTTCATGACCGTGCTGGTGCCAATCATGCCATCAATGGCATGGCTGGTGGTTTTTGACTGTTTACTGGCTTTGGCGGCGTCGTTGGCCTTGCCTATAACCCTTTTCACTGCGGCGATCATTTCGTCGTGATCAAAAGGTTTGGCAATATAGTCGACGGCACCCATGCGCATCGAGTCGACCGCAGAGCGCAGGCTTGCGTAGCTGGTCATGATCAACACGGGCACGTCACCCGCGAGTTTGATGAGGTCGGTTCCGGGGGCCCCGGGGAGGCGCAAATCACTGATGATGAGATTAAATTCTGTGAGTTTATGTTTGTTGGTGGCCTCTTTGATTGAGGCGGCTTCACTGACAAGGTATTTATTTCGTTCCAGCAGTTTACGCAGGGCCGTACGAATAATGGCTTCGTCTTCAACAATCAGGATTTTGCTCATAACATCAGGTTCAGAATGGATTAGTGTAGAAAAGTAACGCAATTCATGTAGTTTTACCACGCTCAGGTTCAGATGAACACTGGCGGGGTAAAATAATGTCGAATTTTGCGCCACGTTGACGTTCTGGGTCGGCGGGGCTCTCAATATTTAATTGCCCGTGGTGATCTTCAATAATGCTATAGACCATAGCCAGGCCCAGGCCGGTGCCCTCGCCCGGGTCTTTAGTGGTGAAAAAGGGCTCTAGAATGCGCTCCTGTAGGGCTTCTGAGATGCCGGGCCCTTCATCAATCACGCTAACGGTGGTGTGTGCCGGCCCAATCTCGCTGAGCAGTGTGATAGTGCTCTCCGCGGGGCTTGCGTCCCTGGCGTTGGAGAGCAGGTTGATAAATACCTGGATTAAACGCTGTGTATCTCCCGGTACGATAGCGTCCTCTTCGATCTGGTTGTCGAAGGTGACCTGGTGTTTATCTAGCTGTAATGACAGCAGCTGAATCGCCTCGTTTGCACAGGTGCGCAACTCCAGATTTTGAAACTCTGAGGCCTGCTGCTGACCGCTGTGGGAGAAGCTAACCAGCGAATGCACGATGCGACTGACCCGTTCAGTTTGGCTCAGGATCTGGTCGGCGGTTTCCAGTATTTCGGGGTTGTCCGTCTCATATTTCAGGTTCTGCACTAAGCAGGCGATGCCGGTGATCGGATTGCCGATTTCATGGGCAACACCCGCCGCTAGGCGACCGACGGAGGCCAGGCGCTCACTGTGCAGCAGTTCTCTCTCCAGTAGCTGGGTCTCCGTCACATCTTCCAGCAGGATGACCTGGCCCGAGGCAATGCTTGCCGCAGGGCCCTCAATATTTGCCTTGTGCAAGCTGATCCAGTGGGGACGATCATTGAGGGTGATTTCGCGATTGTGAGAATGCTCATTGGGGCCATTACTGAAGTGGCCAATTAAGTCTCGCCAGGGTTGTGAAAGATTTTTAAGGTGCGAGCCGGTGACTTCCTCACTTGGGATGTTGGTGAGGTTTTGCATCGCTCGGTTCCACATGAGTACTTCCATATCCTGCCCAAGGGAGCAGGCGGCCATAGGTAGCTCTTCCAGTGTCTTGCGGTGATAAAGTCGCAAGTTATTGAGTTCGGCCGCCATGCCCGTGAGATGGTTGCGATATTGAGATAGTCGATTTTCAATCAAATAAATGTCGGTGGTGCCCGAGGTTTCAGGCAGTTTAAATGGAATGTAGTGGTCAATAATCTCACTGGCAATGGCGATGCCCATCAGGCCGGAGAGGTTGGCTTCCACCTGGTCGCGCAGTCGGCGCAAAGCGTAGGGTCGGCGTTCATTGCTGTTGAGGTTCAACTCTCGCAAGGCGCGCTTGATCTCTTTTTTGGCGCTGATTGCGCCCAGAGGTTTTTCCAGTCTTTGTTTAAATTCCTCCGCCGAGTGCACATCAAGTACCAGTCGCACGGGTTGGGAAAGCTCGTCTTCACCACAGAGGTCGGCGCTGTAGCGCTCTTCATCTGTTTGTTCGGTCATGCTGGAGACCGTGACGAAAATCAAAGTATTCAGGCCCAGTGAGAGCAGGGTAATAATTTGCCAGTGATCATTGCCCAGGGGCACAGTCATTTGTAGGGCGTTCAGGGTGAAACTGTCCAGTCCAGTGATGGCCGGGATGAACAGACCTGCCGCCCATACGCAGCCACCGGCACTGAGTCCGGCAATTAGGCCCCGCCTATTTGCTTTGGGCCAATAGGCGACGGCAACGACGCCTGGAAGAAATTGTAAAGTGCCAATAAAAGCCATCAGGGCCAAGCTGGTGAGGCCGTATTGGCTGCCCAGCAGGCGATAAAAACTGTAGCCCGCAACAAAGATCAGAGTGATCAATATTCTGCGTAACCAGACTAGATGACTGTAGAGGTCAGGTTTCAGTCGCAGGCCAGCAAAGGGTAATAACCAGTGATTGAGTAACATGGTGCTCAGCGCGAGGGCGGAGGTGACCAAGGCGCCCGTCGCAGCCGACAGTCCGCCGACAAACGCGACGATGGTTAAGGTTGGCGAATCCAGCGCCATGGGAATGCCAAGGGTGAAATACTGTACTGGGACATTGAGATCCAGTTCAAAGCCTGCCCACAGAATTGGAAATAAAGGCAGGGCCATCAAAAGCAGAAACAGCGGGAAAGCCCAGCTAACGGTGTTGGATGAATCGGCAACGGGGTTTTCAACCACACTCATGTGAAAGATGTGTGGCATGGCGACAGCGGTGGCGATGAACACCAGCAACAGGGTGTGTGAAGAGCGATCGCCTGCTGGCGCGTAGAGGTGTTCCAGATGTTCAGGGTTGTTGGCGAGCCAGACATCAAGACCGTCGAGGCTGTTAAACACGCCGTAGATCGCCAGCAGTCCGATGGCCATAAACGCGCAGACTTTGATCAGAGATTCTGCGGCCATGGCGGTGATAAGGCCGCGATGTTTTTCTCGGCGCGAACCAAAAACGATGGTAAATAGAGCCAATACGGCACAATAGAGAAAGGCCATCACTTCTTTGAAGGTGTAGCCTGTGGCGTCGACCGGCAGGCTTCGTTCGCTGCTCAAAGTCAGTAGGTGCAAGGTATCTGCGACGGCTTGTAGTTGCAGGGCCAGTAGTGGCAACAGAGCCATAAGCATAAGCAGTGTCGCGACACTGCCGGCGGCTTGGCTGTGGTAGCGAAATACCAAAAG
>CAJWCA010000267.1 GCA_913020395.1 uncultured Cellvibrionales bacterium | reverse complement strand
TGGAACGCCTCGCGAAACCTTTTCACCAAGGTGTAACCCGAATCGTCAACGCTGGCCTTCGCGGTCCAGCCTTTCAGCAATGCCAGTGCCTCCTGCTCATCGGCACTGGGGTGCTCCAGATCTTGCAATAGAGCCACCAGATAAGCTTGCCAACTCTCCAGCATTACCGCTTGATTGTTCAGGCCCATCCGCGCCATGTCTTGTTCAGTAAAGACACTTTGTGCTTTCAGGTCCTGCTCAATCAACCAGCCGCGCGCACCTAACTCATATTGACCTACCCCCACCTTCGCCAAAGCCTCTCCTCCGACGATGCGGTTATTGGCCGTCCACAGGTAGTGCCGACTCTCATCCGCGCCACTCAGTGTCGTTTCAGGGTAGTTTTCAGGCTTGAGCCAACCCTGCCAGGTATCCTCCACCTGCTGCCAGGGCACCACCCTTTCTGTAGGCACCGCGCCACGCTTTGGAAGCCGCCCCGCAAGTGTCCAGGCAACATTACCCGAAGTATCTGCCGCTAGCATGTTAAAAGGGCTGATACCCGTCCGCTGGGCAGCAGACATCGCCTCACGGGTGTTTGCAACCTGATCGAGGCTCATAAATTCAAACGCATTCAAAGCCTGTGGCTTATGTGCCAACCAGCGATAGGCATAAGTCTCGCCATTTATGGTGTAGAGCGGCCCCCACTGAGTGCGGCGAACCTCTAGCATCACCGGGTCACCACCCTGAACATCAATTTTTTCCTGTTCCACGTTCAGCGGTTTCAGGCCCGCTGTCGTTTTGTACTGCTCGCCACTGAGCTCTACTGCGATTAAGTCTGCCCAATCCCCGGCCGAGTTGGTTAAACCCCACGCGACATTACCATTACTTCCAATCGCGATAGAGGGCATGCCAGGCAGCGACACGCCAACAATGTTAACCGGCTCTCCTGCACCCCCCAGGTAATTCAGCTCTGCGCGATACCAGATATGCGGCAGGCTTAAACCCAAATGGGGATCATTGGCCAACATCGCACCGCTGTGAGTGGTCAAGGCACTGGTCACCGCCCAACTATTGGAACCGGTCATGGGTGCCAAGGGCTCAGACACTGGAATCGCGGCAATCGACAAGTCACTAAGAGACCAATCGGCCTCCGTCGGAATGCTGGCCGTTGTCATTTTACTGCCATCGATGGCGGTATCCCAACGCGTACCTTCTGGCTGAACAAAGTTCAGCAGGCTTTCTCCACCCGCCCTCAACAGTAATTCACGGGCGTAGTCCCGGGTCACCGTGGAGCCGGTCATTTGGGCAAACATAAAGGCCGAGACCAGCAGGCTGTCTTCTGCCACCCAGGCCTCCGGTTCATCACGGAGTAGGTGGTATTCAAACGGTTGGCTACCCAGAGAGCCCACTCCTGCATTTACACCTTTAACATAGGCGTCCAGTAAACCCCGGTTGGCGTCACTCAACAAAGAGACTGCCTCTGCCGAGCGTTTGCGTAACTGATGAAGCCGATATTGCTTGTCGTGAGACAGGGCCCGCTCCCCAAACAGTGCGGATAACTCGCCTGCGGCAAAACGACGCTGAATATCCATCTGAAAAAAGCGGTCCTGCCCGTGGGCGTAACCCAGCGCATAAGCTGCATCGCGCCTGCTGCTTGCCTCTATTGTGACGATACCCCGAGCGTCTCGCGCCAAACTCACCGGCGCACCCACTCCTTTACCTGTATCGACATCACCCGCTACCTGAGGAAGACTGGATTGCAGGCCCCAATAGGCCAATAGCAAAAGCCCCAAACCCAGTACTATTAGCAGCAAAAAACTTCGTTTTAGTATTGTTATCATTCCGAACCGTTCTCCATGAAAGTGCCAATTCCCCTGAAAACTACGGTGATTCCCGTTGTTCTGCAATAGTGGTTTTAGCCTAGCCTTCGCTTATTCCACTGAGTTTTGAACATTAGCGGGAATATAATACAATAATATGGTGTTATAGTTGACTATAACACCATGTATCACTATGATTACCACAAGCTCCTGAGATGAAGGCCCCAGCGCATCGCAGCCTTCGTAATCGGGAGCCCAGCAAGCCAAGCTGTTGTGGTGATTAAGAGGTAACATTATGAAAGGCTCAATGAACAACACATTCAAGCGTGTTTTAGATCGGTGTATTAAGCCTGCATTATTTGCTCTTCTGTTATCGCCCACCCTGCCGACTTTTGCCGCCGACTCGTCATTCCAGGAGTCTATGATGAGCAACCCAGGCACAGCTTTGCTAGCGGGTCCGGCTGAAGGTGGTTACCAGGCCATCTGGTTGTCCACCACGCCTTTTCCCAGCCATGTTGAAGCCGCCGCGGCCGCCAGCAACCAATTTAACCCTCGCTCCATTGCAGAAGACAGAGAGTATGTGGGTGTAGTATTAAAGAGTGCAGGCGAAAACCCCTACTACCTCTATACCATCAGTCGGGGTGGCCACGGCGCCGATGCTGTGCCGTTTAGAGTTGCCGTTCCACAAGGTTTTGAATTGGCCGCCTTCTGGCACACCCATGGTGCCAAGCATTGGAGCCGCGTTTATTTCTCTAACTCAGACACTGCATTGGCAGAGCGCTGGAACGTGCCTATTTATCTGGCCAACCACACCGGAAACCTGCAGGTGTTTTCCCCCGGTGCACATACTCGCTCAACCGCATGGGCTCAGAAAAAAGGTTTCGGCCGGGTTGCCGGTATTGCCAAAGGCAATGAAGCGCGGGGCAATAGTGGACAAGAAGTCTCTATCGCAACAAAAACACCCACCACAACGCCAATACAAACAGACATAACGACACTTGTCGCCAGCCTCTAAATGGGGCGCCTACCAACCGCCCAGTCATGAAAAACAACCACTCAGTCATACGCCGCTAGGTCACTCTAGCCGAATTGAATACTCTGCACGCGAATCTATCTATTTAAGGAGCGTGCAAGATGTTACTTCATCATTCATTAAACAAAGTATTGGGCCGGTTGGCTTGCCTGTGCACCATCATGTTCAGCCTGTCACTGGAGGCGGCCAATGCCATTAATTTTGTCGGTTTCAATGCCTTTGACAAAACAGATTTGAAACAGAGCAATCGCCTGTTCGACAACTATATCCACCAACTCATACCCATCGCAGATAAATATGGCATGACCTTTGGCATTTACGATGTCAGCCACGGAGGCAGTGAAACGCTCGATGCAGATGTGATCACGTTTGGCAGTGTTCCAGACATGGAGTCTTTCCAGGCCTTCTTTCAGGACCCGGAATTTGCCAAAATATCGCCCATGTTACACACCGCTCTCAGTGGACATCAGGTGATATTTACCCACAGCGGATTTGCCCCCACACCCTCTCGGGGCCATACTCTACTGTCACTGCTTTGGCTTCAGGGCGATACTGGCTAGGCCTCAAAAGCACTCGCTGATATTCAGGCTGAAAGCATGCATGCCTATAAGCAATACGGCGTGAATTTACAAAGTGAAAGTGTCGGCGTGAGTTCAAACAAGGGGCTTCAGCAAGAGATTGTGCCCACCACGCCACCTCACCAGATGGAAATCTGGTCTCTGCGCGATGCACACGGTTATATGCAGAGTGACAATGCCAAGGCCGCACATAAAAAAGCAGACCACTATATTGCGCGATCTGAAGGTTTTTGGCTAAAGACTCGAAAGCTACAGTAAACTTTTAATCAGAATGAGATGAAGGCGGACACTATGAACGGCCAGACCGACAAAGGGGCATCCACTCACCCAAAGTCGCGACAAAGACGCGCGGACCTAACCGCTGTACTGATTATCGCGCTGGCCCTTCCCGCCTACTACAAAATTAAGTTTTTACTCGAAGGCAAAATGAGCCTCGAAGACATTCTGCACCCGGCGGGATTATTCGAGGTGCTTTACGCAGCTCTTCTAGCCGCTTTATTGATCGCCTTTTACCGCGTGGGGAACCGGCTGGCAAAGGGCATTAACCAGACAATTTGGTACCGTTTGTTTCCTTTTCTGATGTTGGGCTTTGCTGTCGCCGTTGCTATTGCCTTTACACGTTTTTTCTTCACCTACGTTGTGCCCTGGGGCACCCAATCATCATTTGAGTTTGACGTTGCGATTCTGGCTATTTTACTCCCGCTGATTGTCTCAGGTGTTGCCGATAGAATTTTCCTGGAGGGCGAAAGAAAAGAGGCTGAACAAGCGATTCTACGGGCCAAATTCGAAACCTTAAAAACCCGACTCAGCCCACACTTTCTTTTTAATAGCCTAAATGCTTTGGCCGATATCGTTGAAGAGGACCCTGAATTAGCCGTTCGTTTTATTGAAGAGATGTCTAGTATTTATCGCTACATTCTGGACCATCAGAGTCAATCACTGGTCACACTGAAATCCGAAATTCACGCCATCAAATCCCTGCTGTTTTTATATGAACAGCGCCACCCTGGCGCGTTTCAGCTACAACTTGAGGTTGATGAGAGCTCGGAGACAAAACTCATCGTGCCACTGGCCTTGCAAACACTCATCGAAAACGCCCTGAAACACAACCACTACAACGCCACGACACCACTGACATTAAAAATCCAAGCCAACAATGACAACTTGCTGATCGAAAATAATGTCAACCTGCGTAGTGAAACCGCCTCAACTTATACTGGGCTGGATAACCTCGCTCAACGTATACGATTTGTGTGTCAGCGCTCACTCAACGTTCATCAGGCGGGCGATATTTTTTCCGTCGAAGTACCACTACTGGCCAGTACAAACTCTTGAAAATCCTAATCATAGAAGATGAGCTGCGAGCGGCCAATCGGCTAGAGCGCTATATCATGCAGGCAATGCCAGGGGCAGATATTCTTGCAAAAATACCCAGTATTCGCGAAGCGCTAAAATGGTTCGACCAACATCCCGCACCAGACCTCATCTTTCTGGATGTGCAACTGGAGGACGGGGAAAGCTTCGAGATACTTGAACAATGCGAGATCACCTCACCCATCATTTTTTGCACCGCCTACAGCCAATACGCCCTGAAAGCTTTTTCCGTTAATAGTATCGACTATTTGTTAAAACCCATTGTATCAGCTGAACTGGAGCGTGCCCTGGAAAAATACCAACGTTATGCCGGTTATCGAATGGAAAGGTCACAATGGCCACAATTCCCCCCCACCACCATCGACGAAACAGAAACACCAGTCACAAACGATCTCTGGCGAAAACAGTTTTTGGTGGCAGTGGCGGGAGTATTTACACCCGTAGCCAGCAACACAATCATTGCCGCACTTAGTTACATGAAAGGCACTCAACTGATCGACAATGCCGGCAAGGAATGGCAGCTGGACGAGCCTTTGATTGATGTTGAAAGGGATCTTGATGATACTCAATTTTTTCGCATTAGCCGACAATGCCTAGTTAGACTTCAAGCGGTTGAATGTTTGAAACGAAGCGATTCAAGTTATCAGTTAAAACTGAAAGGTTTAACTGATACATTCGCAGTGTCGAGGGGACACGTTTCCGACTTGAAACATCAACTAAAGCAGTAAACACAGCACCTCGAAATAATATTCTACTAGTCATCCTTGATCCACCAATCATTTTGTCTGACTGCCAGCATCCAATAAACTAAGAATATAACTACACCAACGCCTGTGAAAATAACTAAATACTTCACCGCCTCTACAAAACCTCCATACCTCACTACGCTCTTGGCAATCATCAAGAATGGGACTAGCGCCCACAACATTCCAAGCATCAAAAAATGCCTCAGCAGAATGCACCCACGTTTCCTTAAATATAAAAAGAGGGGGAATGAAAGAGAAAATGCCATGAATACAAGTGCAATTAGAAACAGCTGGAATCGAGGGTCGAAATAGGTTTGGTAATTCAATTGGTTTCCGAGCGTAACTTTATAGTGTGCCATGCCGACCAACAGGACTAAAATCGGTGAAATGATGAGAGTAAAGATGAAGCCTATAATATTCCGTTTCAATGTACATTTACCATTAGAAAAACTCAATGTTACTCTTCGGGTCTAGGAGACCAAGTTTCAAACTATCTTTTGTTTTCTTCCTCCTCTGATTCCTTTTCCTCATTCATTGAATCAAGCAAGTCCTCGAAACTAAACTTTGACAACAAAGGTTGTTGTTTGGAATCATAGGCTTTGAAATACGTCACTTCATAGTCTTTAGGGTCAATGTAACAATAGATATAAACTTCATCGTAATCTTGTAGCGTACCGACGTCCCCCTGCATGGTCACAAAGTATATTTGACTTTCGGTTTCAAGCCGGGTGGAGTGCCAGTCCGCTCTAAGCCTCACCAGAGAAGAACCAATTTTTTGTTTGGCCTCTTCTCCGCAGGCGAGCGAGGCGTCGTAGATGTCAAAGGGTGTTTGACCGTAATTTCTGTCCGTACTGTTAGCCTTTGTGGGGGTCACGGATGGCCCGGCGCCTCCCGAAAAATAGACGGTCAAAAACACAGAACAGCCAACGATGCTTAGAGCAGAGATACTATAAAGCAGTGTTCGTTTATAGTTCAAAATCAAATTCCACCGTTTGGCTCCACTTTTGTTAACCCTCGGAACCCAACTATTGTTGACGTTATGTAAGAAGTTTTTT
>CAJWCA010000266.1 GCA_913020395.1 uncultured Cellvibrionales bacterium | reverse complement strand
GTGTACTTTGCCCGGATCGCTCAAGTGAATATTCAGCTGATTCAGTTCACTGGTTTTGATCGGAAATGACAGTGGCCAATCCACGCCCTGTTTAACCGCCTCGATGAAATCGTCGGTAATTAAAAGAGACAGGTTGAATTGTCGCAGTCGACCGTCTTCCCGCTTGGCGTGGATAAAGTCCTGAATGTCTGGGTGGTGTATGTCAAAGGTGCCCATTTGCGCACCGCGTCGACCACCGGCCGAGGAAACCGTAAAACACATCTTGTCGAAAATATCCATGAATGACAGCGGGCCCGAGGTATAGGCCCCGGCGCCGGATACATAGGCGCCTTTGGGGCGCAGGGTAGAAAATTCGTAACCGATGCCACAGCCGGCTTTCAGGGTCAGCCCGGCTTCGAGGTTTTTTTCCAAAATACCCTGCATGGAATCGGGGATAGTGCCAGAGACGGTACAGTTGATGGTGGAGGTGGCTGGTTTGTAAGCGCCGGCCCCGGTATTGGAGATTATGCGTCCCGCGGGTATCGCTCCGTTTCCCAGAGCCCACAGGAACTCTTTGTACCAGTGCTTTTTGCGTGCAGGTTCGATATCGGCCAAGGCTTTGGCGACCCGCCTGTAGCTGGCATTCATGTCTTCATCAATGGCCATGCCCTGTGAATCTTTAAGGCGATATTTTTGATCCCATATGTCGACTGAGGCAGCCTGCATCGGTATGTGCTGCACTTGAGAGTCCTTGTTTGACTTGCTTGTTGTGGTCATTGCCTGTGCCCTTACACCCTGGTAAATAACCCAGTGTGGGGGATGAGCGAGCCGCTCAGTTTGACCTGTATCAAGTTGACGTCAGGAGACAAAAAACTAGCTCAAAAGGCCGATGAGCCGATAGTTGATATGTGTCAAAAAGGCGTGATTTTGTCTGGATATAATAAACTATCGCACGACCGTCTACGGTTCAAACACGACAGGAATGCAGCCCATGAATATTCTTGAAAAACGTCTTCGCAAAGACCATTCCCATATCAACCTGGTTCTGGCCTGCCTGCAATACCAGATAGACCGTTATGGTGATAGTAACTGCCAGTCACCCGATCTAACCGTTGCCCTTGAGGCCATCAATTATCTTCACGCCTATCCCGAAAAATGGCACCACCCTCTTGAAGACATCATTTTCACAGAGCTGCAGGAAAGAGGCCTGGATACAAAAGGGGTTATTGCCGAGCTGCGTATTGAACATGAATACCTGGAACGACAAACCCAGGAAGTGAGTCAGTTGTTTTACAGCCTGGCTAATGATTGTGTGGTGCCTCTGAGTGTTTTAAAAAGCGAGGTTCAAGCATTAATTGACGAACAGCGAAGGCATATGGAAACAGAACATAAACATGTTTATCCACTAATGGGGGAGTGTTTTAGTGATGAAGACTGGGCTCGCCTGGAAGCGCAGCTGGATGACGTGCGTGACCCTCTGTTTGGCTCGCCACTGCGCAGCGACTTCGCCGATCTGTATCAATATGTACTCGAGGCTGAACACGAAGGCAAAGGCAACCGAGAATCGGTTTAACTGTCGAGTTAATTACGGGGTTAATTTTGGTGGGCTAGGTCTGCTGAAAAATCTCGACAAAGTCCTGGGCAATTTTGGGCAGTGACTTCCACCGTCTCGACGCCCAGCCAAAGGTGATGTGTGGCAGGTCGCTGATGGGAATGGCGGCAATGCGGTGTTGTTCTGCCAGGTTGTTGGCGTGACGTTGAGGGCTTATCGCAAAACCCATGCCCATTTCCACAAATTGAATGGCAGTGTCCCAGTCGTCAACGGTTGTTTTGGTTTGGCATTGCACTGCTTTGTCTCTGAGCAGGGCGGTGAGTTGGTTTTGGGAGGTAGAGGATTCTTTGAGGCTAATATAAGGAATGTTCTTCAACTCCCGGGCTTTTAAGGATTTCTTCTGGCTTAGCGGGTGGTCAGCGGGCACGACCAGCACCCACGGCATTTCCACAAACGGTTGCTGTTCTATGCCTTTGATAGGCGCCCCTATTGTAATGAATGCAAGGTCCGCCTGTTCATTGCGCAGCGCTTCAATACAGCGCCGGTGGGAATTGGCAGAGTGAAAGTGCAGGCTGACTTTGGGGTAGCGATGGCGAAATTCCACCACCGACTCTTTCATGAAATGTTTGATGGTGGTGCCACCTGTGGTGATGCCCAGTGTGCCAGTTTCCCCGGAGTGGAGTTGTTCGACCTGGCGCTTGCCCAGCGCAATACTGTCCAGGCCTTCCAATACGTGGTCGTAAAAAATCTTGCCGGCCTGCGTGGGTTCAACCCCCCGGGCACGTCGTTCCAACAGGGGAGTGCCGAGCTCCTTTTCAAGCCGAACAATGTGCTGGCTGATGGCGGGTTGCGTGCAGGACATTTGTCGGGCCACCGCACTCAGGTTTTTTTCGTCACAGGCGGCGATAAATATTTTTAAGTCGTCCAGGGTCATTCCCGCTCTCCATGTCGATGATACAGGCATAAGCTAATGCTTTTATACACTAACAAAATCATAGAATTTACTTTGATATAAGCATGGGGCAATCTGAGCAGCCTGTCTATACCGACTGTTGAGATTTTGTGAAGGAGAGCCCTATGAAACCTAGCCCCATAAAACCTAGCCCCATAAAGCCTAACCCCAATCCGTCCCGTTCAGTGCCGTCAATGACGGTGCCCAAATTAGTGGCACAGAAAAACGAACAGAAAATAGTCATGTTAACCGCCTACGACAAAACCATGGCCTCACTATTGGATGACCAGGCAGATGTTTTGTTAGTGGGTGACTCGCTGGGCTGCGTTGTGCAGGGCCAGGCAACCACCTTGGGTGTGACCCTGGAGCAGATGATCTATCACGCGGCCATGGTCAAACAGGGGGCATCGAAGGCATTAGTTGTGGCCGATTTACCCTTTGGCAGCTATCAAAAAGATGCCGCTGACGCAGTGGATGCCTCCATTCGAATGATCAAAGAGAGCGGTGTCTCTGCCGTGAAATTTGAAGGGGGGCTGGGGGTTTGCGAAAGCATATCCCGAGTAACGGCTGCAGGCATTCCAGTGATGGCGCATATTGGCCTGACACCTCAGTCGTTCCATGCGATGGGCGGCAACAAGGTTCAGGGCCGGGAGGCCGAGGCCGCAGAAAAACTCATGAAAGATGCCTTGGGCGTAGAGGCGGCGGGAGCCTTTGCGGTAGTGCTTGAAGGCATTCCAGCGGTGTTGGCCGCAGAGATTACCGCAGCGCTGTCCATTCCCACCATTGGTATCGGTGCAGGCCCGAAATGCGACGGGCAAGTGTTGGTTATCAATGACCTGATTGGTTTAAATGAAAGTGCAGCGCCGATGAAATTTAACAAAGAATACTGTGCGGTGCGCACACACATTCAGGCGGCGGTATCGCAATTTGCCATGGAGGTTAGGGACCGGGAATTCCCGGGCCCAGAGCAGAGTTATTAACGGCTTGTATCAGTTGTTGAAACTTTCGCGCCAGTAAATGACACGGTCGTGCCCCCGGTAGGAGCCAAAGGAAATGGTAGAGAGGGGCACATTGACATCCGTGTGGTTGCCATCGTTGTCCCAATCAAAGCGCAGCCAACTGTCGACATTAATCACCTGTAATGGGAAAGACCCCGTGGTAAGGGGGGCGCTGAATATCAAACCCGCGGTGCCCGAACTCATGAAAACATCGGTGAGGTCGGTGGCGATGGTGAAACCTCCGGTGGTGGTGGCCACCCCGACGGGCACGGTGAAGTCTGCGCTGGTATCGGCTCCGTCCAGAAAAAAGCGAGTGCGTAATACGCTGGTACAGCCGTCATTTGCCGGCGTGGAACTTGAATCATCTGTGTTCACCACAAAAAGGTTGCCGTTCCAGTATTCCACTTGAAAAGGCACCGGCAGAGGTGCGGATTCCGGTCCGTGGCTGTCACGGGTCAACAACCTGCCAAAACGAAGATCAACCGGATCGCCGATTTTCATCCCGGTGCAATTGCCATCGGCAATACACCCGTCGGCGTCGGTGCCGGCATTGTAATTGGCGCTGGCCGCAGGGTTGAAATTCAGTGCGCTATCAAACGTTCGACTGTCCAGTGTATCGTCAACAACAAGGCCCAGTTGAATGTGTTCATAGGGGCCGTCGGGGTTTGCCTCTCGACTGAACGCAAAGGGGTTTACGCTGGAGTCGATTACGATTTGCCCGCCGCTCCACTGTGGCGTGGAGTCTAGTGGTGCCAGTGAAAACCGGCCGATCAGGTCACTGCCGTCACCGTCATTTTCCCCGTAAAAAGTGACGGTTGAGGCGTTGTAAGTGAGGGTGTCATTGTCATAGTTAGTAACGATCGCACCGCCTCCCAGTGTTCTGGCCTGGAGGGTAATGGTGGCAGTGATACTGTCTTGATCCATGTAGGAAAAATTACCGGCCACGCAGGCGTCGATAACACTCGAGGCTACGTTGAAATGATCCGGGAAAAAGCGACCGACACTGCCACTGGTATCAACCGAACTCACGTCTCCTGCGCCTAGATAGTCGCCGTCGTCAACATGGGCCTCCAGTGTCAGGGTGCCCACCTCAGACCAGCTGAGGGTCGAATTTTCGAATCTCCCCTGAGTACCCGTCACTGAAAACGAATTGTCGTTTGACAGGGCGCCATTAGCGCCGCCGGCGGGGTACACCAGTGACGCAATATCCAGGCGAATGCCTTCCGGGCTGCTTTCATTGCCATAGTTGGGTGTGATTGCGCCCGAATCATCCTGAGCTTCTACCTGTACATAAAAGGTGTCACCTGCCGCGACAAAACCGCTGCCGCTGTTGGTGGTTCCAGGGTTGGAGCTGGAGGCGGCACTGTCTGTTTCAATAGCGGTAATCACGAGGGAATAGGGCGAGACAACAAAGTCATTACTCAAGCCCGTGATATAAAAGCCGAGACCAGAACCTTCATTGTCCAGAGCCTCATAGCGGGCGTGTAACTGCATTTGTCCAACATCGGCATAACTTACAACCAGCGGGGCTCGGGAGTTGGCGTCAAACAGCAGTGTTCGAGTGGTGTAGCCTGCCACCGTTGTATTGACGCTGTTGTCATTGTTTGTGGAGATTGTGCCCGACGTGCCGTTGTTCGCGACGGCGACCGACACACCGGCACAGGTGCCGGGGTTTTTGCACTCTCCCCCCAAGTCGACACTGACTGAGGTGTTTGGCGCAAACGCACCCACACATTGAACGGGCGCCGAAGGGTTGCTGAGCAAGCTGCTCTCTACCGCTTCCAGATAAATAGTATTGCTGCCACTCGCCGGTGATTCTACTCCTGCCACTTGATTGTCAATGCCGACATCAAAACCACCGGCGCCATTGTCTTCGACAAAACGCAGTGCGGTATCCACAAAAGTTGGGCGTTGATCCTCTGCGCCGCCGTCGTCAGGTGCTGAGGCTGTTCCATCACTCACATCGATATCAACGGTGCCGGCGGTGGTTTGGCTGAGCCCAAAGTTTGTAGAAGATTCTGCCCCGGTGAAGGTAAAGCTGGAAGCGGGTGTCCAGGCGTCAACGCTGACATTGGTGCTTAAATTAATCACCGTTGAGGCGGGGGGGGTGACGGGATTATTGCTGGCGTCTCGAGCTTCAACCGTGACCGTGAGTGGCTCGCAGGTGAGAGGTGTGCCGGTGTAGGTAATTGCGTAATGATCCACTGCGGCAGCAGACTCACAAAACGTACCAAAATCACCTCCGCTGGCTGAGGGTTGCACATAGTTGATGGTGACACCCAGGTCAGCGGAAATATTTTGGCCAGAAATTGCGCCCGTAATTTCGCTGTTCTTTTCAATGGTGACATCACCGCCGGAATAGAAGTAGCTGTTGGCTGAAGTCCCTTGAATGATATCAATGTCACCCGAGGCATAAAATAAAAGCTCTCCAGCGCCATCGGTATTAATGGTGGAGTTTTTACCCAGGGTAATTGTGCCATTCACAAATATTCTTACGGTGCCTGCGGGGCTGGTGAGAATATCGGCCCCCAGGTCTGAAAAAATGTCACCGTTTACCCAGTAGTCGCCGGGCGCGAGCGTTAAACTGGAGTTCACGCCAAGATTCCAGGCGCCAGTGTAGTAGGTTGTTTCAAGGGAAGAGAATACGAGGTCGGCGCCCTGGGCCAGAGTAATGCTCGTAAACTGATTGTCGCCGCTGGCCCCGACTGTAGAGGCTTTGTTTTTTGCGACACTGACGGCCCCGTCACTGCCGTCACCGACCAGAACCGCAGGGTTGGAGGTGGCAGCCGCCGCACCGCTTGCCGCGCATGCACCTGAACAGGCGGTGCTGGCACTGGTGCCTGTCACACTACCTGCGTCAAGGGTTGTACTGCCACCGGTCATGGTAATGCCGCTGCCAAAGAGGTCAATCACGCCCGCGCCAGTGTTGGTTTGCAGGCCGTTGGTAAAAATTGCGTCACAGCTCACTGCCCACGATGTGGTGGGAAGGGCCAGGCTGAACACGATCGCGGCAAGTGCAAGCAGTTTTGGTTGTTTCATAGGGTGGGGTTTACTGTTCCCTGTTGATTGAGAATTTCCCGACTATGCTGAAAGTGCCAATACC
>CAJWCA010000265.1 GCA_913020395.1 uncultured Cellvibrionales bacterium | reverse complement strand
CCTTCAAACGCTGGGCAACCTGCCGTAACAAATCGTCACCCGCATCGTGACCGAGCACATCGTTAACCTGTTTGAATTTGTCCAAATCGATAAATAACAACGCCAGCTGCTCGCCATTGCGTTTAGCATTTTGCAACGCACGCACCAAGCCCCCCTGAAACATACCGCGATTAGGCAATTGTGTCAGGGTGTCGTAGTTGGCCATAAAACGAAGTTCTTCTTCCGTTTTTTTACGCTCGGTAATATCCGAGAAAACAGCAATGTAATGGGTGAGCCGTCGCTTTTTATCGTATACGCCGTTAACGGCAAGTTCCTGGGGAAATACTTCGCCATTTTTGCGGGTATCCCAGGATTCACCGTTCCACTGCCCTCGTTTCGCCACCCGGCGCATCAGCACTTCTTGAAAATCAGAGGGGTTATTCGCGGAAGATAAAAATTTATCGCTGGTTCCCAGTACATCTTCGCTCGAATAGTGACTGATTTGGGTATAAGTATTATTAACGGCAACGATACAAAATTCGGGGTCGAGAATCACAACGGCATCACTGCTGTTTTTAAAAGCCGTTGCATATAAAGACAGCTGTTCTTCAGTCCGCTTGCGCTCGGTAACATCCAGCATGGTGCCCGTCATGCGCACAGGTCTGCCTCGATCATCCCAAGCCATAACGCTGCCGCGCAAATGCAGCCAGGTCCACTCGGAACCACTTCGAACCCGGTATTCCACATCACAGGAAATTGTGGTGCCTTTGAGCGTTCTGATAAAAGCCTGCTTGGCCCTTTTGACATCGTCGGGGTGAATGCGTGTGCGCCAGACACTGTCTTTCATATCCACCTCCTCATGAGGCAGCCCCAATACACCGCAACAACGCTTGTCGAAATACGTCTTGCGGGCCATGATGTTCCAGTCCCACATGCCTTCGCCACTGCCTATGAGTGCCAGACTCAACCGTTGTTCGCTATTGCGCAGCGCGCTTTCGCGTTGCTGAATATCGCTCAACATATCCCCAATTCCAACAGCCAAAGCCTTAAGCTCTGAAATGCGTGTGGGTGTATTTTCTGCAGAGTAATCCTGCTGGCGAGAGACAGAACCCGTTACGGCAACCAAGTTGGAGATGGGCCGAGTAATAAACGGCACTAGTCGACGTGTAAACAATAGGCCGGCCAACAGAGCCAGCACTAAAATACTGCCGCCTATCAGGGTAAAACGAACAAAACGTTGACGGGCCCCGGCGAGATCCGCATAGATGTAGATATAACCAATGCTGACACCGTCTTGATAGATATCGTGGGACAACTCAACATATTCAGTAGAATTAACCAGCAACTCTGGCAAACGACGAGGGTCTTCAAAGGACTCTACCAGTTCATCTGCGTCCGTGGGACGGCGATACTCGGAGAAGACCTTGTTTTCTTTGACCGCGGCCGCGTAGGTAATGTCAGGGTAAGAGCTCAGAAGACTTAAGCCCTTCTTCATACCGCCTTCGTCTTCAAAATAGAGAGCACCTGCACTATTACCGGCGGTGACTTTGGCTAAAACGGTAAGTTGCTCAACAAGATTGGTGCGGAAAGTATATTGATCGTAGATGACAAAGGCGACATAAGCCTGCAACAGAGCGACGCTGCTTGTGATGGCTATCACAAGCGTTAAGCTTCGCCCGAGAGTTATAGATTTTTTGCCCACCCGATAAGTGACCTCTTATTATAGTCGGGTGAGTATATCAGCTTAAGCTGATATGAAGGAATACCAAATAAAGTATCAATTACAGCCAATTAAGGGCTTTAGAGATTCATCGAGAACTTAATGCTCGTGACCGCCGGGTCCGTGTGCGTGGCCATGGGCCAGTTCGTCCTCTGTCGCTGCGCGGACGTCCAGAATATCAACCGAAAATTCGAGCACTTTGCCTGCCAGCGGGTGATTGGAGTCAACATCAACATTTTTAAGACCGACCTTTAACAGTACGGCTTCCTGGGCCCCCTCTTTGGTATTGATCTGAATGACCATTCCGGGGCTTAATTTACCTTTGGTGAGCACATGTTTTTTAGGCACTCGCTGCTGGGCACCCTCGCGCCGCTCGCCATAGCCTTTTTCTGGCGGTACCGTTACGGTCAATGATTCCCCCGCTTTACGCCCCTCCAGCGCCTCTTCCAAGCCACTCAACATGGAGTTATGTCCGTGCATGTACAGAACCGGAGACTCTTCGGCGGAGTCTTCAATCTGTTCACCTCCTTCACTGAGCCGGTAGTGGAAGGAAACAACACGGTCCTTGTTTATAACTAGTTCATCGCTCGCGTTTGTATCTGTAGTGCTCATAATTGCCTCCTGATTCAGTGGACGCGGAGTTTACTCCGCTTTCATCATTGTCGCCACGCATTTGCCTTATTTCTTTGGCCGTGGTTTTACTCGGGCCGTGGCCACTGCGGCCAAAGGATCGTCGGGCCAATGGTGTTTGGGGTAACGGCCACGGTACTCCTTTTTCACATCCGGGTAGGCATTCTGCCAAAAGCTTTTCAGGTCCTGCGTCACTGCAAGCGGTCGTCTCGCAGGTGTCAGCAGGTGAACCTGCAGAGACAGTTGTTGGCCCGCAATCGCCGGTGTATCAACCGAGCCAAACATCTCCTGAAGCTTAACCGCCAGCACTGGCGGCGATTGGCAATAGTCGATGGCAATATGAGAACCTGAGGGCACTAAAAAACGCTCGGGAGCCAGCGAGTCTAGAGCCTGGCGCTGCTCCCAACTCAAACACGCCTTCAGAATGCCGGATAAATCCAATTTGGAAAAATGACTCAGCAGGTTCACTTCGTCCAGATAGGGGCCAAGCCATTCAGGCAGGGTTGCCAGTAAGGTTTCATCCCTCAGGTCTGGCCAATCCCCATTGTCGCCCGCCAGTTCCCGCAGCAATAGAACCCTTGCCTGCCAATTGCGTAACGCTTCGCTCCAGGGCAGCAGGGAGAGCCCTCTCTGGCGAATCATTGTCAGTAACACTGACCTTTTTTCTTCAAGGGGAATCTTGCTCATTCTTTCCCGCGAGACCACTATTGCGCCGAGGCGGCGTTGTTTCTCCGCGACAAAACGTTCCTGTTTTTTGTCCCACTCAACTTCCGCAACTTCCCGGCATAGGCTCTCTAATGGGCCGGCCAGAAGCTGGCTGTCGAAATCAGAAGCCAGGAAAACCCTGTCACTGCTATCGCCGCTGCGCCCTCCCAGATGCGCCGCTACCAGCCACTCACTCTTGCGAAGGGGGTCGGTGGCTGAAAGCCGCGCATTGCGACCGTTGCTTAACTTATAATCGAGACTGACCTCGCCTCTTCTTCGCGCGATGCGATCCGGGTAAGCCAGGGCCAGTAAATGGCCTACGTTCCCGCCCCTTTCAGACGAGGTAGCCTGCCCTTTTTCACGCCTTATTAGAGACAAGTATTGCCGGCTTTGCTGTTGGAGGCGTTTGCGTTTGGCACTATTGTGGCCCGGTCCCTCAAGTGCCGCCAATCGCAATGCCATATCGGCGCCGGGGCCGGTGCCTGCGCTCCCTCCCAGAATATCTCGCTCTCCCAGTAAACTGGCCAAGTCAGCCGCCAGCTTGGCCTGCCCCATAGACGCTCCCTTCAGCAGCATGTGCGCTAGCCTTGGGTGAACGGGAAGAGCCCCCATAGACTGCCCGTGGGGTGTCATTTGGTAGTCCGGGGTAAGCGCTCCCAACGACACCAGTAAATCCCTAGCCTGGTCATAGGGTGCCGTAGCAGGACAATCCAGCCAGCGCAGCTCACCGGGCTCACTCACACCCCATTGGTGCAGCGCCAGTGCCAGTGGTGCCAAATCAGCCTGGGCAATTTCTGGGGCACTGAAAGCCTGCAGCTGTTGCTGCTGGCTCTCAGTCCAAAGGCGATAACAGCGCCCTGGCTCCATGCGACCCGCCCTGCCCATTCGCTGAACACTTGAGGCCCGGGATAACCGCCGTGTGTGCAAGCGGGTCATGCCAGTGTTCGGGTCAAACACAGGCACTCGACTGAGTCCTGCATCAATAACAATACACACGCCTTCAATCGTTAAACTGCTTTCTGCAATTGAAGTGGCCAGCACAACCTTACGTTTTCCGGCGGGTGCCGGTGCAATGGCCTGGCGTTGTTGCGCGATTGTAAGGTCGCCGTAGAGTGGCGCTAGCAAACACCTTTCCTGCATTTCGGGCAGGGTCTCAAGCTTCTGGGCCAAGGCCGTTTCAACCTGCCGAATCTCCCCCTGACCAGGTAAAAAAACCAGCACGCTGCCCTCTTGCTCTTGAAGTACCTCTAAAGTTTTTTGCGCAACTATTTGGCCCAGTGTCTCGTTCAAAGACAGCGAGGGGCCGTATTCAACACTTACAGGATACTGGCGCCCTTCACTCACTATGACAGGTGCCGATTTCCCATGCTCTCCCAGCAGCGCCGCCACAGGAGCACCGTCAAGGGTAGCCGACATCAACAATAGCTTTAGCGGATCTTCTTCTCGTAATAGCGACCGCCCCTGAAGGGTGAGTGCCAAGCCCAGATCTGCATCCAGACTGCGCTCATGAAACTCATCAAAAATGATCAGGCCGTAATCTTCGAGCGAGGGGTCGTCTTGTAAATAGCGGGTAAGAATACCTTCCGTCACAATTTCAATGCGAGTCTGGGCACTCATTTTTGATTCTAGTCGAACGCGGTAACCCACCGTTTGACCGAGCGCTTCGCCCAACACTGCGGACATGCGTTCGGCGGCCCCCCGCGCCGCCAGACGGCGGGGTTCCAACATTAATATTTTCTTATTTTGAAGCCAATCTTGATCGAGTAGTGCCAGGGGGACAGAGGTGGTTTTACCCGCACCTGGTGGCGCTTGAAGCACCACTTCGTGGTGTTGCGCCAACGCGGTTTTTAGCAGCGGCAGAACCTGAGTGATCGGCAGTGCGTCTGACATTCAGCTTACTCGCAAATTTCTCTGGCTAGAGTATCGCCGACTAATGTTTCACCGGCTAATAGCTCAGGCATTATTTTTTACGCTCTCGTTTGATAACGTCATAGGCTGTCTGGATTTCCTGGGAGCGCTCGGTCGCGACCTGAATCATATCTTCAGGCACCCCCTGCCCCATCAATTTATCCGGGTGGAATTCACTCATCAAACGCCGATACGCCTTCTTGATCACCGCGTCGGAGTCCGTGGATTTAACACCCAGCGCCTCGTAGGCGGAAGGAACATCTTCCTGGGGGTAGCTGCCTGCGCCTGCGCCCGCACCACCAAAGTGTTCCTGAGCACGAATCATACGAATGAGTTGATCAAAGGCGGCGTCCGGGTAACCCAGGCGTCGGGCAATGCGACGCAACAACTGCTCTTCGGCGCTGTGTAATTCCCCATCGGCCAGCGCGACTGAGATCAGGTGCACCAATACCATCTGTTTCAAATTGCCCAGACGATTGCAGACCAATAAAAAATCATCGAGCAGAGCATCGACTTCCAGCGTGCCTTTTACGCCTTGCTGAAACAGTCGAATTGCCTCACGGCGGTGGTCCGATGTCAGCTGCATTTGCCCCATGAACCGCTCGGCCTGGGCCACCTCTTCCTCTGAAACACGACCGTCGGCCTTTGCCAGATGGCCCATAAGGGAAAAAACAGCTTTAAAAAACGCCGCTTGTATTTTTTCCTGCTGTTCGGCCGAATGGAACACACCGCCACTGAAAGCAGAACCAAATCCACCGCCAAAAGCGCCCGCACGTCCACCGGGCCCTCGTTCAAATATGCCGCCAATCCAGTAACCAATCAGGGCACCCACAAAGTTGAATATTAAAAAACCTACAACGATGCCAACTATTCTTGCCGGATGCATTTTGCTTCCTCTCACTGTCTGTAAAATAAGGTCTCACCCGGCAACTCAGTCGGGCCGGTTAGACTGTTTTGTTTAAACCCGATTTTGATTCATTAATGCTTTCAACTCGTCCAGCTGGGCCTGAATATCGCGCAATGTGGGTTCGCCGGAGGCTTGCGCCTCCGCATTGCGCTCATTGGCATGTTCTTCTTCCAGCACGTTAACCACAATACCAATAACCATATTCAAGAAGGCAAAGGCCGTAAAAAAGATAAAGGTAATATAGAAAAACCAGCTTAAGGGGTAGATCGTCATGGTTTCATACATGACGTCAGTCCAATCCTCAAAGGTCATCACCCGGAACAAGGTTAACAAACTCCGGGCGATATCACCCCACAAAACGGGGTTGATCTCGGCAAAAAAGGTACTGCCTACAGCTGCATAAATGTAAAAGATGATAAACATCAACAACATCACATAACCCAACTGTGGCAAGGCTTTGATCAGTGAGTTTAGCAACATACGCAATTCCGGAATGATGGATATCATTCGCAGCACTCGGAAAATGCGAATCAAACGCCCCACCAAGGCCAACTCACTGTCTTGAATAGGCACAAGGCTGACCACAACAATTAAGGTATCAAAGATATTCCAGCCCCGCCGGAAAAAATGTGTTTTGTTTTCTTCTCCCAGAAAACGCACCGTTATTTCAACCAGGAATACCAAGGTAATAAAGCCGTCTAACACCGCCATCACCTGCAGCATCTGCGGGGAAATCTGGTAGGTTTTAAGCCCAATGACCACCGCAGAGAAAATAATGACGCCCACCACAAATAACTCAAAGAGCTTATTTGAGCGCAGGCGATTGAGACGAGCTTGAAGAGTCTGTTGATCCATAAATAACCTTAAGAGGC
>CAJWCA010000264.1 GCA_913020395.1 uncultured Cellvibrionales bacterium | reverse complement strand
GGTCCCGCCCCACGTGACCATCGCGAACTTCCGCGATGTCTACAATGCCACCGCGAGCCACGCCCCAGGGCGGCGCACTGTCTACTGCGAAGGCCAGCACCATGTTTTGATTGCCAATGGTGATGTCTTTTTCACCGAGGGCGTCGCCCCCGGGGATTTTTGTTGGCCCAACTTCAATAAATAAATCACTGGGGTTCAGTGTATTGGCGGGTCGCAGCGTGTCATCCGCGGGTGTTGCGGTTTGATGGGCTTGAACCTCGGAGGCGCCCGACAAGGTCAGTAGCGCGACGGCAATTATTTTTTTGATGGCCTGGCCTGAGTTGTTCGTCATAGGTTTAGTCGTCTTTATTGGCTTGGGTGCTTGCTATTGGCAAATAATATCAAACTTTTGCTGCTTGGGGTCCCAACTGAATATACACCGTCTAAACGGTCTAACTTGCCTGAATACGACATAGCGCAGCTTGCATGGGTGAATAGGGGGGCTGAAAGTTAGAACCCTGACAAGCTGGAGTGAGGGTGTGAGTGTTTTTTTATTTCAATAACACGCATTTTGATTTATGTTGTGGACGATAATGAGAAAGCATTGAGTTAAGTACACTGCAAAGAGGTCTGTTAGCCACATAATGAATCATAATAAGACGTTCTTGATACCGATGGGGAAATGCCCATTGTGAATACACAACCTGAACCCACAGGCTCCCTGGAAGTCGCATTGCAGCACACGGCCAAGCTCCTGGAGCAAGAACCTCAGCTCGCTGCGGAGCAAGCCCAGGCGATATTAGAGGCCGTACCCAATCATCCCCCCGCTGCGTTGCTGTTGGCATCGGCCAAACGTCGAACCGGAGAAGAACAGGCGGCTCTGGACATTCTCGAGCCACTCGCGGCCTCTCAGCCCGCGTGGGCCGCCGCCCACTTTGAACTGGGGCTGACCTATTCTGCTCTGGGGCAGGGTGACGGTGCCATACAAGCCCTGAAAAAAACCGTTGAACTGAAAGAGGCACACCCCGAGGCCTGGCGCCTGTTGGCCGATCATTTATTGGCCACCGGGGATTCGGCTGCAGGTGATGCCGCCTACGCACGTCATATCCGCGTATCGACACGAGACCCGCTGCTGCAACAAGCCGCGGCGGCCATGCTCGAAAACGACATGCCCGGTGCCGAGGGCATGCTTAAAAAACACCTCAAGGCAGTGCCCACCGATGTGCCTGCGATTCGTATGCTGGCAGAAGTGGCGGTGCGATGTGGCAAAAATCAGGAAGCCGAACAGTTGTTATTGCGCTGTCTGGAGCTGGCGCCGAGTTTTGCGGCAGCCCGTTATAACTACGCAGTGCTGCTTCAGCGGCGCAATGATGCGGCCGAAGCGCTGGTTGAAATTGAACGTTTATTAGTCGACGACCCCCGCAGCCCTAGTTACCGGAACCTGTGTGCCGTTATTCTCAGCCGGGTGGGCGAGTTTGAGCGTTCCGGAAAAATGTATGCCGAGCTGCTTGCTGAATACCCCTCAAACGCCAAGGTCTGGTTAAGTTACGGCCACGTATTGAAAACAGAGGGGCGCCGTCAGGAATGTGAAGACGCTTATCGCAAATGTATAGCGCTCAACCCGGGGTTCGGTGAGTCTTACTGGAGCCTGGCCAATCTAAAAACCTTTCGTTTTACACCGGGCGACTTAGCCCGCATGCGCGAGCAATTGGCCCGCACTGAACTCAGTGACGAAGACCGCCTGCATTTACACTTTGCTCTGGGCAAGGCGGCAGAAGACGCCGGCGATCACACCGAGGCCTTCGAACACTATGATAAAGGCAACGCAACCCATAGGGCCGGTTTAAGTTACGATGCAGACATGAACACCCTCCGGGTCAATCGCTTGAAAAAGCGTTTTACCCCGGAGCTGTTTGCCGCGCGGGCAGGAGTAGGGTGCGATGCGCCCGATCCTATTTTCATTGTGGGCATGCCGCGTTCCGGATCAACCCTGCTTGAACAGATATTGTCCAGTCACTCCGCGGTAGAAGGCACCACAGAGCTGCCCGACATTATCAGCATGGCTAAAGACCTGCGGGAAGAGTCGGGCTCCAACGAGATTGTGGCCTACGCCGACGTTCTGGCCACCAAGACGGACAAACAGCTGCGTGAACTCGGTGAAAAATACATTGAAGATACTCGCATTCACCGCAAAACGGACAGTCCGTTTTTTATTGACAAAATGCCTAACAACTTTCTCCATGTTGGCATGATTCAACTCGTTTTGCCCAACGCCAAGATCATTGATGCTCGCCGCCACCCGCTGGGTTGCTGCTTTTCAAACTTTAAGCAGTATTACGCGCGCGGCCAGAATTTCAGTTACAGCCTCTCTGATATGGGCAAGTTCTACCGCGATTATGTGGATTTGATGGCACATTTTGACCAGGTATTGCCGGGCCGTGTTCATCGCGTTATCTACGAAGATACGGTGCAAGACACCGAGGCGATGGTACGCAGTGTGCTCGACTATTGCGGTTTACCTTTCGAAGAGGAATGTCTTCGTTTCTTTGAAAATACCCGACCGGTCCGTACGGCAAGCTCCGAGCAGGTGCGTCAGCCCATCTATAATCAGGGAGTGGAGCAGTGGCGACACTATGAGCAGTGGCTCGACCCACTCAAAGATGCTCTGGGCGAAACACTAGATGTTTATCCAGCAGTTCCGCGGTTTTAGGCGGATAAGTGTTAATTTTACAGCTCGTGAAGATGAAATACGCGACATGTTAGCGAAATTGCAATAGGGGTGAGAATCCCTCAATTGCGATGGGGGTGATAATCGCTCAATATGGGGTCACTTACGCCCTTTTTAGTGGTATTTAGACAACTGCTTGTCGCAATTGGGCAACAAGCCATTTTTGCAATCTGACAATAATAAGGAGTTATACCTATTTAATTATAATAATAATGAGTAGACATGGAATATAAACTAAGCTTATGCAGTTAAATAATAATTAGGAGAAAGGCAATGCGGCCAATCAAGCCAAAACGAGTCACACCGAAATTTGCTCAAACCCCTCTCGCAGCAGCTATGCTGCTCCTCAGCCCCGCTTTGTTTGCGGCGGAAGACGAACTCGACTTCTCTATTGAAGAAGTGGTCGTTACTGCGCAGAAGCGTGCTGAAAACATGCAGGAAGTGCCAATCAGCATTCAGTCTTTGGGTAATGAATCCCTGCGTGAAATGGGTGTACAGAACTTTAACGATTACTCCAAGTTGCTGCCAAGTGTCGCAATCACGCCTTCTCTGGGCGCGGGTGCGGGTGCTACGCAGGTTTACATGCGTGGTATTGCAACAGCAGGTGATGGACAGGCAACAACCTCACAGCCCAGTGTAGGCATGTATCTCGACGAGCAGCCTATCACCACTATTCAGGGTAACCTGGACGTACACATGTACGATATCGCTCGGGTAGAGGCACTTGCCGGACCTCAGGGCACACTCTATGGTGCCAGCTCTCAGGCGGGTACTATCCGTGTTATTACCAATAAACCCGATGCGACAGAATTTTCTTCAGGTTACAGCCTTGAAGGCAACATTGTTGATGGCGACGACACCGGTCATGTGGCCGAAGGTTTTGTCAACGTGCCCATTAACGACAACGTAGCCATTCGACTGGTTGCCTGGTCACGTCACGATGCAGGTTATGTCGACAACGTACACGGCACGCGTACCATGCCGGGTGTAGCAAGCACTACTGCCGACGACATCATTCTGGACAACGCCGATAAAGCCAAAGACAACTACAACACCATTGATACTATTGGTGGTCGTGCGGCCTTGCGTATTGATTTGAATGACGACTGGACCATTACCCCGAATTTCATGGCCCAGAAGCAGGAAGGTGAAGGATCTTGGGGTGAAGACCTCAGTGATTTTGTGAGTGGCGAAAACGAAGTCACCCACTTCCAGGACGAATACACTAACGATGAGTGGTATCAGATTGGCCTGACCATTGAAGGTAAGGTGGGTAACTTTGACCTGACATACTCTGCCTCTTACCTGGATCGTGAATTTGACGGTTCTTTTGACTACACCGATTATTCCTATTGGTATGACAGTGTTTACACCACCGGTTATTACGCCGACCTGCACTTCTCAAACACCGGCGATCGCGCAGCGCCCAACATGTTTTTTGATGATGCCGGTACCCGTATCATGCCTGGCGCTCGTTTCACCAACGACGACGGCTATACCAAAACCAGCCATGAGCTGAGAATCAGCACTCCTCAGGAGAATCGCCTTCGCGGTATGGTGGGGCTGTTTGTTGCAGAACAAACGCACGACTTCGAACAGCGGTGGCAGGTGGCCGGACTGGCTCAATCAATGCTGTTGAACTCCGATGAGCCCAACGGTAACCAGTTCCCGGATACCGTTTACCTCAACAAGTTTGACCGTATTGATACCGATGAAGCGATCTTCGGTAACATCAGTTACGACATCACCGAAAATCTGGAACTCACCGTCGGTGCACGTTTCTTTAAACCTGAAGTAACGGTTAAAGGTTTCTTTGGTTTCGGTCAAGGTTTCTCACCCATTTGGTCTAGTAACGGCGAAAACAAGTGTGCCTCTCAGGAAGATTACAAAGACACACCTTGTTTGAACGTGGACAAAGGCATTAAAGAAAGCGACAACATCGCGCGGGTTAACCTGACCTGGCAAGTTGATGAAGATCGCATGGTTTATGTGACTTGGTCAGAAGGTTATCGCCCAGGCGGCATTAACCGTAACCCAAGTGCCGGCGACTACATCTCCGACTTCCTGACAAACTACGAAGCGGGTTGGAAAACCCAGTGGAACAACAATACGCTTCAGTTTAACGGTGCGGTCTTCTATGAAGAGTGGGATGACTTCCAGGTCTCCTTCACCGGTGCAAACGCCATTACCCAGGTTGCCAATGGTCCTTCTGCTGAAGTGACCGGTGTTGAATCCCAGTTGCTTTGGATGCCAGGTCCAAACCTGTCGATTTCAGCATCCATGGCCTACATCAACTCTGAACTGGCCGACGATTACTGCCCAGGTTGTAACAGTGACGGTTCCCCTTGGGCACCTGCTGGCACACAGCTTCCAGTAACGGCTGATTTCAAGGGCAACATTGTTGCACGTTACAACTTTGACATGGGTGATTTTGAAGCCTACGTTCAGGGTTCAGCGGCCTATGAAGGCGAGCGTTTGTCTGATTTGAACCAGGGAGATAACGAGATTCGAGGCAATGTTCCCGCCAGCACCTTGGTAGACTTCAGTGCCGGTATTAGCAAAGACTCTTACAAAATCGACCTGTTTGTGAAGAATGCTCTTGATGAAGATGCAGCGCAGTATTTGACGTCTCAGTGTGCCACTGGCACCTGTGGTACTCAAAACTACGGTGTTCGTTCAAGACCTCGTACTGTTGGTATTCGTTTTACTCAGGACTTCTAAGAAGCTGCTCCTAAGTAGTTAATGAATGACAGGAATGCACAGGCGACGAAAGTTGTCTGTGCATTTTTTTTGCCCGCCTTTTTTATTTCTTGTTTTTAAAAATAATTTGAAAAACTTGTTAAAAATTGAAGCGATCTCAATTGTAGATTTTAAAGATCCACAATTAATTCTAGAAGGGCGTGAAGGAGATTATTTCACCGTAAAAGAGACACGGGTTTTCGAGGGTAAAAGAAAAGTTGTTTTTCTGGTGGAAGCTGATCTTGTCGATAAAAATACGCTGCTTAAAGGCCAAGACTTCACGGCAACGCTATTGGACGCTACAATAGCTGTAGAGGGACGAGCTACCGTAGAATAAATCGATGGCCATCCTTTCAAGGGCGAGCAACTAAATAAGTTACAATGGTGTTTGATTAATAAACACAGAATATACCACATAAGGGTAGAAAAATGACAATTAGCATTGGTGATAAACTTCCAGCATCTGAGTTGATGGAAATGACAGCAACAGGTCCATCCAAAATTTCGACTTCTGACATGTTCGCTGGTAAGAAAATTGCTCTATTTGCAGTTCCAGGTGCCTATACACCAACATGTTCAGCAAAGCATCTTCCTGGGTTTGTGGGAAACTTGGACGCATTGAAAGGAAAAGGCGTAGACGAAGTAATTTGTCTTTCAGTTAATGATCCATTTGTTATGGCCGCTTGGGGTAAAGCGCAAGAAGCAAGTACTGTTAGAATGGTTGCTGACCCTGACGCCGCCTTTACAAAGGCGATGAACTTGGAATTTGATGCGTCCGGTGCGGGGCTTGGTATTCGTTCTCGTCGTTATTCTATGCTTGTCGACAATGGCGTTGTGTCTCAGTTAAATCTTGAAGAAACTGGCGGCTTTGAGGTGTCTGATGCTGAAACTCTATTAGGCCAAATCTAGTAATTTAGTGAAGGGGAGGAGTAGTCTTCCCCTTCACTATCATCTTACTTGAATTCATTCATGCCTTGGTTTGCTAGCGCATCCGCTTTTTCATTCCCCGGATCTCCCGCATGTCCTTTGACCCAATGCCAAGAAATCTGATGCCTAAGGATAGCTTCGTCTAACATTTCCCATAGATCTTTGTTCTTGACGGGTTTTTTAGCCGCGGTTTTCCAACCGTTTTTTTTCCAGTTTTTCAACCACTCAGTAATACCTTTGCGAACATATTGCGAGTCAGTCGTCAACTTCACCTTACAAGGTTCAGTTAACGACTCCAGCCCCTTGATGGCGGCCATCAACTCCATCCTGTTATTGGTGGTATTTCGTTCGCCACCGTA
>CAJWCA010000263.1 GCA_913020395.1 uncultured Cellvibrionales bacterium | reverse complement strand
CTAGCCCGGTCAAATGGGACCGGGCAAAACGCGGCGCTCGGGAAGGTGTAAATTCATGCGCTAACATGCGAGTGTCCGGTGGGAAGGAAGCGCTGCGACAACTGCTTTTCTGCCTTCCGGTGGGCGGATTGATCGGCGCCATACAAGGCGCCCTACAGCAACCACCCCCACGGGTCGCGCGGGTGGACGATCTGGAATTCTATCTGGGAAAAAATCGTATCAAAGATTTAATTAACCGGCATACGGCCCTTGAGGCCAGTCAGGCAGGTGTGGAACTGGCCCATGCCAGTGATCATGCCGGCGGCACTAACAAAATGGAGCCACAACAGGGTGTAGAAATTTGGTTGAAAACCATCAGGCTGGATGTTTACGCAACCGGCCGCGCAAAACAGGTCAAGTTGGGGTTTGATTTTCAGGTCAGATTACTCGACTTCCGCTCGGGTAAAACACTTCAAATGATCAACTTACAGCTGGATAGCCCTACCCGACGTTATGAATATTGGTTAGATCAAAGTTACACACAGGTAGAAACGTTTGCGATCCAGTCAGCGGCTGAAATCGCCTCTCATATCAAGGTTGCCAAGGTGCCAAACACCTTATAAGCCACCAAAGACTGCTCTTTGCCGTTGCTCATCCGGCTCGCCGCTTTTTTGAACGCATTGAAAGATGGCAGCTTTATCGGTATCTTGACCCTGCATTTTCACCTTCAGCCCACTTACACCACTACCCGCCAGGCAATCAACAACGATGATCCCAGGAAAGGAAATCTACCAAACAAAAGATAAACTGGGCCCCATTTATGTGTTCGACGATGGCATTCGGCGCTACCTGGCCTTTGACCCAACACTCAAACAAAGTTGCGTGCACAAACAGCGTCACAGCGAACTGCTTTACGAATACTGCCAGGCCATGGCGCTCGCCCTGGTATTCACCCCCGAGCTTAAGCGCTGTTTTATTGGCGGGTTGGGCGGTGGCAGCATGGCGCACTTTTTGTTGGAGCACTACCCCGACACCCTAGTGACCGCATTGGAATATCGCTCTAAAGTGGTCAAGGTTGCCAGGGAGTTTTTCTACCTTCCCAGCCATCCGCAGTTAGACATTCGAGAACAAGACCTGAAAAGCTACCTGGGCGATAAAGAAAAACATAGCTTCGATGTAATGCAACTGGATCTCTACACTGCCGAAGGCATGCACGAACAGCAAAAAAACGTGAAACTTTACAAACGCTGTTTTAAAAAATTATCGAAAGACGGTGTATTAGTGATTAACCTGGCAAGTCAGGACCCGGCCTCGTGCAGCAAAGTACGCAAAGAACTGGAACTCATCAGTGGGCAAGCTTGTTACTCGGCCAAATTTACCGGTGGCAACTTCATACTCTATGCCTTCAAGGGAAAAAAACCCACATTGAATACCGGTGAAGTGAACCGAAAAATAACGGAATTATCTGCCAAAACAAACATTAATTTTGGCAAGATTGCCGATCAACTTAAATAAAAAACGCTCTCAAGCACTTCCAATAGTGCGATATTCCTGAGGTGTTCGACCGACCCATTTCCTGAAGGCCCGATAAAAACTCGGCGGATGTTCGTAACCCAGAAGATAACTAATCTCCTGTAAGTGCAGGGCCGTGTTTTTCAAATAATCTTTAGCCAGCTCCATGCGCACCTCTGTGACAATCGTCTGGTAATTCATGCCCTCTTTTTTCAATCGACGATGAAAGGTATGGCTTGGCAGCCGAAATTGCGCGGCCATGTCGGCCACTGAGGGCAGTGGCGGCTGAGGGTTGAGCAGCAGCTTTCGCCTAACACTCTGCACCAAATCAGATTGTATTTCCATCTGAGCCATAATCGACAGGCATTGCTGCTCACAGGCCAGCGCGACCGTGGGGCTCGCGGAGGGAAACGGCAACTGATACCAGGCCTCTGGAAATGACAACTCCGTTCTCGCCGAATTGAAATTAACCTCACCCGGAAATATTTCACGGTAGCGAGCGCCGTATTCTGGTTCGGGGTAAGCCAGGTTCACCACCAGTGAGTCGTTTTCAGCTATTTGAGGCAGGCGCTGACACATCCACTTCCAAGTGCCCGACAACCACTCTTCGTAGGCCCATTGCCAGTTTTTGTGTAGGGTTCCGGGCGAATACAATTCAACCACTATTCGATCGTGTTCAACACGCCTTCGGGTACCCAGGGGGTGAACCAGCAGTGAGCTGGCATGAAAGGTGAGCTCCCAGGATCGCTGCAAATTGTCTGCGCTGATCAGTGCATAACCCAAGACACCCAAATCAGTAATGTCGTAGCGGCTCCCCAGCGACAAATAAAAATCGTTACCCCGCACTTGCGGAGCCAGTGAGGCGAGCAAATCGTAGTATTCATGTAAGTTCAATGACGGCCCCTGGGCCGCGGTGACGTCGTGCGGCATTTCATCCAGAGTCTCCAGGCATCGAGAATAGAGCTTTGCCGCAATCCTCGCCGTTTCTCTCTCTGCCTGTAGGTAGTCCATCTTTGTCGCCTCACTCTATCGGAAACAAGCTGTTATTTAATGCTATTAACTTGTCAAATTATGCTATCGAGTGAGATGACTGTCCACGCTAAAATCACTTTCAGACATTCATACCTTTGTAAGAGCAGACAATGAACCAACGAAACGCCAAAAACTACCGATCATCACACATCGGCCACAGCCAGGGCATGGCCGATGTTGTTCTAACCAATGGGGCAATTTACACCGTAGACCCCCATCAGCCCCACGCCGAAGCGCTTGCCATTCAACAGGGTCACTTTATTGCCGTTGGCAGCAATGAAGACATGCAGCCCTTCATCGATTCACAAACACAGGTAGTGGACCTACAGGGGCGTTTCACCATGCCCGGGCTCTATGACATGCACACGCACCCAGATTTGACCTTAGCGCCCGGTTACGCAGGTTATCTGGATGTGGCCATGGAAGACCCTACCCCGCAGGACGTGGCGCAGTGTATTCGAGACTACGCGGCACAACACCCTGAGGGCGATTGGATTTTTGGGCAGTATTTTGTTCACTTTCAATTCAAACGCGAAGGCGTGGAGCCAGACCGACATTGGCTCGACAGTATTATTGCCGATCGACCCGTGGCCATCCACGACCGCTCCTGGGGTTGTATTCTGGCCAACAGCAAGGCCCTGGCCCTGGCGGGAATTGATGTGAATACACCAGACCCCGGCAACGGCTTCATTGAGCGGGACAGCATAAGCGGCGAACCCACCGGCATTCTCGTTGACGGTGCCTACAGCTTGATTCACGCCGCCATGCCCCCCACCCCGGCCCACGCCTTAAAACGCGCGTATCGCGAGGGCATTCAATACCAAAGCGGTCGCGGAGTGGTGGGCACCAAGTATGTACATGTTTGTGAAAACCGCCTCGACGCGCTCAAAAGTATTGATGACGAAGGTGAAATGACCCTGCGGGTTGAAGCGGCAATCAGTTGGCAAGACGATATTTTTCCGGTCAAACGCCGTTGGGAACTGCTGGCGGGAGAGCGGCATTATTATCGCAGCGATCGCCTCAACGCCAACGCGGTGAAATTTCACTTTGATGGCACCCACGGTTCCTTTTCTTCTTACTTGTCGACCCCGTGGCCCGGTGAAAGTGAATGGCGCGGCGGACTCAACCTGACCCCCGAACATATCACCGACATGGTTGTGGATATGGACCGACGCGGCATCCGGGTAATTGCGCACTGCGTGGGCGATGGTGCCTCTGACCTGTTTCTGGATTCCGTGGCCGAGGCGCGCCGCCGGAACGGCCCCGGTGTTCGACACCAGTGCGCACACTCCACGGTGCTGCTAAACGAAAACTTAAAGCGCTTTGCAGAGCTTGATGTGGTTGCCGAATTTTCTCCCGTGGGCTGGCTGCCCGAACCCTATGCGCGGGCCCGTGAAGTCATGGGCAGCGAACGTTTTGAACGCATGTATAACTTTAAGGGTGTGATTGACCACGGCGGCATCGCGGTGATGGGTACCGACTGGCCGGTGTCCAGCATTAACCCCTGGGTAGGTTTTGAAGCCATGGTCACACGCAAAAACCCCTGGCATGACAATACCGATCAATTTCACGGCGAACCCCTGCCCCTCGTTGACGCCATCCGGGTCATGACAATTAATGGCGCCGCCTGCATGGGCATTGAAGACCGCGCCGGCAGCATTGAAGTGGGAAAATCAGCCGACCTGATTGTGCTGGACCGGCATCTGTTTTCACTGGAGCCCCAGGGCAACATTCACAATACACAAGTTGATTTAACGTTTATGCAGGGGCGCCTGGTTTGGGACCGTCACGACCAATTCGCCGAGACTGAACTGGAAGCGTTGTGGCGCAAAGACATTCCAGCATTTTACGACAAGATGTAAAGGAGAAACCCGTGAATACAGTAAGACGCGCTCGAACAAGCACTCCCGTTCCGGTGACAATTGTGTCGGGGTTTCTAGGTGCCGGTAAAACCACTTTATTAAATCGCATACTCAATGGAGACCACGGTTTAAAAATCGCCGTCATGGTCAATGATTTTGGCGCGATCAACATCGACAGCCAATTAGTGGTGAGCGCCAATCAAAAAACCATCAGTCTCGCAAACGGCTGCATTTGCTGTACGGTGGAAAACGACCTGATTGAACAACTACAAACACTGTTATTAAAAGGAGATGAACGCCCCGAGCACATATTGATTGAGGCCAGCGGCGTTTCAGACCCAAGTAAAATTGTGAATACCCTGCGCTACCCTCGCCTGCGCTCTCACCTGAACATTGATGCGGTGATTACCCTGGTTGATGCGGAACAGTTTTCAGACTTGGAAGGTGAGATGAAAACACTGGCGATGAACCAGTTGAGCATTGCCGATATCATTGTGCTGAATAAAACGGATTGTGTTGACGAGCAACAGATCACTGCGCTTTCCGAGCAGTGGTTCTTCCCCAGCGCCAGAGTGATAAAAACCCAATTTGCACAGGTGCCGCTCGAGATATTACTGGGGCTTAAGGGGGGAAGGAACACAGAGCCCGCGCTATCTCTCTGCAACCTTCAGAATCTAAGTTGCGACGCCCCGTCCCACCACAAAACACATGCCAAGCAGTTCTCCAGCTTCAGTTGGGAGTCTTCGCAGCCCTTATCACTGAACCACTTGAGGCAGGTTTTAAAACGCCTACCCGCCCACCTGTACCGAGCAAAAGGATTTGTCTATTTGCAGGAAGCTCCCGAGCACCAATGTGTTGTGCAGCTGGTGGGATCTCGATTGGAAATTAGCAAAGGAGACAAATGGCACAAGCCCCCCTCAAGTGAATTGGTGTTTATAGCCTGGCAAACAGTGAACCCGGAAAACGTGCGGATGCAACTGGAGGGCTGTGTGGAATCCCCCTCCAAGGGCTTGCCCCGAGTGCCGGCACCGACCGGAATTCCCTTCGATCAAGCTCGCCGGTGATCAGTCAAAGAAACAAGTGATTGCCAGCGGCTATGGGTCTGTAGTATTTTTGGCGAAAATGGGCTCAGCCCCCAACGTCACAGCGGTCACGTCCTATGCCCGTCACTACCATTGTCAGTATTTGGCCTCTGTTTTCCGGCCTCACTCTTATCGGCCTCGCCATCGGCGTGCAAGGCAGTCTGCTGGGTGTGCGCGCGCAACTTGAAGGTTTTGATAATTACCTGATTGGTGTGCTGATGTCCTGCTACTACGCGGGCTTCTTGCTTGGGTCTCGCCTGGCGCCCCGAATGATTCAGCGGGTGGGACATATTCGAATTTTTGCGGCGCTGTCGGCGGTGGCGTCGGTCACTATTCTAGTGCACGCGCTCTACGTTGAACCCTGGGCCTGGGCGTTGATGCGCCTGCTGACGGGTTTTGCATTTTCGGTGATTTTTGTGGTGTCTGAAAGCTGGTTAAACCAGGCGTCAACCAATGATAACCGGGGACAAATTCTGTCTATCTATACAACCATCTTGTTGACGGGTATCTGTGCCGGGCAGTTCATGCTGAATTTGGCACCACCGTCAGATTTTACGCTGTTTATTATGATCTCTGTGATGGTGAGCATTGCGGGGGTGCCTATTCTTTTGTCGGTGATTGCGGCTCCCAGTATTGAAGAGATTGAGCGGGTGAGTATTGCTCAACTGTGGCACAGAACACCGATGGGTGTGATTGGCATTGTGCTGTCTCAGTGGGTGTCGAGCATTATCTTTGGCATCGGCGCGGTTTACGCCACGAAGTTAGGCATGAGTGTTGCCGAAGTAGCGAGTTTTATGGGGGCACTGATGGCCGGCGGAATGATTCTGCAATGGCCCCTGGGCAAGCTCTCTGATTTGATTGACCGGCGCTGGGTTGTGGGTGTTTCCAGTTTGATCGCCACCGCGATTGCTGTTTTGATCAGCTTTGAAACAACGGCATCAACAAAGATGTATGCCTTGGCATTTGTATTTGGCGGGTTTTCTCTGTCGATGTATTCGGTCGTTGTGGCACTCACCAATGACCACCTTCGCCCTCACGAAATTATTCCGGCCAGTGGCACGATTGTATTGGTATACGGTGTGTTTGCTGCGCTTGGACCATTTACAATGAGTTATTTTCTTGATGTGTTTGACGAGACGGGCTTTTTGCTTTATTTGGGTTTGGTGCATTTTGCAATTGCGCTTGTTGTTATCTTTATGATGTTTATCCATCAAGACGTTGAAGAATCTGATCAGTCTCAATTCCAGATTATGGCGCACAGACCAACCGCTGTTGCGATGGAGGTAATTGCTGAAGAAGCTATAGAGTCCGCTGAGTC
>CAJWCA010000262.1 GCA_913020395.1 uncultured Cellvibrionales bacterium | reverse complement strand
AAACTTCGGTATTTTCGCACTGGGCTGCTTGAGCACCATTGGCACTGGGAACAATCAAGCTTCGTTTGTCACGCCCGCAGGCGAGCGCAGCCGGTAAAACTGCATTGACTTCGCGAAGTGCTCCTGACAGCGCTAGCTCTCCCAAAAACTCATTTGCCTGAAGACTCTCGGTGGGTATCTGTTCTGACGCAGCTAATACGCCTAGTGCAATCGCCAGATCGAAACGTCCTCCTTCCTTTGGCAGTTCAGCGGGGGCTAGATTGATGGTAATACGCCTTGAGGGAAACTCTAGATGACTATTTAAAATCGCACTCCGAACGCGATCTTTACTTTCTCGCACAGCGGTTTCAGGGAGACCAACAATTGACAGACTAGGCAGGCCATTGGAGAGATGAACTTCCACCGTGACCAAGGGTGCATCTATACCCAGCCAGGCGCGGGAGTAAACGAGTGCGAGAGACATCAGCAATCCTTGCTATTAGCCTGTTGAATCGAGTCTGGAGTTTTCCACATTATGCCATTCAGGTGTTATCACTATAGGATTTTGTTTTCTAAAACCCCCAACTAAACCCAAATGTCACGCGATCGGTCTCATCAAACTGTCCAAATAACTGTTTCTCATCTCCATAAAACACATCGCCACTGAGATAAATATCCAGGTTCTCCTCATAGTTATACTTTAACTTGAGCTGCACCACGCCATCATCATTATCAATCGAATGAATCTGTAGCCATTCCGCACTCAAGGTTTCATTAAAAAACTTTGATTCCCATAAAAAGGTAAGCGACTCTTCACGTGCTTTGCTGACTAATTGATGGGTTTGCCCTGTGATGCTCGTTTGATACCACTGCATCGATAAGAACTGATCCGTCCACCCTTGCCAGTCGAGACCAATCACTGTACTCCATTGATCGCTCTTTTTTACGCCGGGAACAACGGATTCGGTACGGTGATATCGATCAGTCTCATAAGCAATCTCACTGCGCAGCGTCCAGTCACCAAATGCAGTGCTAGCGGTGCCTCCAAAAAGATGACTGCGCTCATAAGATTGATCGAGCATGAGCAAGTCATTATCCGAGTGTGCTTTGACCACTGGAGAGTCAACCGTGTGATAAAGATAGTTGAAGGAGATATCCCAACTACCCACAAAGTTCGTATAACGCATGCCAAAATCGCTGTCGCGAATTAGTTTCCCCGAGGCGTCATGCTCATTTAACACAACACTGACCCCCTCGGGTGCACTGGGCAACAAAACCGGGCTGGAAAACGCATAGGGCGACTGCGCTGGCGCAAGCTCATGTGTACTGGTGTCCGGGATCCACAAGACTTGTAAAACACCCCCTTTATCGAGAGATATTTCAGCATTGATCATCCAAAGGGGTATGCGTGAGTCGTCAAAGTCGTCGAGAATAAACTCGCGATAGTTTTGCGGGTTGATAACATCCAGCAGTTTAAGCCCGTCGGCCTCACCCCAGACAACTTGTTGTTTTCCCAGTCGCCAGAAAACAGATTCTGTATTCAGGTCCCAGTAAAACTCCCTGAGCTCAACTTCCCCGTCACTTCCGGTCGAGAGAGGACCACCAATGCTCGAGTAGTTATCTGTTCGATTTGCATCCTGCTTATTAAGCTCATCATTTGAATCCCAGCGCACACGGCCAATCGCTGTCAGATCCCCACCAAACAAGCTTTCATTGTATTCCAGGTCCAGCACCCATTCCTGTTGCTGCAACTTGTTTGAGGAAATGCCATAGGAGGTCTGGCCGGTGAGGCTCCCACTAAAATCGCCAGCTGTGGCAAGCCCTGAGTATCCAACACCAATAGCGATGCTCATCGCAGTAGCCACGAGGGAAGGTGTCATAGACATTATCGTGCTCCCCGAGTCAATGACTGGCGGGTGAAGAGTGAATCTTTCACCGGCGTCTTGTAATCCACATCGGAAAATACAAACTCCGTGTAGTGCCCGGTTTTATGATTCTTCATTTCAAGATGGTGACGCGTAATGATGCCGTCAACCAGTCTAATATCGCTAACCTTCAAGGCCTTTAAGGGATTCATTTTGGTGTCCCAATATTCCGCCTTGAGCACAACCCAATTTGTGCTATCGATATAAGTATGAACTTTCCCATAACCTAGTTCTTTAGCGGTGTCTGCATCGACAGGCACTGCTTCTATCTGGAACGCCTTGCGTCCGTCGATGTTATGCTCTTCGAGTGTTGTAAAGTGATAGTCTCCCAACTCGAACTTTCCATCCTTTTTGATTTCTTCGTAACTAAAGTCGGTGCCAAGAAAATAATCCCCTCTATCTGATGCGGAAATTCGCCGTGCTTTCCTCAGGGCCGGAAGATACAACCACTGGTCGTCATCGATCTCCATAGAAGGATAATCAAAGGTGAGGAAACCAGTGTCTTTCACATTTCTTGGCGACAGGTAAAACAGCACGGTTCGTTTTTCATCACCAAAATATTTGCGATATGTTAAAGTCTCCCGTGTTCGTTCCTTACCGCGCCGATCAATCATTTTCATGGAGAGTTTACTGGTCACGTGTTCGCCGTCATCAACCGCATTAACCTGTTCAATCACCCATCGCCCTTCGGGTAGTTCTTCACTCATTGCCTTGTTGCCGACAAATACGAGTCCCGCCAAACCTATCATCAGCACCACGCTGGCAGCTGTTTTGACGCCGCTGATTACGGGTGAGCCTGCAGGGTTGCTGTCGTCCACACGCGAACCTGTTATAAAGCGAGGTTTAAATAATAATATAAGCGCTGGTAACAGTGTCATGCTGACGAGGAAGCTCGTGAGTACGGAGATCGCTACAATGGTGCCGAAGTTATTAAGCGGTACAACCTTGCTCGAAATCAATACGCCAAACCCGAGCGCGATGGCGAGCAGATTAAAAAACAAAGCTCTACCCGTTGAGGGATAAAATTGGTTTAACATCATTTCAATGTTATTGGTTTCTTTATAAAGACTACGAAGCCTATCAATTGTGTGGATCGCAAAGTCGACACCCAAGCCAATAGCAACGGCCGCAAACATAGAAGTACCTATGCCCAGAGGAATGGAAAATCCAACCATCGATGAATAAACCAATAATATGCTGGTAGCGACAGGAATAACGGCAAAGGTACCGGCGACAAGAGAGCGGAATAACAACGATGATACTAACCAAACCAGTAGCATTGCTATGCCCATGCCTGAGAAGTGACTGGGACCTAAATCTTTAATCCAGTGATAGTTCAGGTTCACTCGCCCACTCAGGGTCGCATTCACTGTCTCATCGTTAAATACACTGTCGATATATTGTTGAAGACTTTCGACCACAACCTTTGCATCGACATAGGCACCTTTAGTCATTGTTAGGCGCACATTCGCGAGTCGATAGTCATAATCTACTTCTTCTTCAAAGTCGGTAGGATCACTCGACGCTGAATAGAGAAGAAAATACTGCGCAACAAGGTCTTTATTTTCAGGCAGTTGATAAAAGTCCGGGCGGCCTTCATTCAGTGCGCGATTCATTTGTTTGAGGTAGTCCACAATCGAAGTAGACCCTGTGACGTTTTCTAGGCTTTCTGCATGCAGTTGAAGATCTTCAATCTTCTTCAGAACCGCGACATCAAACAAACCTTCGTCATCTAGCGTTTCGATGACAATATCGAGGTAGTTGGTGCCGTCGAATCGACTGTTGATGGCCTTGTCTGCCTGATAGAGTGCCTCGTCGTGGTGAAAGGTTTCAATGCGCTCTTCATTGACCAGTACGCGGCTTGCGGTAGTGACTCCGATTATTCCGATAATCGCCGCCAATAGAACAATGCCCTTGGCCTGTGCCTGAGTAAATTTACCCAGTGCGATCATAAACCTGGCGCTGATGTCGTGCTCACTCGAGCGAATTTTTTTGGCGAGATAGGGGTGCTCACGGGTTTTTAACAGGCTCATAGCCGCCGGTAAAAACAACATTGAATATAACCAGGCGATACCAACACCCAGCGCGGTAAACAAACCGAAGAAAACAAACGGAGGCATGTAGGCTGCGAACGATAATCCAAGAAAACCAGCGATGGTGGTGAGTGTGGTTAACGTGATCGGTCGCCACATATTTGCCATGCTGAATACGATAGAATCCTGAATGTTTTCTTCTGGATGAAGAGCGCGCCTTTCAAAATATTCGCTGTAGACGTGAATGCTGTCTGCCACCGCAATACCAATTAATATAACGGGGAGGGCGTTGGTAATGACAAAGAAGGGCACATCAAAAAAAGCCATTGCACCGGTGGTAATCACTACCGATGCGCCAATAATCATATTGGCCATGAAGGTTGAACCAAAACGCAGGAAGGCGATGAAGACGATCAGGGTGATCACTAAAGCGGCCATTGGGTTTAATCGTTGGGCGTCTGCGTCGATATAGGAACCCAGGAAACCAGAGATGGCACCTTCACCCGCCACATGGACGGTAATGCCTGCGGGTAGCTCAAGGTTTTCCAGTGTCGACAGTATGTCTTTGTAGGTTTGTTCGGCGTGTTCTTCATCCAGTAACTCGGCAATGAGCAAGGTTGCCGATTCGTCATTTGCCACCAGGCTGCCCTGATAAAGGGGAAAATCCCGAATGGCGTCTCTGATAGCGCGGGCCTCAGTTTGGCTTGTCAGGGGGTCTTCAAAAAAAGGCTCGATCTCCATGCCGTCCTCTGTCCCCACGATATTGTTCTCGGTGGCAAGGCTGGTGAGACCGTCGGGGTCTACGTTAGCAACATTGCTCACCGCCTCTGTAATTTGCAGAACTGTATTTAATCCTTCGGGGCTGAAAATGCTTTTTTCGGCAACGACCGCAACCACCATGGGGTCACTGAGGCCAAAGAGCGACTTTACTTTTTCGCGATAAACGAGGGCCGGATTGTCATCGGCGAGAAACGCGTCAGACCGTGTATCACGGGTCAGCTGTGGCACCTGCGCTGCCATCAGCATTATCAGAATGAGCCCGCCGGCAACGATGCGTTTGGGATGCTCAACCACCCAGCGGAAAAAGGACTGAGCGGTCGTGGCGTCAGTAGTGTTCATAGTTAATCTCCGAACATAAATGTATATGCATGTATTAGGGCCAAAAAAAAGCAACTACTGCTTAATGGCTATGATCTCTTGACTGAGGGCGATCAGGGCGTCGTCTTGCCCTTGCCCCAATCGGCTGCGAAGTAAGTCCTGTACTTCTCTCCAGGGCTCAAGTGCGCTCTGGTACAAGGTTTCTCCGGTGCTGGTGAGCGACAGGGCTTTCTCTCGTTTGCTGGCCCCCTCTGCGACGGCAATGTAGCCGTCCCTGATCAGGGGTTTGAGCGCCCGGGAGACGGTGGTTTGCTCCATGGTCAAAATAGTCTGAATCTCTGAGGCCGTTGTGCTGCCCTTAAAGTGTAAGGCGCGAAGCACTGAGAATTGCGTAATCCGTAGGCCGAGTGGCGCCATATACTCATTGTAGAGCTGGCTCACCACACGGTCTGCGCGTCTTAGCGAAAGTGCCAGACAGATATCGGACTTTGGAAGATTCATAGCGGGTGATTATACATGCATGCTCATGTATTGCAAGTTCGTTGATTCTTTAGTCATCGGCGACTGCTGGAGCCGTATCACTGTCGAGTAGCTGGTCGAGCGTTTTCTCCATTGTCTCAAGGCGTTCCCGGGTGCGTAATAACACGGCAGCCTGAGCATCAAACTCTTCACGAGTAACCAGATTGAGTTTTCTAAGCACGGCTTCAATGGCCGCCTGCAACTTGGGGCCTTCTTCCGCACTTCCCTGGTGCGAAAAGACTTTATTCACTTCTACAAACAATTGTTTTGACAGTTGGGAGATCATTTTCCGTCGCCTGTGATTAATGAGTGCTCCGATTATCCGCTCAAACTGTGCCAGATTCCAGCAGGGTTTCAGGGAATTTGGCGCGTCCTTCTACCCAAAGTGGTGCGTGTCCCAAGTTTGGTGCGATTGATTCAGCAGCTGCGCGCTATTGGTGCGTTCGCTCCGGCGAATGAATGCCCAATTGTAGAGCAAAACCAGATGATTCTATGTAAGCCATTGATAAACGGTGAGTTTTACGAGTTGGCCCAGTCTATGCAAAAGCCCTGTCTGTTGTTTAACACTTTTTAGATTGGTGCTGAATAAAATAAAAGCTAAACAGCACTGAATTTGCCACATCATTCTTACAGGAGATTACCATGAAATTTTTAGCCAAGACCTTAATCGCCGGTGCAGTCCTTGCCGCCACCTCTACCGCAGCAATGGCCGAGGTTTCTGCCAATGTGGGTGTTATGTCTGATTACTTCTATCGCGGCGTTGTTCAGAACACCACGGCCACCACCAACGGTGGTGTTGACTTTGAAAGCAATGGTTTTTACCTGGGCACCTGGGCCGCCGATGTTGAAGACGGTCTGGAAGTTGATTTGTATGGCGGGTACGGCATTGAGTTAGACAACGGTCTGGGTTTGAGTGCCGGTTTCACCGGTTACTACTACACCGGTGATTTCGACGATACCTATGAAGAAATTAATCTGGGTGCCTCTTTTGGCATCGTTAGTCTTGAATACAGCTTCGGCACCTACGACAACTTCGGTGGGCCGGAAATGGATTATGACTTCACTGCAATCACGATCGAGAAAAACGGTTTTTACGGAAAGTATGGCTCTTTTGGTGATGAGTTTGACGGCAGCTATGTTGAGCTTGGTTACGGCACAGAAATCGGCGGTTTTGACGCAGGTGTTTCTATTGTTGTTAACGATGAAGACCTCGATCTGGAAACCGGTGAAGGCACTGAAACCATCATCTTCAG
>CAJWCA010000261.1 GCA_913020395.1 uncultured Cellvibrionales bacterium | reverse complement strand
CTGGTCATGATGACAAATACCTTAACCATTGCGCTGTCGTTTGGCGGCATCGCCCTGGCATTTTGCTATCCCTTTATGAAGCGGCATACACACTTGCCACAGGTAGTCTTAGGGGCTGCTTTTGCCTGGGGTATTCCCATGGCATTTGCCGCCCAAAACAATGCAATCGATGCTCGCAGCTGGCTAATTTATACAACTGTTGTGCTCTGGACCGTGGTTTACGACACCTTTTACGCTATGGTCGACCGAGATGACGATAGGTTAATCGGCGTCAAATCAACCGCTATCCTTTTTGGAGAGGGAGACAGGGCGATCACTGCTGTGCTCCAGGTTATGGTACTTATCGGGCTTGCCATGATCGCAGAGCAATTCTCCCTCGGCTTCTATTTTGATTTAAGTGTGCTGGTGGTTGCAGGGTTATTTGCCTGGCAGCAAATGCTGATAAAAAGCCGACTACGGGATAATTGTTTCAAGGCCTTTCTCAATAACAACTGGGTGGGCGCAACCGTATTTGTGGGCATCGTGCTCGATAAAGCGTTATTGTAAGCCCTTTTAGGCGATGACTGGACTGTAACAAATTTGTAACATCTGCAAGGTTTAATGTCTGCCATTCAATTGCGTGATTAGAGATTTTTATGACCAGCCAGACTATTCTCATTGTCGATGATGAATCACCTATCAGAGACCTACTCCGAACGGCTCTGGAAATCGCAGACTTTCGTTGTCTTGAAGCTGAAAATGGCCAGCAGGCACTCAGCCTGGTAATGGACGAGCAGCCCGACGCTATCGTGCTGGATTGGATGATGCCCGGACTCAGTGGCATTGAGCTGGCAAGACGCTTAAAGAAAGAAGAGCTCTCCAGCTCAATCCCCATTATTATGTTAACCGCGCGAGGAGAAGAGGACCACAAGATTCACGGACTCGAAACCGGCGCCGATGACTACATTACCAAACCTTTTTCTCCCCGCGAGTTGGTGGCGCGGCTGAAAGCGGTGATTCGCAGGACCAAACCTCTCACGGAACAAGCGGCTATCACACTTGGCGGCCTTACCCTCGATCCGGTCAGCCAGCGTGTCACCATCAACGAAAAACCTCAAGAAATCGGCCCTACCGAATATCGTCTTTTAGCATTTTTTCTTACCCATCAGGAAAGAGTCTACACTCGAGGCCAATTGCTTGACCATGTGTGGGGCAGCAACGTGTATGTAGAGGAAAGAACCGTTGATGTTCACATTCGACGCCTGCGGAAAGTACTCTCCGTCGACAATCACGAACGTTTTATACAAACCGTTCGCGGAACAGGGTATCGCTTCTCTGCTAACATTGGAGAGTAGGAGAAACTCATCAGACCAATAAGGAATCAAAGTTGTTGAGAGGTTTTTCTGCAGAAATGCAGCGGGTTTTGTTGATGGGGATTACCTGTTGTGCGATTGGTTGGATAAACGGCTATCTGGCCTGGACACTGATCGCGGGTGGCGTCATCTATATGAGCTGGACGCTGAATCAAATACGCCGACTGGACCAGTGGTTAAATAGCAATCATCAAAGCCCTCCTCCCAATGCTACAGGCATTTGGGGTGATATTTTTGACAGAATCTATCGCCTGCAGAAAACCCATAGGCGAGAAAAAAAGCAATTACAACGATTAGTTAATCGAGTTCAGGAGGCAACCAAAACACTCCGCGACGGTGTTATTTTGCTCGACCGACACGGAAACCTGGAGTGGTGGAATCGCTCAGCGCAAAAGCTATTGGGCTTTCAGGATACAGATCAAGGCCAGGCCCTGATCAATTTTGTGCGACAACCCCGCTTCATCAAATACTTTGAAGCTGGCAAATACGCAGAACCACTCACAATGGCCTCGCCCCGCGGACGCAACCAGCAACTACTTTTTCAAATCAATCGATATGGCCATCAAGAGCGCTTGGTGGTGGTTCGCAATGTTACCCGTCTACATCGGCTCGAGAGCATGCGCCAAGACTTTATCGCCAACGTATCACACGAGTTACGTACTCCGCTCACTGTTGTCAGTGGCTATCTGGAAACCCTCGAAGACAGCCAGGACTTGCCTCCAAAATGGCATGCTGCAATCGCTCAAATGCAGACACAATCACAACGTATGTCCTTGTTAATAAACGATTTGATTACACTCTCAAAACTTGAAACTGAAGACAGCGATCAAGGGCAGTCACCACTACCACTCAAACCATTACTAGAAGGTATTGTGCTTGAGGCCAAGGATATCAGTGGTGCCGATGAGCATTCTATTTCATTGAAGTGCGAACAGAACCCCGTCTTTCTAGGCAGTGAAAAAGAGTTATACAGCGCGTTTTCAAACCTTATATTTAATGCCATTAAATACACACCCGCCCGAGGGCAGATCACCGTCAGCCTAAGACAAGACGAAAAGAACCTCGTACTCTGTGTGGAAGATAACGGCATCGGCATCGATGCAAAACATCTGCCTCGCTTAACAGAACGATTCTATCGTGTCGACCAGAGCAGACACAGCGAATCGGGAGGAACGGGGTTAGGACTCGCGATTGTCAAACATATACTCAGACGCCATGACGGGCGTTTGTCGATCACCAGTGAGTTGGACAAAGGCAGCCAGTTTACCTGTCGCTTTCCACTAACAAGAATCGTTGCTGCATCAACAAAAGAAAGCTGATAGTGTGGCTTTCCTATGGAAATTCGTTTTTGCGCTTCAATACACAATGTAGACCAACCTCAGTGGGATGCACTCACTGACAGTGATTACCCTTTCACACGCCATGCTTTTTTAGCCGCACTAGAAGACAGCCAGAGTTGCTCTCACAAAAGTGGCTGGCAAAGTCATCACCTGACCCTGTGGGACAAAGAGCAACTGCTGGCCGCGATGCCGCTCTATATAAAGAGCCACTCCTATGGGGAATACGTTTTTGACTGGTCCTGGGCGGATGCTTACCACCAACATCAGCACGAATACTATCCCAAATTTGTGACTTGCATTCCTTTCACCCCCGCAACAGGCCCCCGTGTGCTGAGCCGCGTACCATTTGAAACTATTCTGCCTGAAATAATTGAGGCCATTAAAGAGGAGTCCCTCAGACTGGGTGTCTCTGGTTGGCACTGTCTGTTCCCGGTGGACGAGCTAAGCGACTCATTAAAGCAGCTTAATCTCGGAAAACGCTATGGCAGCCAATTTCATTGGTTCAACCGAAACTACACAAGTTTTGATGACTTCCTTGAGGGTTTTTCATCACGAAAACGGAAAAACCTAAAAAAAGAGCGCCTTAAAGTTCAAGAGCAAGGTATTCAGTTGAAGACAAAAACCGGCTCTGACATCAGCTCAGAGGAGTGGGCGCTTTTCTACCAGCTCTATCATCGAACCTACTTTAAACGCAGCGGACGACAGGGTTACCTCACTGCAGATTTTTTTACTCGCCTAGCCAAAAACCTGTCGGAACAAGTATTGATGATAATAGCGGAGAAGGAGGGTAAACAAATTGCGATGGCTTTATGTTTTCGCGACAGCAATACACTCTATGGGCGTTATTGGGGCTGCAGCGATGAATATGACTTTCTTCACTTTGAGACCTGTTACTACCAAGGTATAGAGTATTGTATCCGCGAAGGACTCAACCGTTTTGACCCAGGCGCTCAGGGAGAACATAAAATTCAGCGAGGTTTTGAACCGGTACTGACCTGGTCAAATCATTGGATCGCTCAAGAGGACTTTCGCCAGGCCATCAATCATTTTCTGGAGCGGGAAAAGGGCGGTGTACTGAATTATATCAAAGAGGCAAAATCCTATTTACCCTTTAAAAAACAGCAGTAGTATTTGTATTATATTTTTGAAATATATTTCGATAAAAATTCAAATTTATCCGGGTCATTATCCACAAAACGAATAGAGATCTTTACGATCTTGGTTTCGAATTTATCTTCACCCGCTACAACGCTGTGAACATAGCCGTTGACCCTCGCCACATTCTTGCCGTCATCTGTTTCTATATCGACTACCGCCTGATCAAAAACCGTTGGCAGATTCTCTGAGCGCGGCATCAAACCACTCATGCCCTGAAGCGATATCTCGCGAATGACACACCCGGCGACAAGATTAGGAAAACGCAGCTGGGCGCGCCCCTTGCTCTTAGGTTTAGCTTTGGGTGCAGCCTCAGCGGTGGGCGCCTTGCCAATATCTTCACTCTGACCACCCGTCAAAACCGACACCGAGTGGGCATGTGTCTTCCCCGCAAGCGCGGCGGGCACCGGAGCACCTCCGGTGAGGGCATCCACTGAGGCCCTTTCCATGCCTTGTGTTTTGCCCACTTTTGGGGAGAGGTTGCGGGGTTGTTTGCCGGACTTCTGTAGCTGTTTAACGGTTTTTTTAATCAGTTCATCCGGTGTAAACGGCTTGGTTATATAGTCGGATACACCCGCTTTAACTGCGGTGACAACATGATCTCGGTCACCCCGACTGGACACCATGATAAAAGGAATCTTGCTAAAGTGTTCAGTTGATCGAATTTGACGAAGAAACTCTTCGCCACTCATGCCCGGCATCTCCCAATCAGATAAGATCAGGTCGATTTTCTGGGATTTCATGGTGGCCAGCGCCCGGTTACCGTCAGCTGCATCAAAGACCTCAACGCCGGGCAGTTTATCCCGCAAGATCTTTTTCATCATGTCTCGAATAAATGTGGCGTCGTCTACCACCAATACGCGAATTGCCATAGCCAGTCATTTCCCCTTGATCTTACTAGCTTAGTCGAGACCGGGTTATTCGTCTCTACCCTTTATTGGGGTTCATCTCGAGTGAATACTATTTCTTTGTCGTTTGAAAGCGAGGCCTTGTAACGATAACCCGCCCCTTTAAACTTCTTAAGGCCTGCCACGTCTTCGACCTTGTTTTTTAAAATCCAGGCCGCCATCTCACCTCTCGCCTTTTTTGCGAAGAAGCTGATGACTTTATATTTGTCGCCTTTAAGGTCCTTAAATACCGGTGTTATAAGCTTGGCATCCAGCAATTTGGGTTTTACTGCCTTGAAATACTCGTTAGAGGCCAAATTGACCAGATACTCTGATTTCACGCTTTTTAACTGTTTATTCAAGGCCTCGGTGATCATGTCCCCCCAAAAAGCATAGAGGGTATTACCCGTATCATTCTTAAAGCGAACACCCATCTCCAATCGATAGGCTTGAATCAAGTCCATCGGGCGCAATACACCGTAAAGCCCCGATAGAATACGTAAATGCTTCTGAGCATAGCGGTAATCATCCGCCTTAAAGGTCTCTGCTGCCAGGCCTGAATAAACATCGCCATTAAACGCCAACAAGGCTTGTTTCGCGTTGTCGGGCGTAAACGGTTGCTGCCATTGCTGAAAGCGATCGTAGTTCAGGGTTCCCAGTTTGTCGCTGATGCCCATCAACGAACAAATGTCCTGAGGCGCCAGTTTTACCAAATCATCAATCAAGCGCTGGGACTGATCTAAAAATGCAGGCTCTGAGTGCTGCTTTGTGCCCGCAGGGGTCTCAAAGTCGAGGTTTTTAGCCGGGGATAATACAATTAACATGTTATGGCCTGTGTTATTCAGGGTTGAGGATGGATTGCCACCAGTTTAAGAGGGTTACGCCATCCGCAGGATCATAGACGTTGCCATAAATCCACGCGCTATCACTGAAGTCTCCTACATGGTCATTAAGAATATTCTCAATATTCTTAAACCCGCAACTTACATGAATGCTAAAAACCAGCATTCGGGGAGTTTCAGTATCGAGCTCTGCGCCCAACTTCTCGAGCTCGGGAACCAAACCATCAATTAGTTCCTCGATATCACCTCGGCAAAATACACTGATCGCCAGGTTGCCTGAGCGTTTTACTATCTCAAACTGGCCGCTGTCTTTTAAAAACCGGATGGTATCACCGCTGGCCAAGCCTTTGACAAACCCGGGAGATTTCACCAGTTGCAGAGTGTCATCTTCATTTTCGATGACCGGAATCTTTTCAACAATGGGTTTGCCACTGGGGTCGTGGCCTGCAAACAGCTCTATAACTTGAAGACTTGTCATGGATTTACACCAAAGAATAGAGAGAAATGACCGACAATTGCCGGCTTATTGAGTGCGGCAGACAAAGCTGCCCAATTGTTCTCGACGCAACTCACACTCGCGACGAAGGTTCTCACAAGCGGTGGCTTTACCAGGAGATGTGGGGTTTTTATCCAGACAATAAGCATATTTCTCTGACAGGTCGAAATCAGACATTTGTTTTAGCTTTGAACCACCATCGCAGCCACTGATCAGGAGGGCAGCTACCAGTACCTTGAATATATTTGCCATTCGAGCGTGTTTGACTCTGTAGAAAATGAAGCAAATAGTATACTGGCAGACTTGTGTCAGGCCAACTATTTAGTCTATTCCTCTGATTCCTTCAACTGGCGCTCCATTTCCTGGACACTAATATGTCTAACATCCAGGCCTCTCACGAGGTAAATGATATGCTCGGCAATATTCTTAGCGTGATCCCCGATGCGCTCCAGGGCACGTAGGGCCCACATTACGTTCATCACCCTTGAGATAGAGCGGGGGTCTTCCATCATATAGGTCATCAATTCACGCAGAGCCGATTTGTATTCCAAATCGACCTCTTTGTCTTTCACTGCAACTTCAAGGGCGGTTTGCACGTCATATCGAGCAAAGGAATCCAGAGACAAGCTGATCATTCGACAAACAATTTGGCCGATATGGCGAACCTCTGAAAAGCCTTTGCTGTTATTACCGCCCTCACTCAAGGCCAAGGCCATTTTAGCGATTTTATTGGCCTCATCCCCCATTCGTTC
>CAJWCA010000260.1 GCA_913020395.1 uncultured Cellvibrionales bacterium | reverse complement strand
TTTTGAATGGCAAACGGATTGCCAACAAAGGTTTGCGTGGCGATTCCGTCGACTTGAATACCATTCCCCCCGCGGCTATTGAAAGAGTAGAGATATTAAAAGACGGTGCATCTGCTATTTACGGCTCAGACGCTATTGCGGGTGTCGTTAACATCATCATGAAAAACGATTTCGACGGTCTGCACTTTGATCAGTATTACGGCGTTTCCAGCCGTGGCGATATGCAAACAAAAACCAGCAATTTGTTGTGGGGAGCAGGCAACCTGAGCAGCTCCATATTACTTTCTGCATCCCTATCAAGGCAAAACGGCCTATTAAGCCGCGAAAGACCACTTTCCAGCACTGCCGATGGAAGAGAGCAGGGTGGAGTCGATCTACGCTCCAGCGCCACCCCAGACCCTCGTATCACACTTCCCGATGGTCGGGTGGTCATGCCCAGCGGCTCTGGCACATATAATGAGGCAAATGATGAAGATCTTTATGATTACTCCGCATTTACCTCCACGGTCTCTCCATCTGAACACGACAGTCTCTATTTAGCCGCCAGTCACAGCACCGACAATATATTACTTCAATTGACCGCAGGTTATACCTCCACCAGTGCGGAGATAACGTTTGCGCCAGCACCCATTTTCACCGCTTTTGAACGCCATCCGATCACGGTCTCCGCCGGACAGTATTTCAATCCTTTTGACGCTGACCTCACTGATGTGCGTCGCCGAGTCACAGAGCTGTCAACGCGGACACAACACGACGAGACTGAAAATTGGCGCTTTGGCTTGTCGGCGGAATCCCAATGGCGAGACTACAATTGGCAAATCAGTGCCAACTGGAGCAAAGCCAACTCAGAGCAATTTACCAGTAACATTCTGGATGGTGAGCGTGTCACCCGAGCGCTTAGTGATAACTGCCTTGGCGCAGAGATAGACGGATGCACTCCCCTCGACCTATTTGGCCCCGAAGGTTCTATCAGTCAGGCTCAATTGGATTATGTCACCACGTCTACCTTTATGAAGGGTTCGACGGAGTTATTTCAATACAACATTGATGTCGATACCAGCTGGTCATTTTTTGCTGGTGATTTACTCGCTGCAGCGGGCATGGAGCTAAGGGAAGAAAAGGTCAACACCGGCCCAGTCAATCACGATGCAGGCGCCTATCTGATCGGCGGGGATGATATAAGCCAGGTCATTGGAGAAAGGGACACATTCGAAGTTTATGTGGAGACACAAATTCCACTGGCTTACAAAACTCGATTTGCCTACAGCCTGACACTCGAACTATCAACAAGAATGTCTGACTACAGTGATTTTGGTTTCAGCAGTAATCCAAAATTGGGATTCCGCTATCGGCCTGTACATGACCTGTTATTACGTGGCACCTATACCTCCGGTTTCAGGGCACCCAGCATCAGTGAATTGCACAGAGAGGGATCTATAGACCTTCCCTTTTTGAACGATCCTTGTTCTCAAATTGAAAATGTAGGTGTCTTACCTGGCTGCAGCCAGCTGGCGGACCCTACCCGCTTTCAATTTTTGACGGAATTCAGTGGGGAAGAAGCGCTGAAGCCGGAAAAATCTCGCAATAAAACCCTCGGCCTGGTCTGGACGCCAAGTGCCAGGCCCAACCTCTCGTTCAGTATGGATTACTTTAACATCGACCAGAACGATGTTGTTGATGCCAGCGCTCAGTTTCTTGTCGATCAAAATGCACTGTCCAACCGATTCTCCGAACAAGTTCATCGGGATGCTGCAGGTAATATTGCAAAAATCGATGCGCCATTCATGAATTTGGGCAGCCGAAACATTGAAGGCATCGATATCTCAATGGGGTATCAGTGGAAAAAAGGGGCCTGGGGGGTGTTTAAGTTATCCCTGGATGCTGCGCACCTCAAGACCTACGACCACCGGCTCAGCATTTCCGAGCCCAGGGGTGATCTCGCCGGTACTTTTTCGGACGAAGCCTCTGAAGGCAGTGGTGCTCTGCCAGACTGGAAGGTCAATACGGGTTTAAATTGGAGTCGCGGGGGCATGGAGCTCAATTATACGGTGCACTTCATCAGCCGCCTCAAAGAAGATATTCCCGATACGGGTCGAACACGCCACATAAAACCGGCAATCTCACACGACATTCAAGTTAGTTACCAACCCCAAGCCCTTAAATCCTTGCAGCTGGCCATGGGTGTCGACAATTTGTTTGATGCCTCTGCGCCCTTCTCTGCCGCCGCCTTTAATGACAATTACGATTCCCGAACTCACGACATCAGAGGTCAGTTCTGGTACGCCCGCATGGCATACAACTTTTACTAAAGCAGACTGGCCCAATTTTTTCTACAGACCAAATTTCACTAGCTGCTGGTCTTCACACCGTTTCCGTGTTTCTTCAAAATCCATTCTGACCAATTTCATCGTGGGCTCTATCAATGCATTACCATAAAAGTCATCAAATATGGGTTCCGCAAAGATCATCCCAAACGGCTCAATATCCTGTTCTCTCAGGCGAATAAGCTCGTCGTTGGCCACGCCAAAATTACCGCTAAGCAAATTCAAGGCGATGTTATATAAACCTAAGCGAGAGCCACCCCAACCACGATCACTGTATTCAGTTAACTGCGCTTTTGCTTCACTCAAACGACTGGCGGCCCTTTCATCTCCCGCCAATTGGAGTGTGTGGCTGTAATACAATGAAAATGAGACTTCGAGATCGGGTGATTCCAGACAGTCGTGAAACCCACCTTCTTCAGAGTCTTCAAAATATTCGATGGCGGCGCTATAGTCTCTTTCTATGTAGGCACCATAAGCCCGCCAGTAATCTGAATAGGGTTTAGTGCAATCTTCGCCTGTACCCTCAAAAACAAAATCAAACTTGGTTTTCTCAAGCATATCCGCCGCACGATAAACGATATCCGGATCGCGCAGAGAGACTCCTCGATTCACCTCCATATTGGCCTGGGAGTATTCATCAAAGATGTATTCTGACTCTTTCCGTAATTTGTCGGCATCCTCGAAACGTCTCAATTGATAAAGAGAGTCAATGACATGAAACGTTGTCATTCTCTCGAGTTGCGGAGAGAAATTATAACTTTGTGCAAACATTAGGGCCTTGTCATATTGGCCCGTGAGGACGTAGCTGCGCATCGCAATCTGAAGCAGGCGCTCATCTTTACTCTGCTCAAAAAACTGCCCTGCGTATTGAATAGCTTCTACATATTCACCTTTCGCCATTAAACCCCAGACAAAACCCCGCTGAATGCTGGGGTGCAAAGGGTCGGTTTGCAAAGCGATAGAGTATTGTTCGAACGCCAGGTTAACTTCCTCTTTTTTAAGTAAAAGTTCACCGAGTGATAATCTGGCCATAGGCATAGAAGGATTTGCGTCCAGAGCCAGCTGATAGGTATTAATAGCCTCATCAATGCTCCCCTGTAAATTGGCATAGCGAGCACTCGCCGCTAGCACTTCGCCGCTGCTAGGTTCCAGCGACACGGCTTTTGACAGAAGGGGCTCGACCTGAGCGATAATCTGCTCGCGCATTTCAGGATCAATCATGTAGCGGCCGTGTTTGGTTTCTACAGTAGCCCGATCCATATAGAGTTGGGCCAGGCCACCATAGGCCCTGCCAAAACCCTCATCAATTTCAATGGTTTGAAGGTAGTGCTCGATAGCTTTTTCTTTTGCTTCCGGGCTGTCTTGGGAACTGTAATACCGGGCCAATAAATACTGACTGTGAGCCTCAGGGTTATGAACTTTGTCATTTTTTGTGATGCCGCCCGATATCTCGGGAGGCACAATCTGGGCCATTAACAACTCGGCTATCTCGACGTCGAGCCCTCTCATGTCCTCCGGGGGGCGTTCATAAACTTGGCTCCACACTTGGTAACCGGAGTTTGCATCCGTGAGCTGGACCGTGATTCTAAGGTCGGAGCCGGTCAAACGGACCGACCCCTCCACCAAATGCTCCACATTCAGCAGATTACCTATTTCGCGGATATCCATAGCTTGTCCACGAAATGCGAGTGAAGATGTTCTGGCGGCAACTCGTAGCGAGTTTGTTTGCGTTAAATCATTGCGTAAGTCTTCTGTGAGAGCCTCGGCGGCATAGCGGTATTCAGACGCCGTTGACAGGTAGCTAAACGGCAATACGGCCAAAGAAGGGCGTTCGTCATTGATAACCAGACGTGCAAGGGTATCCGCTGCTTCTACTTGTTGATCAGTGAGGGGAATATCTTCCGGGGGGTTAATTGGCGTTGGGCCAGCAGATTGGTTAGCGAATGTCAGATAGATAAAAAAGGCAGCGATGGCAGCGGCTACCATACTGGCAAACAACCATTTGTGATCGTGCCGCTTATCGTAGTTCTGCTGAGGCTGTGCTCCAGGGTCAAGCGCCACCGAAGATGGATTTGTTTCCTTCTGTGATAAAGGCCCTTCTATCCATTCTACGGTCATCATTATCGCGTAACCGCGTTTGGGTACCGTTCTTATGTAGCGTCTCTGCCGGCCCGTATCTCCCAGCAAGGTTCTCAATTCAGAAACACACCGGGTCAGTGCTTCTTCACTTACAACAACATTTCCCCACACTGACTCTAACAGGGCTTCGCGGGTGACAACTTGACCGTCTGCCTCAGCAAGACGCAACAGAACGTCCATGACCTTGGGTTCGGCGCGAACAATCTGCTCTCCTTGTTGGAAAGTCCCTCCTCGAGGGTCAATCAGCCAATCGCCAAGTTGAAATTTTGTCATTTTTGGGCCTCCCCCGAGGAACACGTCCCACTAAGACCACCGGTTTCTACGGCGGTTCAACCTTATCTATTAAAACACAATTCAATTAACTAAATAACTGATTATTAAGGACTTAATCTGGACCCGTAGTTTTCCCGAAGGTAGCATTGCAAAGCTTATGGACTTCAATAAGATTAAACCTGTTAAGCACAGCCAATCTTGTATTTTGCACGTCGAAATTAGTCTGAGAGACTCAAATTTGGAAAAGAAAAGCACGGTAAAAATGCCAGGCGCTGCGGTTCTGTCTGACCTCAGTGGAATAAGCAGCGATTAAGCTCTAACTGTGATTTATTAGACGATAATTGCGCAAAATAGTCATTTTTTGAGCAATAAAGACCTTCCGAAGGTTATCCGAAGGTTTATCAGAAAAAGATTAGTTTTCCATTATTCTTTGTTGCTGAAAAACGAAGGCTTGTTTAGTCCAATTCCAGCACTATAGATTCAGAAGGTCTTAGACCTTTCCTCAATTTCTTTGCCCTCTTTATGAGGGCATTTTTTTTGCCTTCACTTTCTACAAAACAGCTATTCAACGGCATCAAGGAAGATCTATCCGTCACCAAGGCTGACACCTCGATACAGGTACCTAGTTCCCGTTGATTTGGTGAAACTCATTGGCCTCTAACGTTTCCTCTTCTATTGCACTTGCTTCAGCCCAAGCTAGCATTGCAGGTTGACTCAGCATCTCATCTACATAAGCTTGGGAACGATCGGTCAACGGTAAGCCATAGGTTTTACAGCGAAATACAACGGGAGCAAACACCACATCAACAATAGATAATCTCCCTAATAAACCTGGCCCCTCTGAATCTGAAGCATCCATTAAATCCGTCCACAGTTGGTCGAGGCGAGCAATTTCCCTCTCAGCACCTTCCAGTAACGGTGCTTTAAAGGGAGCCAACCTACAGTTCATTGGGTAATGTGTTCGAATTGCAGTAAAACCACTGTGCATTTCCATCACTGCGGAAAGCGCCAGCCCTTCGAGCTTTTGGTTTTCAGGCCAATTGACACTGGTGGGGAAATGACGGTTCACATACTCAATAATAGCCAGTGAATCCCAAACCGCTCCTTCACTGGTGACTAACGCCGGCACACACCGTGTCGGTGAATACCGACTGATTTCATTTTGATATTCTGTTGTACCGAGGGGCAACCTAACCTCGTCAAAGGGTATGTCGTTCATTGTTAAATAAAGCCAGGCTCTCAGTGACCAGCTCGAATAATTTTTATTACCTATAACCAGGGTCAATGAACTCATTCACTCTCTCCTTCAATATATTCCGTATTGTATAATTCAAACCCAATGCGTTGGTAATTTCCGAGTGCATTTGGGTGATCAAAATTGCAGGTATGTACCCATACTCTGGCATCCTCCATTCCCTCTACCAATGCCCAAGCCTCAGTGACGGCGCGTGTTAATAAGGCTGAACCATACCCTTTGCCTATTGCGGTCGGCAGTAAGCCAAAATATACCAATTCTACATCGGCGCCGTCAGGCATAAGTTCAAAATAACCTAGTTCAGTATCGTCTGATTTGGCTACAAAGGTGTGGATCGAATCCTGTTTGATATAGTCTGCCCAGGTGTCCAAGCTCCACTGAGCCCGCTCTGTCCACTCATAAGACTCTCCAACGGCCAAATAAAAACGTTTGTTTAGTGAAGGGTCGACGGGAAGTATTTCCTGAACAACAAAAGACTTGTCTTTAGAAACACTAGGTTGAAGTGCATCAGGACTGTGCATTTCTAGATAATAAATAATTTCTTGTTGTTGGGTAGTCATATCAAATCTGCCGGTTGTAGTGTCGCTATAAGATTAGCAGGAGAAGGGTTTGTTGAGCATAAAAAAAACCCCGCAGATTGCTCTGTAGGGGTTTTAAGATTAAAGCTTGTCGATGACTGGGCCGGCCACCCGGGACTCGTAGAGTGGGTCATCCCCACGGTCTTGCTACAAAGAAAAAACCCCCGCAGGATAACCTGCAGGGGTTTTGGGATTAAAGCTTGACGATGACCTACTCTCACATGGGGACACCCCACACTACCATCGGCGCTGAGTCTTTTCACTTCT
>CAJWCA010000259.1 GCA_913020395.1 uncultured Cellvibrionales bacterium | reverse complement strand
CGCCAAGACCCTGCTCTTCTGCGCTGAAAATCCGGTTATTAACGGCGCTGTGATTCACGCGAATTTAGGGCAGGTCGAGCGGTAGGGGGCTTGCACTAAGCGGTCGAGTTGCGCTACGGTCGAGCACCCTGTTAGAAGAGGTGCGTCTGCATGTCCGATGTCAAATTGTTAGCCTCAACGGTAGCGGTCTTACGTGATGGCGGCAATGGTATCGAAACACTCATGCTGCGAAAGAACTCCCGCATCGCCTTTGGTGGTATGTGGGTATTTCCCGGAGGGCGCATAGACCCTGAGGATTACCAGCACTCCCACACTACTAAGAACGACGAACTCTCGGTGGCCCGGGTTGCGGCCGCGCGCGAGGCTAAAGAAGAAGCCGCGATCGAACTCGCGCCCCAAAGCCTGATTCACTTTTCCCATTGGTTGCCGCCTGCACAGGCCAAAAAGCGTTTTTCCACCTGGTTTTTTGTGGCAAAAGCGGGTGAGGAGCAAATTCAAATAGACGACGGTGAAATTGTTGAATATGAATGGATGTGCCCCGGAGATGCACTGGCAAAATGCGATACCGGTGAAATCGAATTGGCGCCTCCAACCTGGGTCTCTTTGCATACTTTTCAGGACTTTGCGACTGCCGAGGAGTTGATGATTAGCCTCTCAAAACGGACCCCAAGTCACTACGAAACACGCATGACCAGGGGCGAAGAAGGTTTTGTCGCGCTCTGGTCTGGGGATGCGGGTTACGACACAAGCGATGCCAAGGTGCCCGGTGCGAGACATCGCCTGGAGCGGCAGAAACAAGGTTATCGTTTTTACAAGCACCCCTGAAGCAAATTCGTCATTTGCCACTTACGAGGCTGCAATTTCCTCTGCATCCTCTGAGCGTCCATCATCGGTATCTTTTGGCAAGGCTAGTCCACTGCGAAAGTATTGTGCTGCAGCAATCACCACAACAAAGCTGGAAAACATCAGTGCATAACGCAGCGATTCTGCCCCGTACTCGGGTGCCAAATAATCACTGACCATACCCGTCACCACAGGTCCGCACCCAAGGCCCACAATATTAATGATAAAGTACAAAATAGCCGAGGTTGTGGCACGCATTGACGGCTTAACCAAATGGTGGGCAATCGCGACGGTTGGGCCGAGGTAACAAGACATAAACACGTTACCGATAAAGACACAGGCCAATACCGCGTTCAGTGACTCCAGGTTCAGCGCCAGCAAACTAAAAGGCAAGCCAAGGAAGGCGCCGATGCCCGGTACCCACATATACCAACGCATGTCATTCTTGCCCAGCTTGTCCGCTAAGAATCCGCCACTGAGAGCGCCAATCACACCGGAAACCCCAATAATAAGGCCCAGTGCAAGCCCCACTTCTGAGACGCTCATGCCGTGACTGCGAATTAAAAATGAAGGTGTAAACGTTAATGAAGAATAACCCGCAAAGGCGCAGAAACCGGCGGCCAAAGAGGCATTGCGAAAGGCTGTCGATCCCCATAGGTAGCTCAGTGTTTCTTTGAAGGTATAACGCTTGCCTACGCTGGGGTCAGACACCATGCCCGCGCCACCGCGGGGCGGCTCTTTGAGGGTGTAGCGCACAACTACGGCCATCAAGATGCCGGGCATACCCACCGCAAAAAATGCCATACGCCAACCGATTTTGTCGCTCAGCCAGCCTCCCAACAGGAGGCCAACCAAAATACCGATATACAAACCCATGCTGTAAATGGACATGGCAGCGCCACGCTCTTCTGGCGCATAGTAATCAGAAATCATAGAGTGAGAGGGGGGGCTGGCGCCCGCTTCGCCGATACCGACACCTATCCTGGCGAGTAGCAACTGAAAGTAGTTTTGTGCCAAACCCGATATCGCTGTCATGCCACTCCACACCGCCAGGGCCAGGCTGACAATATTGCGGCGATTGCCGACATCTGCCCACCGGGCGATTGGAATGCCGATGACGACGTAAAAAATAGCGAAGGCGAAGCCGGTTAGTAAACCAAGCTGTGTATCGGACAGTCCGAGTTCAGCTTTGATCGGTTCTTGCAGAATGACCAGAATCTGTCGATCGACAAAATTGAAGACATAAACCAAGGTAAGAATAAACAGAACATACCGTCGATAACTGCGTGTTGCCGCATCCATAGAGCACTCTCAAGTTATTATATTTATATAGCTGGATGCAGTATGCCCACTAAACATTCCACGCTCAAGCACCATTTAAGGCTGTAAGTTGTCGATTTGCGCTTACTGTTCTCCCAAAAAACCGCCGGACTGATGTGCCCACAGGCTGGCGTATAACCCGCCTGCCTCCAGCAGTTCTCTGTGGCTGCCCTGTTCTATAATTTCCCCCTTATCCAGCACGATCAGCCGATCCATGGCTGCAATCGTTGACAGCCTGTGGGCGATAGCAATGACGGTTTTACCTTCCATTAAATTGTATAAACTTTCCTGGATACTGGCTTCCACTTCTGAGTCCAGTGCTGAGGTGGCCTCGTCCAATACCAGAATAGGGGCATCCTTTAACAGTACTCGGGCAATCGCGATACGCTGGCGTTGGCCTCCGGAAAGTTTGACCCCTCGCTCGCCTACCTGCGCGTCATAGGCCAGGTTGCCCTTGTCGTCGCTGAGCGTTTGAATAAACTCGTGGGCCTCGGCGGCTCGCGAGGCTTCAATCATTTGTTCTTCACTTGACTGCGGACGCCCAAACATAATGTTCTCTCTAACAGAGCGGTGTAACAGTGAGGTGTCTTGCGTAACGACAGCGATGTGATCCCTAAGGCTCTCCTGGCTGACCTCTTGAATGTTTTGTCCGTCGATGGAAATGTCGCCCCCCTGAATGTCGTAGAAGCGCAACAATAAATTGACCAGGGAGGATTTGCCGGCGCCTGAGCGGCCGACGATACCCACTTTTTCCCCTGCAGCAATATGGAGTTTGAGCTGAGAGAAAACCTGCTCATTAACCTCACTACCCTGTGTTTCGTAAGCAAAATCAACCGTGTTAAAGTCGATGCTCCCGCGGGGCACCGACAAGTCTTTTGACTCCTTTGAGTCGACAACCGAATGGGGCAGGGCGATGGTGTTGATGCCGTCTTGCACGGTACCAATATTTTCGAACAGGTTACTGAGCTCCCACATAATCCAGTGCGACATGCCCGTCAGGCGAATGGCCAAACTCATGGCGATGGCGATCGCGCCTGGGTTAATCGCGCTGTGGGTCCAGAGTATGATGCCAAGGGCGCCGGTGGCAAACACCAGCAACATATTGATAATCCAGAGTGCCGCGTTGAGCCAGGTGACCAGGCGCATTTGCGGGTGAACAGTGCCCAGAAACTCCTGCATGCCCTCTTTGACATAGTCAGATTCTCTCCGATTGTGAGAGAACAGTTTAATGGTCATGATGTTGGCATAGCTGTCGACAATACGCCCGGTCATGGTAGAGCGAGCATCGGCCTGGCGAGTAGAAATTGCCTTCAGTCGGGGAAGGAAAAAACGCAGTAATATGGTGTATAACGTTAACCAGATCAACACTGGAATACACAGGCGCAAGTCAGCACTGGCCACCAGAATGACCGCAGTGATCATATAAATGGTCACAAACAGCATCACTTCCAGCAAACTCATTACGGTCTCTCGCACCGCCAGTGCTGTCTGCATAACTTTAGTGGCGATTCGACCGCTGAATTCATTTTGAAAAAAGCTATAACTCTGGTTTAGCAGATAGCGGTGAGACATCCAGCGCACTGACATGGGAAAGTTCCCAACCAGGGTCTGGTGAACAACCAGCGATTGTAAGGAGACGGCAACCGGCATAAAAATCAGCACAAATGCGCTCATCGCAAGCAATGTCGGCCACTCATCAGCAAAAAAGGTCTGGGGGTCACTGGTGGCGAGCCAGTCGACTATCTGGCCTAAAATTGCGTACAGCATTGCCTCGCCCACTGCGGTGCAGGCGGTTAAAAATGCCAGGGCCACCAGGTGCTTCTCAATGCCGCGAGTGTAGTGCCGGCAGAATGCATAGATGCCTTTGGGGGCCTGCTTTGATGCGCCGGCGGGGAAGGGGTTAATTAATTGTTCGAAGTACGAAAACATGGTGATAGTTGAGTTCCTTTTTAACTGTCTGGATAGTAGCACGCTTTGCCTTGCGCCGGGTGGTGCCAAAGACAGTTTGTTTGTGCTCAAGACTTGCAAATGACAAGCTCTGACCCCATCTGATTTAATTGATCGATGTGAATCAATAAGCCTGCTGCCATCGTCTTTTTAATCCGTTTACTTTTTCGGTTCGCAGCCCATACCTAGATACCTGGAAATGTTCATGGACTCACCATTGTCTGCGCGCCAAAGTTTTGTTCAAGGGGCCCGGGATACCATTCCTTTGTTAATAGCCGCAATACCTTTTGGTATTGTTTACGGTGCGCTGGCCGTGGCAGGCGGCTTGAGTGAGTTGGCCACATTGGCGATGTCGATACTGGTATTTGCGGGCTCGTCACAATTTATTGCGGTGACCTTACTGGCCGCCTCGGCCGCACTGCCAGTGATTTTGATGACGGTGTTTATTGTGAACCTTCGGCACATGCTCTACGCGGCAAGTTTAATGCCTGAGGTCAAGGCCTGGCCTCAATACTTGAGGGCAATCACCGCATTTTGGCTGACCGATGAAACCTATGCCGTGGTCGCCAACCGGATCATTCGCCGACCGAGGGACCCTCTGTTGCACTGGTATTATCTAGGGTCTGCGCTGGCGATGTACGGCAATTGGATTCTGTGCAGCTATATCGGTATGACTCTGGGAAAACAAATTCCCGATCTCACCTCCTGGGGGCTGGACATTGCAATGGTTGTCGCTTTTATCGGTATTGTTGTGCCTTTGTTGCAGGACTTGCCCAAGATTGCCTGTGCACTGACCGCGGGCATCTGTGCTGCCCTGACCTTTGATTGGCCAAACCAGACGGGTTTGTTGCTGTCATCCTTGCTTGCTATTGTGGTGGGTTTGTTAATCGAACGGAGCCAGAATTCACAAGAGGTGCAGGCATGTCAGAAGTAATGTTGATCGCGGGAATGGCGGTGCTCACGTTTATTCCCCGGTATTTACCTCTCGCCTTTGCGGGTAAGGCGGCCTTGCCGCCGTTGCTGGAAAGGGCTTTTAGTTATGTGCCAATTGCGGTATTAACCGCCATTATTGTACAGACTGTTTTTGTACGTGATGGCGTTCTGTTTTTGAGTGTTCACAATCCACACATTTGGGCGGCGAGTGCTGCGGTTGCCATCGCGATTTGGCGAAAACATTTGTTCCTGACTATTGTTGTGGGTTTGTTAGCGTATTTAATTGCTCGATTTGTGTTGGTGTAATGTCATGCCGAGAGACCTGAGATTAAAACGCAGTGTATACATGGCCTTGCTGTTTGCCACGCTGCTGTGGCTGATTAAATTGTCCGAGATTTTTTTGGGTTTTTCGCTGCACGCCTGGGGTGTATTTCCCCGGGACGTTAATCATCTCTCAGGTATTCTATTTGCACCGCTTATTCACGGGTCAATTCAGCATCTATTTTCCAATACCCTGCCTCTACTGCTTTTAGGCACGGCTGTATTATATGGTTACCCGAGGGCCCGCTGGCTCTCACTGGCGATTATTTGGTTGGCCTCTGGTGTGGGTGTGTGGTTGTTTGCCCGCAGCAGTTTTCATTTTGGTGCCAGCGGGCTCACTCACGGCTTGTTTTTTTTCCTTTTTGTCAGCGGTATTTTACGTCGGGATAAAAAGTCCATAGCACTATTGATGATTGCCTTTTTTATGTATGGGGGCATGTTGCTTTCTGTCTTTCCCAGTGACCCCTCCATTTCCTTTGAATACCATGGCTTTGGTGCCCTGGGTGGCGTGTTATGTGCGTGGTTATTCCGGCGTTGGGATCTACCGCCGGCCCGGCAATATTCCTGGGATGTGAATCCGGAGAGTGATGAAGACGACGCGGTGGGAGAGGAGTGGAAAATCAGGGGCGATGACCGTGAACCACCCCGATAATGTGGTATTCTTGGCGCCGAATTTACATCAATAGACGAGAAAACAGCTATGCCCGGACTACTGCCTGACGTTGACCCTACAGGATTATTGGAATATTCGGTTGTCTTTACAGACCGTTCGCTGAACCACATGTCAGCGTCTTTCCAAGAGGCCATGAATGACATTTCTTCGACGTTGAAGAAGGTGTACGCCGCTGAGGCGGTGGCAGTCGTGCCCGGTGGCGGCACCTATGCGATGGAAGCGGTCGCTCGTCAATTTGCCAACAATGAACATTGTCTGGTGATTCGCAACGGCTGGTTCAGCTTTCGCTGGTCTCAAATTCTGGAGATGGGCAACATCGCATCGAGCACCACTGTGATGGCGGCAAGCCAGGCAGATGCCGGCGCCACAAGCCCCTTTTCTCCTGCGGCTATCGAAGAGGTGATCGCCAGAATTCAGGCTGAAAAACCCGCGATGGTGTTCGCGCCACATGTTGAAACCGCCTCGGGCATGTTGTTGCCTGATGACTACCTGCGAGCGCTTGCCGATGCGGTTCATTCTGTTGGCGGATTATTTGTATTGGACTGCATTGCCTCCGGAACCCTGTGGGTAGACATGAAGGCCTGTGGTGTTGATATTCTCATCAGCGCGCCTCAGAAAGGTTGGAGCGCGTCGCCCTGTAGTGGTTTGGTCATGATGGGTGACAGGGCACTAGAGCGAATTGAGCAGACGATCAGCAGTAGTTTTGCCGTGGATTTACATAAATGGCTGCAGATTATGCAGGCATACGAAAACGGCGGCCATGCCTACCATGCCACCATGCCAACCGATGCGCTGATGACCTTTCGAAATACCATGAAAGAAACGCAAGCCTATGGTTTTGACA
>CAJWCA010000258.1 GCA_913020395.1 uncultured Cellvibrionales bacterium | reverse complement strand
TTAAAGAGTTACTGGGTACTCCTGGTAATGGATCAATTCACTCGAAGAATTGTAGGCTTTGGCGTACATGCCGGTGATGTTGACGGCCCGACTCTTTGCCGACTATTCAATTCCGCAATAACCAAACAAGAACTACCGCGCTACCTAAGCTCAGACAACGACCCATTATTTCGATATCACAGGTGGAAAGCCAATCTGAGAATTCTCGATATCGAAGAAGTCAAAAGCATTCCCTATTTGCCCATATCGCATCCATTCGTTGAACGCTTGATCGGGAGTATCCGTCGGGAGCTTCTGGATCAAACTCAATTTTGGAATACTTCAGACCTAGAGAAAAAACTTGGTGATTTTCAGACATTCTACAACCTCCACCGCGCTCACTCTTCGCTGCAAGGCCAAACCCCGCACGACTTTTCTGACCATCCAATAAAAAGCTCCATCAGTTTACATAACTATAGCTGGCTTACCCATTGTCGTGGACTATTCCAGCTACCCGTTGCTGCTTAAATAGGATTTCGCCATGGACACCCTGCAACATAAGGGCTTCGGATTTCAGGGAGTGCAGAACGAAAAAACCCCGGTTCAAAGAACCAGGGTTTTTAATATGGCGCACTCGGAAGGATTCGAACCTTCGACCGCTCGGTTCGTAGGCGCGCTAGCTGGATATTAAATTTAATTAAATCAATAACTTAGAATGGATCCGCTCTCTCTAAAACCCGCCAAACGCCGCCGATAGCCGCTGAAATCAGCAAACACACTACGCTGGTCCGTGGTTAGCACAAAATAAAGTGTAACCATTATGGTTGCACGCATTGACCAACTTCACTACACTGTAACCACTTCAGTGACGGAACCTCCAATGGCTATAAAGAGCTTTAGACACAAAGGACTAGAAGATTATTTTTACGACGGCACCACACGAGGTATTAATTCAGGCCACACCAAGAAGCTTGATACTCGCCTTGATCGACTTGACGCTTCAACTTGCGCTGAAGACATGAGGCTTCCAGGCTACCGCCTCCATCAGCTGAAACCAAAAAGCGATGGACGTTGGGCAATAGATGTATCTGGCGCTTGGCGCCTTACATTTGAATTTGATGGCGAAGATGCCATTGTCGTTGATTACGAACAATACCATTAAACATCGGTAATATTAGGAGCACAAAATGACTAGGAAACGCATTCGTAAACCCACACACCCTGGCTATATGTTTCACCATGATGTGCTGGAATCCCTAGGGCTGAGTTTGACGGAAACTGCCCAGAAACTGGGGGTCTCTCGCAAGCACTTGTCAGGATTCGTCAATGGCCGCACCCGCTGCAATTTGGACATGGCCCAACGCTTGGCTATTGCCACTAACACTTCGATTGCCAGCTGGATTAATATGCAATCGGCGTTGGATATTTGGGAGGCGGAGAACAATCCTGACCCTCAGTATTTGGATGTTGAACATCTAGAGAATAGTGCCGCTTAATCACATTCAGTAGCACTTTGCCAGAAGAAAGGTCACCGCTATTAAACTTAACAGTATCAACAAAGAGGATTAAAGATGACTCGCTCATAAAGGCAACTGCCCTCAGATTACGGTCCAATCCATAATTACTTTACCGGCCACCCCGCCTGCCAACATTTCAAAACCCTCCTCAAATTCAGTGTAATGAATGTGCTTAACAATGAGAGAAGACAGGTCCAAACCTCCTTCAATTAACCCGGACATTCTCTGCCATGTCTCAGGCATTGATCGGCCATGCGCACCTTTTATCGTTAGCTTCTTGAATATGACGGTGCGCCAATCCACTTGTGCGTTGCGAATTACTAATTATCCCTCCACTCTCAGTCAAACAGCTTGCTTTAGGCACGCCCCTCACTCCAGAAACACTTACCTAAACCAATACTTTTTCATGTATTGCAGACACAATACTTGGAAAATAAATATCTAAAAAAAACAGTAATAGCATGAAGGCTGCCTTGATAAATTTACCGACACTTGTATGATCCCCGCCATGCGCAGCCTCATCGAACTTGCCACCCATATTCTATTAACCTTACTTAAACTCTGCAAGCCTGGTGGAGTTAAGGCACTAGTGGCTGAGAATATAGCACTAAGGCAGCAACTGATAACGCTAAATCGAAAACGTAATCGCGCACCCAGGCTAACCACTCAAGAACGCTGGCTATTCGGATTAGCGGTAAGTTTAATTTCGTACACCCGCCTTCAGAAAATCGCCATTGCATTAAAACCCGCTACTTTACTGAAATTTCACAAAGCTTTAGTGGAACAAAAATACAATCTCTTGTATTCCAGCAACGGTAACAAAAAGCCAGGTCGAAAAGCACCAACTCAAAAAATGATCGACCTCATCATAGAAATAAAGCAGAGAAACCCGCGCTACGGCTACCGCAGAATTGCCATGCAGATCTATCAAAGTTTCGGCATTACTATAAGTTGCTTTGCTGTTGGGCGAATTATACGAAAGCACCACACCTTGTTTCCTTTCGAAAACAATGCCGGTCCATCCTGGCTCTCATTTATCGGCAACACCACTGATAGCCTTTGGTCGATTGACTTTTCAAATGCGAATCCATTACACTTAAAACCCATACCGTGATGACGGTGATAGATCAATACAGCCGACGAATTATTGGTTTTTCCGTTCATACCGGCCACCCTAGTGGAGGCGATATTTGTCGCTTGTTCAATTCAATTATTAGTGGACAGTCGGGACGCCCCAATTACCTATCCTCGGACAACGATCCGCTCTTCAAATTTCATCAGTGGCAAGCCAACCTGAGAATCCTAGAGATCGACGAAATAAAGTCCATCCCCTACACTCCTGTTTCGCACCCCTTCATAGAACGGGTTATTGGCAGTATCCGCCGAGAACTACTAGATCACACACTATTTTGGAACGAAGCCGATCTTCAAAAAAAGCTGAACAAATACCAAAATTACTACAACAGCAACCGAGGTCATTCGAGTTTAGATCAACTTACGCCAAATCAGCGCAGTGGATACTCGGAACCGACTAAAGAAGTTGAAATTTTAAGTAGACATCGTTGGCAATCACACTGCTCTGGGATTTTTCATACGCCAATTGCTGCCTAATTAGTATTTCGCAACAGACAAGTTGTATATTTCGGTTTGCCAATTACCAAAAAAGCCTCTTTCTTACCAATAAGACTTACCGACTAACTCGGCTAGTGTTCGCTATGCTGTGTTGTTGGCCCTGATTGGAAATCCAACGTTTGTCATGGCCTAGTTTTTTGGAGAAAGGTCAGTTCGAACACTAGTAACCAGCACTGCCAGCAACAAGACTCTGGTAAAAATCCAGGTCCAATCGTTCGTAACGTTCACTACGCGGCCTGCGCACATAGATCTCATCCTGATCAACCTTATCCAGATGATAGGCCTGCTCACGCAGCTCGCCTTTCAGCAGTTTAAATGTACCGGTAGTTGCCATATTGCGCTGGACACGCAGAAATACCGGCCTGGCGTATACTGGAAGTTCGTCGTTAACCAATTGATCGAGAGTCTCCAGATCTAGGTCTGATCCTGCTGTCAGTGAAAATGCCGCCATACCCGCACGCCCTTCCGCGCCGGTAACCTCCACGCCATACACATTAGCCATGTCAATCTGTGTATGCTTGTTTAACACCTCTGCGACTTCGTTGGTCGAGACATTCTCCGCTCGCCAGCGGAAGGTGTCCCCTGTGCGATCCACAAACTGAAAATGCTTTAAACCCAACGCAAAACCAACATCGATCTGCCGTATCAGGTCTCCGGTGTTAAACCACTGGTCGCCATCTTCCAGTACGTTGCGCACAATTTTTTTCTCGGTCGCTGCAGGGTCTGTGTAGCCCTCGAATCGAGTCTTGTCGGTTATTTCACCCAGCAATAGGCCCGGCTCGCCGATAGGTACTTCAATGCAATGGCCTGCTTCATCGCGTGCTATTTCGTCGTTCTCGTTGTCATACTTAACGAGTGCCACTTTGGAGGTGGCGGCGCCGATGGTTTTGTCTTTGTTAAGTATATTGGCAAAACTGACATTGCCTTCACTGGCGCCGTATATCTCACAGATACGGGAAACACCGAAACGGTTCTTGAACTCATCCCAGACATCGGGCCGCAGACCATTACCCAGCATTTTCTCAAGCGGGTTATTCTCTTCCTCCGGGCGCGGTGGCTGCATGGTGAGGTAACGACACAGTTCCCCCACATAAATGAAACAATTTGCCTGGTGCCTTTGGATATCAGACCAGAAGTTCGAGGCGGAAAAGCTGCGTCGCAATACGATAGATCCACCAGCTGAAATAAAACCACAAAATCCTGGGCCCATACCGGTGATATGGTAGATTGGAAGACAGAGATAGAGCCGGTCTTCGGGCTTGATCCTGAAACCCAGTCGCCCCATGCCATGACCAGAGGCGACGATTTTCCGGTGCGAGACTCGAGCGGCCTTGGGCAAGCCCGTAGTGCCGGAAGTGAAAATATACAGGGCGGTCTCGCCGGCCTTGATACTCCGAGTGACCTCCAAATTGGTCTGAGCCATGGACGACATTTCCGTGCGAGCATCAGTGGCCCAAGCGGGAACCTCATCGCCCTCACCGTCAGCGAACCACACCAAAGGCTGGCCGTCTGTCCAGTTCAGTTCATCGAGCACCTCGGCAAACCCTTCCGAGCACTCTGCACCAACAATACAGCCCTTGGCATCGGTGGCCTTGAGGCAGTGTACCAACGCAGCACCTTTCAAGCTGTTGTTGATCAAACTGGCGCTGACGCCCAGCTTCAGCAATGCCAACATCGACAACGCATACTCGGCGCGGTTTTCCATAAACAGGGCCACCGCATCACCCCGGGAAATACCTTTACTCGCCAGGGCCCGGGCCAACTGATTGACCTCGCCATTGAACTGACTATAGGTCCATTGCCGATCTTCGAAAATCAACATGACATTGTCCGGATAACGGGACACCGTATCCTCGAACACTGAGCCCAGAGAGATGGGATCATCGTCTGCCGCCAACTTATAGCCCAGCGCGGGAATGACGTTCACCGCCTCCCCCAGTACCCTAAAAACCTCGCGAGTTTTCTTTACTAATGACATCGTTGTTTGTTCCTGGATAAACCGTATTTATACGACTACTCGTACGCGCCCGCCAAAGGCTCGCAATACAAAACTCCCTAGAGAGTAGCTCCCATGATGTGAGTTGCAGCTCTCTTAGAAGAACTAGCCCCCCCTAAAAAGCCACCTTAGAGAGCAACACTTGGCCAAAGGGGGGGGGGAAAGTTAAAGTGTGAGACCTCAGGCCACTTCGAACAGGCCAGCCGCCCCCATACCGCCACCCACACACATGGTGACCACCACATACTTCACTCCGCGACGCTTACCTTCGATCAGGGCGTGACCGATCATGCGCGAACCACTCATACCGTAAGGGTGACCGATGGAGATGGCGCCGCCATTAACATTGAGCTTGTCATTATCAATACCCAGTTTGTCGCGGCAGTAGATTACCTGTACCGCGAAGGCCTCATTCAGCTCCCACAGGCCGATATCATTGACAGTCAGGCCATGCTGCTTGAGTAACTTGGGGATCGCGTAGATAGGACCAATGCCCATTTCATCCGGTTCCAGACCGGCAACGGCCATACCACGGTAGATGCCCAGTGGCTCCAGGCCCTGCTGCTCGGCCAGTTTGGCGTCCATCAGTACTTGGGCGGAAGAGGCGTCTGAAAGCTGGGAGGCATTACCTGCAGTGATCGTGCCACCGTCGACAACTGTTCTCAGGCCAGCCAGGCTTTCGGCAGTCGTGGCGCGCACACCCTCGTCTGCTGAAACCGTACCTTCCACCTCGGAGGCTTCGCCGGTTTCCTTGTTCATTACCATGCGTTTGCAGGTTACCGATACCAACTCGTCGTCAAACTTACCGGCCTCATAAGCCGCTGCTGTACGTTGCTGGGATTGCAGGCCGTACTCGTCCATGGCTTCGCGAGAAATGTTGTAGCGGTTGGCGACTACTTCTGCGGTCTGCAACATAGGCATGTGGATGTTTGGCGATATAGCCATCAAATCTTCGTCCACAAAGTTATGCAAATTCATATGCTCGTTTTGCACTAGTGAGATAGAGTCCAGGCCGCCGCCGACGACAATGCCCATACCGTCTTCGGTGATCTGCTTGGCAGCGGTCGCCACGGCCATCAGGCCGGATGAGCACTGACGATCAATGGTCATGCCCGATACGGTTGCAGGCAAACCGGCACGCAACGCGATTTGCCGGGCAATGTTACCGCCCGTGGTACCTTGTTGCAGAGCACAACCCATAATCACATCGTCAATCTGACCGGGATCAATACCGGCACGTTTAACCGCCTCAGCAACGGAGGCAGCACCCAGCGAGGCACCTTTTAGCAGATTAAAACCGCCGCGGTAGGCTTTGGCGATCGGGGTGCGAGCTGTTGATACAATAACGGCTTCTTTCATTGAAAATCTCCTGACAACGGCTTATCGCAGCCGTTAGTAAAACGTATTAAGTAATGGTTTGCTGAAACTTTAGTTACAGCTTAATTCTCGCGACTCAAGCGTTGTATTCCCGCGCGGTCAATTTCCCCAGTTGCGACATATGCACCTCGTCAGGGCCATCGGCGATACGGCAGAAACGCGCTGTCGTAAATACATCTGGAATCAGGGTGTCCTCACAGACACCCATGCCCCCATATACTTGCATAGCGCGATCCGCCACATCCTGTGCCATTTTTGGGGCAACAATCTTCACCATAGAAATATAAGGCATCGCAGCTTTAACGCCCCCCTTATCCATCACATCAGCGGCCTGCAGTACCAATAGTCGCGCCTGCTCGACATCGCACCGGCTGCGGGCAATTT
>CAJWCA010000257.1 GCA_913020395.1 uncultured Cellvibrionales bacterium | reverse complement strand
CAAAGCTTGGTTTGGTGTCAGCCCTGGGCAGTGGAGGGCTCTGGATCGGGAACAGTCAAATCCCCCATATCTCGCCGACTCGGAGATTGCGGCAGCATATCAGCGTCTTCGGAACATTGAATTGCCTCCAGTAAATTTGATCGAATTACCCCCTTTAGCGGTCGCCTATGTTAGGCATCAGAGTTACGACCGCAGTATTCGGGTAGCCTGGCAAACACTGCAAGCATGGGCGTTTAGTGAGCAGAGGAGCTTCGATCACCAGCTGGGTCTTCACCATTCCAACCCTGCCTGGGTATCTCTGGAGCATTGTCGTTACGTGGCATGTTTGGCGATTGATAAACCGATATTACGCAGGGGTGCCGTGGACAGTATGACTATTCCCGGAGGTCTACATGCGGCATTCGAATTGACAGGGCAATACGGAGATTTGTTGCCCTATCTCAGCAAAATCCTTGAACAGTGGTTGCCAGGGTCTGCATACAAAATGCAAACCACCCCGGCTTTTGTGCATTACAAAAAAAATCACTTCCTGGAGCCAGACGAAAAGTTTGACCTCACGTTCTACTTGCCCATTTCGCTGTTGTAGTTGGCTCTTCTTGTAGTTGGCGTTTCTTTTTTAAAAAGACACTTTAATCAGGCGAGGGGTAAAAACTTATCAAACCCCGATAGGCAAGGGTCTCCTCAGTAGTGTCTGGTAGTGCTTCACACTCTTCCACCCAACTCAGTAAACGGCCGCGAAGGTCAGCCACTTGAGCGGCGCTCGCTTTAAGGTTTATGTTCAGTATGATTGGAGCGAGTGCTTCTTCAATATTCTGAGCTTCAGGTAATTGTTGCAGTGCAACAATGTCATTTTCTGTGTTGCGAAATACCTGTCTGACGAGCCTCAAAGTATCGTCTTCGTCATCTTTAGAGAGGCTGAACAGGTCTGGGTCTACCTCGAATCTGGAGGCTATGGTCTGGTAATAACGCTCGACCGTCCCCCGTTTGGGTTGTTCTCGAACCAAGGTTAGCAATCCCGCCGCGACCAGAGCGTCCACATGTCGATACAGCTTGGGGGCCTTCTCACCCAGTGCGTCTGCGACTTGTTTGGTGGTCATGGCTTCACCTGAAAACTGCTCCAACAAGGTTCGCTTAAAGGTGTCTGCCAGCAATGAGGCTTGTGCTGAGTCAGTTATTCGAAAAGTGGACATAGGATAGCCAGTAGAGAAGTTGAATGAATCTTACGTGAAAAATAAGGCCTTGACCATTCACGGAAACGTGAATATTATTATGTTCACAAATATGTGAATATTCACTAGGAGAAAAATAATGCTTCACTTCGTTGATCATCTGCTGGTTTTATTGGTTACTGTCGTTTTCCCGGTCGTAGGTTATTTTGGCTATCGGGATAAACTCAAGCGGTTCCGGGCCGGAGAGGATCTTGATAGGCCAGCGATGTACATGAGCACCGTCACCGTGCAATGGTGCATGTGTGGCGTGTGGGTGTTGTGGTGGTTGTTTATGCAGCGGGATTGGTCTGCAATTGGCTTGGGCGTGACGGTCAATGAGTGGGCCTGGATCGCGGTAGCCTTGGTTCTTGGCGCCACCGGGCTCTTGATTGCGCAGATTGTTCAGCTGAAAAACACGCCCGACGACCGTATCGCGCCCCTTTATCAAAGTGTTCATGTTGCACAGCCCCTGTTGCCCAGAAGTGACAGAGATTTCCGGGCGTTCTGCTGGCTCGGTTTAACCGCCGGTATTGTTGAGGAAGTTTTGTGGCGCGGTGTGCTTATTTGGTATCTGAATCAATTTGTTTCGTTTGAGTGGGCAATGGCGTTGAGCATTGTGGTTTTTACGCTGGGGCATAGTTATCAGGGGGCGAGTCAATTGGTCGGAGTAGGCCTGATTGCTTGCCTGTTAACCCTGGTTTACTGGCTGACGGGCAGTCTGTTTCTGGCGATGTTACTGCACGTGGCTATCGATATATTTCAGGGGAAGTATGCCTTTGATCTCGAAGGTAGACACGTTCGTTTGGCGCACAAGGAGGGAGTGTAAGAGAAGGGTAGAAAAGGAGGGTAGAAAAATACTTCCCGCAGCGAAAATTTCTGCGGGAAGCATGTTTATAAAACTCTTATACCGAGGGTATTGGAGAGTCTCCTTCCATTTTTTTCCGTCCGAGCAAACGATCGAACAAGGCGCCAGACTGCCCTTTGATGTCTTCAATGATGACATACAGGCAAGGTACCAGAATCAAGGTCACAATGGTCGCAAACAATACACCAAAGGCCAGAGAGACCGCCATTGGAATGACCATTTTCGCCTGCATGCTGGTCTCCATCATAATGGGAACCACGCCGATAAAGGTTGTCAGCGAGGTCAGCATAATCGCCCTGAATCGGCGACAGCCAGCGTTCACCACCGACTGTTTGGTGCTGATGCCTGAGGCTCGGGATTTATTGACATAATCAACCATTACCAGGGAGTCATTCACCACGACGCCCGCCGCGGCAATAATACCAAACAGTGAAAGGGCGCTGAGGTCGATGCCTAAAATCATATGACCCAAGACCGAGCCGATCACACCAAAGGGAATCACCGCCATAATGATTATGGGCTGCGCATAAGATTTCAGGGGCACGGCCAGCAAGGTATAAATAATCATCAGGGAAATAACAAAATTCCTGAGAGATTCCTTCTGGCTATCCATTTCCTCCTGAACCCTTCCAGACACCTCTGTTTTAACGTCGGAGTATTTCTTCAGCAGTTTTGGCATGAAGTTTTCGTTGATGTCTTTGGCAACCTCGAAAGGCTCCACTTGAGCGGCATCAATTGAGGCCCACACGTTGATGGTGCGGCTGCCATTTTCACGTCTGATCCGAGTCACACCCTTGCCCAAGCTAATGTCGGCAATTTCACCGAGTGGCACTTCAGCGCCTTTGGGGGTGGTTATCATCACATCTGAAACGTCACTGATTGAACTGCGCTGTGCTTCTGGATAACGAATCATCACTTTGATTTCTTCGCCGTCCCGGAGAATGCGTTGAGCCTCTAGCCCGTAAAAGCTGTTGCCCACCTGTGAGGCAACATTGGCTAGTGTGAGCCCCATGCTGTATGCCAGTGGTTTCAACTCAAACTGCACTTCTTTGGCGCTGGTCTGATGACTGTCGTTCACGTCACCCACGCCTTTAAGCGATTTTAATTTAGTTTTCAGTTCGCGGGCTGCGGCCACCAGAGAGGCATCACTCTTACTTTCAAGACGAAATCCTACGTCGCCATCATCACGCCGACCGCCAAATAAGTTGTCTCTTATCGTGAGCGACTTCATGCCTGGAATCTGCGGCATCGCTTTACGCCAGAGTTCCGACAGTTCAAAGGTATCGATGGGGCGAAGCTCGGGGTCCACCAATTTTGCTTGAACTTGCGCACCGGTACGACCTTCGAGCTCCGTAGAAATATCGCTGACCATGTTTTGCTGGTACTGGTTCTGAATATCTCGATCGACTTGTTTGATGGCCTCTTCGATAGCGAGCATGGCATTGAGAGTGGCCTGCTCTGAAGAATCAACGTTCATCTCCAAAATGACCCGCGGGAAATCATGGGGAATTTTGGGTTGGCCAATAAAGCGTACAAATCCGCCGGCTTGCAAACCCGCACAAATCAGAATCATGGCGAGGAACGTCGCCATAACACCGTAGCGATAGGATACAAATTTTTCGAGTCTTGGGCGGTAGCGATTTTCGATGAAGTGCTTGAGTCCTCCGTCTATTTTTCCACGGGCACGCGCCAAGGGGTTGTTGGGATTTTCTGGTTTAACTTTCATGGCTGCCAAGTGAGCAGGCAGAATTAACTTTGATTCAATCAAAGAGAAAATCAGGCAGAATATGACCACAAATCCAATGGCCTCTCCAAAGGCGGATTCTGGGCCGCCGCTCAACACCAGTGGGGCAAAGGCGGCGATTGTAGTCAACACGCCAAAGGTTGCAGGCATGGCAACACGCTGTACACCTCGAATGACATTGTCAATGCTGTGACCATTGCGCTCGGTTTCTTCGTGGGCACTTTCTCCCATTACAATGGCATCGTCGACGACAATACCTAACACCAGGATAAAGGCAAATAAACTGATGACATTGATGGTTACGTCGACAAAGCCGATAGGCATGACCAATAGCGTGCCTAGGAAACAAACGGGCAGGCCCATCATAACCCAGAACGCCAGGCGCACACGTAAGAACAGTGCCAGCATCAAGAAGACGAGCACCGAACCTGTTTTCATGCTGTCCAACATTAAGTCGAGTCGGCCTTCCAGATAGTAGGTTGTATCAACCCAGCTCTCGAGGGTAACGCCTTCTGGCAGTACTTTTTGTTTTTCCTCGAGGTAACTGCGCATCACATCAGCGACGTCAGTAATGCTCTGATCGGTTGATGCGCCGATAAAAAAGCTAACGGAGTTTTGCCCGTTGAATTTTGAATGTTGAATACCTTCGACAAAGCCGTCGTTGATGGTGGCGAGGTCACTCAGCAATACTTTGGTGCCATCTTCCTGGGTTATGACTGGAATAGACTCGTATTCATAACCCCGGTAAGCCTGGTTTTCAACTCTTAGATTAATGTACCCACTCTCGGCCTTAATTTGCCCCGCCGACAAGTTGCGAGAAGAATTGCGCACGGCGCTGGCGACGTCATTAAAACCAATGCCGTATTCCCGGAGCTTGTCCTTACTGACTTCAATGCCAATTTCATAAGGTAAGCCACTGTAGAACTCTGAAATATTGACCAGCGGCTGTTGTTGAATTTCGTCGTGTATCTGCCGACCCAGATCTTTAAGTTGAACTTGAGACATGTCGCCATAGAGGGCGATATACATCACTTCCTGGCGTATCTTAATTCGCTCGATTTTGGGGCGTTCCATTCCGTCAGGGAAACTCGAAATTGAATCGATCTGAGATTTAATCTCTTCGAGCACAATCTGGGGATCATAGCTGTCCTGAACTCGAATATAGCCGCTGGAACTGTTTCGGTTTGAGAATGTAATGGTTCTCTCTAAACCCTGAACCGTTTCGAGCGCCTCTTCAATCTTAATGGTAATGCCTTCCTCGACTTCCTGAGGGGCAGCGCCAGGGTAGGCAACACTGAATTCGATCCAGTTGATTTCTATCTGGGGAAAGAACTGTTTGCGAATAGTCGAGGCCGTGAGCAAACCACCCACGAGAATGATGATCATGAGTAGGTTGGCGGCCACACTGTTGCGTGCAAACCAGGCAATCAAACCTTTGTTGGTTGCATCCATCGGTTTAATCCTCTTTCATCGCGATCTGTGAGTCAGTGTCGCTGTCGCCATTCTCGAGGCTGTCAGAGTCATCTTCGTTCTGTTTGTCTCCCATCAATGCCAGCTGCATACCATCAACGGGGTAGTCGATTGCGGAGACGATTAGTTGCGCGCCTGGTGGCAGGCCTGCTCGAATGACCACGTTGCGGCCTTCAGCCCGAACAATCTCAATCGGATTGAAGCGCAGTTTTTTGTCATCATCCAAAATGGCGACTTGATTATTGGTGACCAGATGGCGAGGCACAATGGCCGCTTGTGCAATTGCAATGCCTTCTATCTCTGCTTTCACATAAGAACCAAATACAATCGCAGGTTTATTTTCCGATTGAACGTAGGGCAGTTCAATTTCAGCGACCAGGTAATTCATGCGACTCTTGGTATCAATAACACCCTCGTTGCGCACGATTTTGGCGGGCCAGGTAAGTGATTTGCCAGCAGATTCTCCGGTGAGAGTCACTGTTGCGCCACGGCCCTGATCAACCAGAAACTGAAGTTGTGCGTCGGGAACGGGGAGGCGAACTTCGGCCGTTGAGGTGCTCAATACTTTGCCCAGCTTTACACCGGTGTTGATGTAAGAGCCCAGTCCAACATTGCGGCTTGCAATCATGGCGTCATAGGGGGCGACAATGGCGGTGCGTTCCAGATCTCGTTTCGCTCTTTTTACGGCTGCTTCTGCCGCTTTAACCCGGGCTTGTTCCTGTGCCAGTTGAGGTTTACGCAAACTCAGTTTGCTGGGAGCAGACTTGGAAATGCGTTTCCAGTCGCGCTCTGCAATCTGGCCCTTCGCCTCTTCGAGCTGCAGCGCCGCCTTGGCCGATGCCAGGCTGGCGTCGGCCTCGATCAGTGCAGATTCATAGTCGCTCGGATCAATCCTGGCCAGCAGTTGGCCTTTCTGGATGAATCCGCCCACCAGGAAATCTTCTGACAATTCAACGATGGCGCCACTGACCTGAGAGACCAGCTCCGTTTCGTATTTGGGGTTGACGATACCGTAGGAGTGAACTTGCAATTGAACATCTTCAATTACAACATTTTCAACCGATACAATCGGAGTATTGTCTTCCGGTTCCTTTTCTTCTGGCGGCGTTTTTAAACTTTGTAAACCGACAAAAGTCAGTACTCCCGCTAATAAAATACCGACGGGGTAAAGTATCTGTTTTTTTCTAGTCACTCGATTGTCCTCAATCTCTGTTGGCCCGGAGCGTGTCTGATCAGGTCAGAGCGGTCCATGCAACGGGGGGTAGCCCGTTCTCCGGAGAAGTATCGCATCGCTGATTGCTGATAAAGCCGTGGATGACGGCAACCTGAGAGAAAAATCCAGGTTTATCAGCCTTCGGAAGGCGGAATTAGTATAGCCGGGATCTTCCCGCTATGGTGTTATGCGTAACTATATCACCATGCGTGTGATGTGCAAGACAATTTTTCTTATTTTTGGGAGTAAAGACTAGTGCAGGGTATTCTGGCTCCCTGTGATGAGCTCTCCCATCTTCACGGCAAATCGCTGTAATGAGCCATTTGGGCCAAAGGTTTGGCCGCCGCCCTTGCCCCAGGTGTTTGCGGTATAAGCAATGGCGACACCGTGGTCCGGGTATACCACCAATGCTGCCAGTGTGCCGGGGTAGCTCCCTCCCATAAACAGAAAGCG
>CAJWCA010000256.1 GCA_913020395.1 uncultured Cellvibrionales bacterium | reverse complement strand
TATCCCAAATATTAACAGAATTGGATCATAGCAATGAGCTCGTGCGCAGTTATCAAGCCAAGCCAATGGGCCAGCTTCGTATTAGCACCATGGCCGGGTTTGGCGAACGAATTCTACTGCCCTTGTTAGAAGAATTTAGCACGCTATATCCTGACATTATTCTCGATGTACATCTGAGTGACGAACTATCGACGCTGGCACGAGATGATGTCGACATTGCTATTCGTGGTGGCTACGCGCCCAACGAAAGAGTTGTTGCACTGCGTTTAATGGGTAATCAGTTTGTCCCCGCCGCATCCGCTGCCTACTTGAAGAAAATGGGTACACCAGAACACCCACTTCAACTTAAAGCACATAAGGGCCTTTATTACCGCACACCTCTGGGGCCGACACCCTGGTTATGTGAAATGGATGGACAATGGCAAGAGGTTTCAGCTCCCGCGGTCGCGATTAGTAATGGCGGTATTTGGCTGATCGAGAAAGCAGTCAAGGGAGAAGGCATTATCATGTTGCCACGCTGGGTACTTCAACCCTATTTTGATACGGGAGAACTACATGCGCTCGACATCAAACCCAAACTAAGCACCAGCCAAAACCCTGAGTTTGCGATTTATCTTTTATATCAAAAACAACGTTACCATGTACCCAAAGTAAAGGCCGCGGTGGATTTTTTATTAGATGAATTGACAGGGTTAAACATCCCAACGAAAGAGCCCCTTAATATCTAACTTGGCACCCAGGCGTTCATAGAACTTTATCGCGCCCAGATTATCTTGCTCTACCTCCCAGCGAATGCGGCCGACGTCATTCTTCTGGCACACCTCTTTTGCTTTTAGCATCAACCGTTCACCCAGTTGCTTACCCCGAAATTGTTCCCAAACAAATACGTCGTCAATATTCATAGTTGAGGCGCCCAGCCAAATGGAGTAGTTCCATGTATAAGAGCAGTAACCTGCAACCTCGCCGTCAACTTCCGCTAGCAGAACGCCAAAGGAAGGATTGTTGCCAAATCCGGCCTTAGCCAGTTGCGCTTGATCGGTGATGACATAGCGCTCTTGATTGTGATGTTTTGCAATGGCAATGATGAGCTCATAAATAGTATCAACATCAGTACTTGTGGCCTCTCTAATTTCTATCACCAGGTCCTCCTTTGTTTTTTTGAATTCGCTCGCGATTTATTCTGGCAAGCGTGAAAGTAGTTTTTCTTGCCACTCAGGCGCCAGTGCTTCCAGTGTAAGCGCCTCCGTCATTATCTGATGAGCTTGTTCAAAGCTTTTATCAAAATAGGCTCTGAACAAGGATTTGATGCTCACTGAATGTGAGGCAGAATGCATTTTAGTGACCGAATCACCCGCCGAGATTACGCCTTCATTGACGACCCTAAAATAGACACCCGTGTTATAGGTTTTGGTAAACAGCTTGGGAGCCCTCGTATTTTTCAATGCAATACCCAGCTTGAAGCATGGCACTCTGGGCTGACTCACCTCCAAAACACACTCGCCAATACTCAGCTGATCACCGATAAATAAACCCGCTTCGTCAAGACCGGAGATGGTTAAGTTCTCGCCGAACGCGCCGTGTTGTAAATCGGGTTGTTTAAGGGTATCCCGCCAATAATTGTAATGGTCATAGGAAAATCCGTAGACCGCCTTATGGGATCCGCCGTGGTTAACCAGATCCGCCTGCTCATCGCCTTCCAGATTACCTTGACGGACAAGCGTTTTGCCCTCTGCAGGCTCTTTGAATATACCCGTAAGGATTTGCTTGCCTTGATATTCGATCGATTTCTTCTTGGATTTGTTGACAGAGATAAGTTTCATTTTTACATCCATTGGTATTTCTTTGTGATCCGAGGCGAGCATCACGAGAAGGGGCTGGAGTATATCCTATTCGCTGATGATCACGCGAACGGCCTTCCTAACTCGATTAAACTTCATTTTCTGTCATCAAGGTTTACTTTTCATCCAGACGATTATTGGCGAATATAGATCCACGATGGTCTCATCATTGGATTTTCCCATATACAGGCGCGTTAGCTCATTATTAAACGCCTCAAATCTGGAGAACCCTCTTTTCCTTGTCATGAAATCCTCAATATATCGCTTGATTTCCTGGTAGTCTTTTGGGGTGTAATGCTCCATTGCATAGAGTGAAAATACTGACCACGTCATATATTCATTAAAGACAAGATAAGGTTGGTTGTAGGAACCACCCCGATACCAGGGTTCAAGGTTTGTTAGCGCCGCATCAATGACATCGATATATTCATCGGAAACGGGATTAACATAGGTATGATCAATTTCAGTAAAAAATGATCGACTGAGTTTAATGGCTTCGATTGAGGCTGAATCTTCCTTATTTTTGTAGCGATTCGGCGCACTAACAAACATGACAGATTCACTAAACCCATTGTCTGAGAACGTTCTGGCGCTGTGCCTCCCTCCCCCTAACGGAGAGAAGAAAACTTTATAGCTGTCGTGCCGCCCAGGAAACTGACGTTCTAACCACCGCCACATCTTCAATGGTTTTGTATTGTCGTGAAATGTTTGACGCAAATTCAGGTAAAAATCTTCATGGGTTTTATAGAAGTCGTTGAAGTGACTTGCCATGGCAAAGTCTGCCACTAAATCAGCGCGCTCAATAAACACGTTCCTGGCTCGAAACCCGCTGTAAATATCGGATCTTTCTAGTTTTCCATTTTCGAGTATATAAGCAGGCCCATTTTCAACCAGCGAATAATAGTCGACACCTCTTAGTTGATCAAAAATTGCATGATCTTTGTAGGGTGAGAACCAATCGATGAGATCAGAGTAGTATTCCCCTTCGGCATGCATCCCATAGTTTCCCTGATGATACCGATCGAATAATGCAAGAATGATATGACTTAGCTCATACACCTTCGGTATTTCTACGGTGACCTTACCTCGATGTGCTTCAACGTATTGCTCGTTATAACTCCCTGGTTGTTTTTGTAAGTGAAAAATAACTGACTTCGTTGCCTGGCCATAGCTTATCTGCACGTGTTCAGTATCGTTACCGCGGTAGGAAACCAAGAGTCTTTTGTTGTCGTATTTAAATTCTGCCTCTGGAGTACTGCCCCAATAGGTCATGTAGACCTCTTGGTTCTCGGGCAGCGTGGTAAAGTCCATCACATGTTTGGAGAACCTGCCCGTTAGTAACTCGAACTGCGGCTTCATAAGGGAGACGTAATGATCTGCGGCTAGCGCTACATCTGATAAAAGAAGCTGAAACAATAAAACGCACCACATTCGCTTGGTCTTGCCCATTAACATTTTTCAAAAGGCTCCGTAGGTGTCCCCTGATGAAAGCGCAACTGCCAACGCTCACCTGTCCTCTGCCAAATCGATGTTCGTTTGGCGAAGCGAGCTAACTGACCCGATGGGTCTAGCCGGGCCTGATGATAGAACAGTTGCACTAATTCACCAGAGAGGCTGATAAACTCATATTCCTGCGACCAAACCTGGTAATTGGGTTTACCCTCCTGTGACACATCTGATAAAGAAGCTTGAAGGTCAAACGTTCTACCGGAATACCCGATTTCTCTAAATTCCGGGTGCAGCAATTTCTTCAGTTGCTCTACGTCAGACCTGACTTCATATTGATGCAAGGAAATTTCGAGTGTTTTAAGTAACTCCCACTCAGCATTTAGACTATGCATTTATACTAGGCCTCTACTTCCTTCAGGAACTCTGATACTTTCTCAAGCCCTTGTTTCATGATCTCCGTATTGTTAGCAAAACCAATCCGCACGTACCCCTCCATGTCTAAGGCGCTGCCAGGTGTGAACATGACACCTTTCGACTCTAATAACCGAACACAAAATTCCCTCGAGTTCATGTTCAGGTCATATTTAAGCAGCGCCACGGTTGCGGACTTCGGTTTAACATAGGAAATCAGAGGCTCTCTCGCCACCCACTGATCAAGTATTTCAAGATTTGCGCGAGTCATCTGACGGCTTCTGGCCAGAATTGCATCTCGATTTTCCAGTGCAAGACACGAGAGGTAGTCGTCGATCACCCCGACACTGATGGTATTGTAATCCCTATGGATTGACACAGGTTCCAGCAAGTCGGCGGGACCTACAATCCAGCCGAGCCGAAGACCGGCGAGTGAAAATGATTTCGACATGCTGCCCGTACTGATGCCTTTTTCATACAGGTCAGCAATCGATGCAGTGAAACCCTCGCCCTCCTGATCAACTCCCCGGTACACCTCATCGCACAGGAGATAAGCATCACTGGCTCTGGCGATATCAACTACCTGCCGCAAATAGTCCTCATCCATCAGAGAACCTGTAGGATTGTTTGGATTGTTAATCGCGATCAATCGTGTATTGTCATTCACCAATTGCCTTAGCTCATCCAGATCGGGTAGGAAGCCAAGCTCTTCGCGCAGCTTCAGTATCTTAGCTTCTGCGGCCAAGCTCTCCGGTATCGAGTAATGTTGCTGGTAAGTCGGCACAACCGAAACTACCCGGTCACCCGGGACCACCAGAGTTTGATAAACCAGAGCGTTGGCGCCAATTGCGCCATGGGTAATCAGCACGTTGGCTCTTGCCTGCTGTTCGTAGAGACCTGCAACATTGTCCCTTAGGCGGTCAGAACCTTCGATCGCGCCATAGGCTAGTTTAATGGGCAGCAAAGCCTCCAAAATGGTTTCTTTCATGCCCGCAATGTCCAGCAACTGCTCGAAGGTCAGTGACTCAACACAGGTCTCAGCTAAATTGTACTGACAGCGTGTTTCATATTCGTTCATCCATATCTCAACACCAAATTCTTTGATTTTCATGTTCGTCTCCGCTGACTTTACTGCCTCTCTTTATACTCGAAATCCCAACAGAGCGCACAATGTTTTAAGCACGTCTGGCAAGCTGGCGTCACTCCGGCAACAATGTTAAGTTGAGATTCCAATATTATCTAAGGAATAAGGGCAATATGGCTGCTCCCAAAAACTTGCAACAGTTACGCATTCCGGTCATCGGATCTCCACTGTTTATCATCTCCAATCCAGACTTGGTCATTGCTCAGTGCAAGGCGGGCATTGTGGGTTCCTTCCCTGCGCTCAACGCGCGACCCGGCCCCGTACTTGAAGAGTGGTTGATTCGAATCACAACAGAGTTGGATGCATACAATGCAGCCAACCCTACAAAACCGGCCGCCCCCTTTGCGGTTAATCAGATCGTGCACAAGTCAAACGACCGCCTGGAACACGATGTAGAAATGTGTGTGAAATATAAAGTGCCCATTGTCATAACTTCGCTGGGTGCACGCGTTGAGGTTAACGAGGCCATTCATTCTTACGGCGGCATTGTTCTGCACGATATTATTAACAATTTTTTTGCCAAAAAGGCCATAGAGAAAGGGGCTGACGGTTTAATAGCCGTGGCCTCGGGCGCAGGCGGACACGCGGGGACCTTGTCTCCGTTTGCCCTGGTGCAGGAAATACGTGAGTGGTTTGACGGACCAATAGCCTTGTCAGGTGCTATCGCCACTGGTGGTGCGGTATTAGCCGCTCAGGCGATGGGGGCAGATTTTGGTTATATCGGTTCTGCGTTTATAGCCACCGAGGAAGCGGCGGCTGATGAACGCTATAAACAGTGCATAGTCGATCACAATGCCGACGACATTGTTTATACCAACCTTTTCACCGGCGTACACGGAAACTACCTGAAACCTTCCATCGATGCCGCTGGCATGGATTCCAATAACCTGCCGGAAAGCGACCCCTCGACGATGAGTTTTGGCTCCGGGGGCGACGAAAAGTCTAAAGCCTGGAAGGATATCTGGGGTTGCGGTCAGGGCATCGGTGCCGTTAAGGAGATTGTGCCAGCCGCCGAACTCATCGAGCGCCTGGCAGAGGAATATGCAGACGCCAAGGCGCGTCTGCTTGTTTAACCACTGATGAAAACCGCGGCCGGAAAGTAACTTATAAACCTTTGTTGGGGCAAAGCAGGTATTTTTCACCTGTCGTCTTCAGGTTGTACTTTCTGGCCATATCCGCATTAACGGCCTCTTCCAGCGATAGCTCCTGTGTGTAATGACTGGCGAATGTAGTCTTCAGCTCAGTGGCCACACGCATCCGCAATTCATTGCCCTTTTCAGCGCCCACTTTCGCAAGAAATAAAGGCAGTAACCAGCCGCCCACACCCCAGGCCATGCCGTAACCGCGATTGAGAGTGGTGGGTGAAAGATCAAGCCCGCCGTAAAGGTAGACCTGCTTGTGGGTGGTGGACCCATAGATACTATAAGCTGCAGGTGTACGCGCCGCTGCCATTTCCATCGCCGTTAATATTTGATCCGCCAATTGCCCTCCGCCTGTGGCATCAAAGGCGATGGTTGCACCGGTTTCAAACAAGGCGTCTGTTAAGTCCGCCATGAAACTGTCGTCGCTGCTATTGCAGATATATTTAGCACCAAGAGATTTGAGCAGGTCTGCCTGTTCTTGCTTGCGGACAATGTTGACAAGGTCTACGCCGTCGGCAATACAGATTTTGTTTAACATTTGACCCAGATTGGACGCAGCCGCCGTGTGCACCAGCGCTTTGTGCCCTTCCATTTTCATGGTTTCAACCATACCGAGAGAGGTCAGCGGGTTTACAAAACACGATGCGCCTTCGCGCGCGGTTGTGCCTTCTAACAAGGGCAGACACATCGCCGCGGGGGCCGTACGATATTGCGCATACATGGCGCCACCAAACACGGCCACTGTTTTGCCGATCAGGGCCTGAGCTTCGGCATTGCTGCCGGCCTCTACCACCACACCGGCACCTTCATTGCCCACGGTTTATTATCGGTCGTGGCAGTGAGTGCGACCTCATCCTGGATGATGCTTGGGCATCGCGTCGGCATGTGGCCATTGCCCTCTGTGCCGATGGTAGTCATGAGATGCAGGACCTTGGATCTGGGAATGGGACGAAATGGAATGACGAGGTCCACGGG
>CAJWCA010000255.1 GCA_913020395.1 uncultured Cellvibrionales bacterium | reverse complement strand
CGGAATCCGATTTAGACGCTGCCCTGCATCAATTGGAACTGCAACAACGTGAGGTGGGCGGTGACAGTTACCCCTACGGACTGCAAATTATCCTGACCGCGCTGAATTCCGCCACACACCGCGGCGACCCCATCAGCCTGCTTGATTTGGATCCGGTGCTGGAAAAACTACAACGGGAAATCAAAGACCCTAACTTCATCAAGGCACTGGCTAAAAACTTGTTGCTGGATAACAAGCACAGAGTGCGCCTTACCCTGAAACCCAATGAGGATATGGCCGCCTTGAAAGTGGCCGCAGAAGCCGCGCGACTGGCTGAGATGAAGGCCGGGTTGAGCGAGGAGGAATCTCAGGCGATTATCGATCAATCAAAAGCCCTTCAGGCTCGCCAGGTGCAGGTTGACGACGATACCATTCTGCCAAAAGTTGGACTGGAAGATATCCCCGAAAGAATGCACTACGTGCACGGCACTAACGCGGATAACGAAGATAAAAAACTCACCCGTTACGGTGCGGGTACCAACGGTCTAATTTATCAGCAAGTGATTATCAAGCTGCCTGAATTGCCGGAAGCACTTCACGGCCTGTTACCAATTTACAGCGCCTGCCTGACAGAACTGGGGGCAGGCAACAAAGATTATTTGGAAACCCAACGCTGGCAGGCCGGCGTGGTGGGCTCGATTGGTGCCTACAGTTCGATTAGAGGCGCAGTTGATGATGTGCAATGCATCGACGCCTACTTTACTTTGTCGGCCAAGGCACTCACTCGCAATCAGGCCGCAATGACCGAGCTTATGCAAGCAACCCTGGAAAACGTTCGCTTTGATGAACATCAGAGAATCCGTGAATTGATTGCCCAAATGCGCGCCCGCCGTGAGCAAAGTGTAACTGGCAATGGCCACAGTCTGGCACTCAGTGCCGCCAGCGCGTGTATGAGCCCAGCGGCCAAACTCTCCCACAAGCTGAGTGGCCTGGAAGGGATTCAGGCGATCAAGGCATTAGATGCAGCACTGCAAGACGACACGGCACTGGCCGCCTTTGCCGATCAGCTAACCGAGATTCATCGCGCAATTCTGGCCGCTCCCAGACAGTTTTTGCTAGTGGGGGAAGAAGATCGATTAAATGATTACACCACTCAACTTAATCAACAGTGGACCAATACAGCCCGCAAACAGAGCCCAGGTTTTTCTCTGGCGCCAGTAACGGGCAAGGTGAAAGAAGCCTGGTTCACCAGCACGCAAGTCAATTTCTGTGCTCGGGCCTACCCCTCTGTTGCGTCTGATCACCCAGATGCTGCCGCTCTAACCGTATTGGGTGGTTTTTTGCGCAACGGCTATCTGCACCGCGCCATTCGGGAACAGGGTGGAGCCTATGGTGCCGGCGCCAGTCAGGACAGTAACATTGCCTCATTCCGTTTTTATTCCTACCGGGACCCTCGACTCTCAGAAACATTGGCTGATTTTGATCAATCACTCGTTTGGCTCCAGGAAAACGATCACGACTGGAGTCAGATAGAAGAGGCGATTCTGGGTGTGGTTAGCGCAATTGATAAACCCAGCTCCCCTGCGGGTGAGGCCAAACAAACGTTCCACGCAGAATTGTTTGGACGCACCCAAGAGACTCGAGAACGGTTTCGCAATCGTGTATTGCAAGTAAAACTGGACGATTTAAAACGTGTAGCTCACACTTACTTAACACCTGAAAACGAAAATACGGCTGTTGTCTGCAATGCAACCGCCAGCGAAGAAGTCGCCAGCCTCGGGCTGGCAACCATTACACTGTAAGGGAAGTCGATATGTTTAAACGAACGTTGTCTCCACGCTTTGCGGAAACCGATGCCCTGGGTCACCTGAGCAATACGACCCTGCCCATCTGGTTTGAAGATGCGCGAGAGCCCATTTTTAAAATCTTTAACCCGGAATTAGACTTGAACAGCTGGAGCCTGATTCTGGCCCGCATTGAAGTGGATTTTGTTAGACAGATTTACTACGGCAGCGACGTGGTCATTCGCACCTATATCATCAAGGTGGGCACATCTTCCTTCACCACCCTTCAAGAAGCTTGGCAAAAAGGCGAGCTCGCGGCCAGAGGCACCGCCACCATGGTGTATTTTGACTATGCGAGCCAGCAATCAGCCCGCATACCCGACAGCATTAGAGCCTTGCTGGAAGTGCACAAACTAGAGGGTGAGGAAGTTATTCACAGCCAATAAATTGGGTGACAACTTTCTCCATAGCCCTCGGCTTAAGGTAGATACAGTTTAAAAACGCCCCCGCCCAGGGGGCCGTTATTCTCCAGCTCAATTCTGCCACAAACCCCCTTCTGACAATGCAGCTTGGCCACCTCATTGGCGAAAAATAAACCGAGATTAGTGCTGCCAGAGCTAAAGCCGTCACTACTACTGGGTTTCACCGGTTCCCCTAACATGGCTTCCGGGTAGCCGTCGCCGTCATCCGCTATCGAAATGCACAAAACCTGATCAAGCATTTCTGCTGTTACCTGTAGGGCGGTCTTGGTATAACGTGCGCAATTAATAAGCACATTGTGGACCACGCCCCCCACCAGGTCATTATCAAAATACCAGTGCATATCATCCCCGCACTGAAGATCAATGGCGATGTTTCGTGTTTCAAATAACATATGATTGCGGGCGATCTGGTCTTCAAACATTTCAATAACGTAATGCTCATCAACGTGCAGAGGCAAGCGGTTTTTCTGCATGCGGTAAATACTTAACAGCTGAATAAGCTCGCCGTTAATTCGGGAGGTTTCATACTGAAGGATGGCAAAACGCTTGGCCTGCTCCTCATTTTCCGGAGGTGTTTCGGTGATAATGCCCTCCAGAGAATTGAGCAACATGCCCAGAGAGTTTTTCATATCGTGTACACTGGATGCTAAGACCAGTGAAAAATCCAGAGGATTTGAGGGATCATCCATTTGTTATACCTGCTAGGTCAATTAATCTAATCAATTGCAAATCGTTAACGATCAGCCCAGTTTTCTAACCATTTCATACAACTGCCTGAAACGCTGAAACTGATCGTGGTTTGCTGTAATTTGTTTTTCTATTTTTCGAATCACATCCAGGGCCATGCCCATTTGCTCTTCCTGGGTACCATATTCTCGCATTTCTGCCACCAGCGCTTGCACCAAATTCAGATGCACACCAACGTGGTTTGGAAAAATCCGGCGGGCCTGCTTAAAGCAATTAATGGACTCTTTAAATTTAGCGTCGTTATACAGGCCAATGCCTTCCTTATTAATTTTGGCTACCCGCTGCCGATTTGTTTCACTCACCGGCTCCTCAAGCAGCCGATCAATTTTCTGCAGGGCCTCGTCATCATCCTTATATTTAACGGCTAATTCGTTCAATAATATTGCGGCCTGGGCATCTTCCTTCGCTGAGAATTTAGCCTGCACGAGATCCAACTCCGCATCAAGCCCTACCAGCATATCGCCCTCTTCCACTAGCGCTTCTGCGGCGGTCAATAACTCTCTGCCACGAGATTCATTGCCCATGCCAAATTGCACCTGACACTCAAGCAACTTGCCCTGAACTTTTTCTTCTGCACTTAATTCGAAGCGATTCCCCAGCGTTTCGACAACACGCAGTGCATCCCGGGCGACATCCCGGGCCTGGTTTTCATCTTCCTTAAACAAACTGGCACTGGCGCGAACAAAATTCAGATGGTTATCCAGTTCATCGTAACAAGAATTCTCTCCTAGGCGAACGGTACGACGCCAGGCATTTGCCGCCACACTGGCGTCATTATTTTCTGTCGCGGTTTGCGCGAGTTTTTGCTGGCGCAACAGCGCCATAGGCGAAATTGCCACAGCCTGCTCGAGCACACTTTGAACTTTCTCGGGATTTCCCTGCGCCTTTGTGACTGCCACCAATTCATCATAAGCCTGCATACACAAAGGGCTGCTCTCAACAATTTCTTCCAGCCAGCGACTCGAGGTTGATAGATCCCCCTGCAAACGTTTGACCTTGGACAAACCAACCTTGGCCCAATCGGTATCACGCACTTCCAGTGCCTCGGTATATACCCGCTCGGCGAAGTCGTATTGTTCGGTTTCAAGATAGAGCTGACCGAGTATCTTTTGGCATTGAGAAGTATATCGACTGGCGGCCGCAATTTTTTGCTGGCACAGGTCAATGGCATCGGCCAGCGCGCCTTTTTCAATGGCCAGGTGAAGCCCCAATAATTCACGCCGTTGCAACAATAAGCGATCTACCCGCTGCAGCAGGGTTTTTGCTGTAATCGGCTTCGTTAAATAGGCGTCGGGCTCAGAATCATAGGCTGCCATTACGATGCTTTTGCTGGACTCTGCGCTCACCAGCATAAACAGGCAGTGACCACGAAGGATATTTTCACTGCGCAATTGCTCGAGCACCTGCTGGCCATTTTTGCCCCGGCCCAAATTGTAATCACAGAGAATTAAGTCGTAGGATTTTTCTCTACAAAGCTTCAACGCCTCACTGCCGGAGACTGCGGTGTCGACAACTTGCACCCCAAATTCCATCAGGATCTTTGCCATCGTCATGCGGAAATTATCGAAGTCATCTACCACTAAAATGCGTAGCTGTTCGTACCCTACATAGGCCATTGGCAAGATTCCCCCTGAATCACTGGCACAGAAGCCTAAGCATAGACCATTTTAGCCCTTCAGGATAACCCGTCACGTCACATTTTTGGCAGGCGCACCCTCGTTTTTGACGATAATCAAGAATGACAAAATAACCTTTACCATGACACAATACACCCTTTTTACACACGGCAAATAACGCTCGGTACCTTAGTGACTATGGAAACCAATAACCCCGACACAATCTACTCCAGCCTGTTAGCCGCGGTTGATGGATTCAAATTCGACCAGCAGGTTGTCAACGTCTTTCCAGACATGATCAAACGATCTGTGCCGGGATATACAACGATCATTAGCATGATTGGTAATCTGGCCGAGCGGTATGCGCAATCCAATAGCCACTGTTATGACCTGGGGTGCTCTCTGGGTGCGGCAACCCTGGCGATGCGCCACCGAATTCTGGCCAGCGACTGCACTTTAGTGGGTATTGATAACTCTGCGGCAATGATTGATCGATGCCGACAAGTCATCGACGCCGACAGTGGCGAGCTCGAAGTGGAGCTGATCTGTGACGATTTGCAGAACGTGCAATTACAACCCGCCTCAGTGATTGTGTTGAACTTCACCCTGCAATTTATTCCGGTGGAGCAACGTCCAGGCATTTTGCAGCGCCTCTATGACACCCTGTTACCCGGCGGTGTGTTGATCCTGTCGGAGAAAGTCGCCTTTGACGATACTCCCCACCAGGACCTGATGATTGAATTGCACCACAACTTCAAGCGCAGCAACGGTTACAGTGATCTTGAAATCGCTCAGAAACGCTCTTCACTGGAGAATGTACTGATTCCCGAAACATTGGAGACTCACCGCGAGCGCCTCAAGTCAGCGGGATTTCACAGTTCAGACGTTTGGTTTCAATGCTTAAACTTTGCCTCGCTAATCGCCATTAAATAAACACCGACGCTATGATTGATTACACAGAATTAATGGCCTTTATGGAAGGCAGCAAGTTGTCTCCCTGGTTGAAGGAACTACAATCGCAGATTGACAAAGGGCTGGACGAAAAGCGCTTTGGCGATCTTCCCGCTTGGAAAGCCTCACTTGAAGCACTGCCGGCGGTGACCAGCAGTGAAGTTGACCTGCAGACGCAAGTCAAAATCGGCGCGAGTGCCGACACCAGCGAAGGCGTTAAAAAGCAGATCAAAGAGGCCCTTCAAGGATTAATCCCCTGGCGTAAAGGCCCCTACACCGTTCACGATACTCACATCGATACTGAGTGGCGCTCGGATTGGAAGTGGGACCGGGTTTTGCCACACCTTGCCCCCTTGAAAGACCGCTTAATCCTCGATGTAGGCTGTGGCAACGGCTACCATTGTTGGCGCATGCTGGGCGAAGGCGCCAGCCGAGTGATTGGCATCGACCCCTCACCGCGTTTTGTGGTGCAGTTTTATTGCCTGAAACATTTCACCGGCCCCCGCCCAATCGACGTATTGCCGGTAGGTATCGAGGGCGTGCCCGCCAATCTACAGGCTTTTGATACCGTGTTTTCGATGGGTGTGCTCTATCACCGCCGCTCGCCCATGGACCATTTACGGTAATTGAAAGCAGCGCTCAGGCCCGGTGGGCAACTGGTGCTGGAAACCCTCGTGATCGAAGGCCCCCTGGGGAGTGTACTGGTCCCGGAAGGGCGTTACTCGATGATGAATAACGTTTGGTTTTTACCGAGTTGTGACACACTGCTGTCCTGGTTGCGCAAGTGCGGGTTCAAGAACCCCAGGGTGGTCGATGTGAATCGAACAAGCCAGCAGGAGCAGCGCGCGACCGACTGGATGCATTTCCACTCTCTCAGTGATTTTTTAGACCCCGAAAACCCGGAGCTTACGGCCGAGGGGCACCCGGCACCCACCCGGGCTGTTATTGTCGCAGAATCCCCGGAGTAAAATAGGCGAGTTTCTAATCGTCTAACGAGGTCAGAGGGGTTTCAAGCTGAAACTCCTCATGAATCTGCCGGCACCAGCGATTGAGTCGGTCACTGGTCATCTCTTCCTGCTGGTCTTCATCAATCGCCAGACCTACAAATTTGTTTTCTCCAGCGACCAAGGCTTTAGATTCATCAAAATCATAGCCCTGCGTGGACCAGTGCCCGATTATCGTAGCCCCATTGGCAACGATGACATCGTGCAACATGCCCATGGCGTCTAAAAAGTAATCGCCGTATCCAAATTGATCACCCAGGCCAAAAAGCGCAACGGTTTTGCCACTGAAATCCACTTCACTGATATCGTCCCAGAACTCCTCCCAGTCCGACTGAATCTGACCAAAATCCCAGGTCGGGATACCGAGAATTATGCGCTCGTAATCTGCGAACTCCAATTGACTG
>CAJWCA010000254.1 GCA_913020395.1 uncultured Cellvibrionales bacterium | reverse complement strand
GGGGTGCACAAAAGCCGTGGGATTGATGACCGGGGTGATGCCGTCAATACTATAAACCTGCATAAATCTATCCTCTTTGGCTGTGTGGCCCATGTGCAAAACCACCGTAAGGCTATGAAATTGAACAGTTAAATTGAGCCTGGGTTCGACCTGCTCTCGTGAGCACTCAGGAGTCAGTGGTGTAGTCTAGGAGTATAAAGTGATACGTAAATACTTACAAATATTGTATTTATGTATCTTTAGGTGGTAGAGTTCTGGTCCGCGATAGGGCATCCGTGCAGGTATTTCAGTCGTTTTACGAACTACCTCGGCCCGTAGGTTCAACAAAACGTAAAGCAGGCGATGTAAGCATGAATAAACCAGAGGGCCTGGAGTCAACTACACATCTACTTTTGATGCCGCCGCAAGAAGGTGTGTTATTGGTTCAACTAAATCGCCCCGAGGCGAGAAATGCATTAACAACAGAGTTGCTAATTCAGTTAGCTGAAGTACTAGACCAAGCCTCTTTAAATGAGGAGATATCGGCCGTTGTAATCACGGGCGGTGAGAAGGTCTTTGCCGCTGGAGCTGATTTAAAGCAAATGGCATCGCTGGATATGGTGGGTGTGTTGAATGATACCCGCCCGGCAATTTGGCAGAAAATCGCGTGTTTCCCCAAGCCCTTGATAGCAGCGGTGAATGGCTTTGCGCTGGGTGGAGGCTGTGAGTTAGCCATGCATGCCGACATCATTATCGCGGGCGACAATGCCAAATTTGGTCAGCCAGAAATAAATTTAGCCATTATTCCGGGTGCGGGTGGAACGCAGCGTCTCATTCGAACCGTGGGTAAATCCCTGGCGATGAAAATGGTGCTGAGCGGCGAATTCATCAGCGCAGAAGAGGCGCGCCAATCTGGTTTGGTGGCAGAGGTGACCTCACCTGAGGACAGTGTTAGTCGTGCAATCGACTTGGCGCGGGTTATTGCCGCGAAATCGCCACTGGCCATTCAGCAAGCCAAAGACGTGTTATTAAACGCATTTGAAACCCATCTTGATGTGGGGCTGCAATATGAGCGCAAAGCATTCACTGTGCTCGCTGCAACTGAAGATCGCAATGAAGGCATCAACGCCTTTCTCGAAAAACGTAAACCGGATTTTAAAGGACGATAGGGCTATGAATTTCACAACCATCCAATTTTCAATAGATGCAGGTGTCGCATTGTTAACGCTGAACCGGCCCGAAAAATTTAACAGTTTTAATACTGAGATGCATCTTGAGATTCGAGAAGCCATAAAAGAGGTACGTACAAACCCGGAAATTCGTTGTCTGTTGATTTCCGGCAACGGACGGGCATTTTGTGCCGGGCAGGATTTAGGGGACCGAAGCGTTTCTGTGGGAGATGAGGCGCCGGATTTGGGAGAATCTGTTGAAACGAATTACAACCCTTTGATTCGCTCTATCACCTCTCTGGAGTTGCCTGTGATCTGCGCTGTAAATGGTGTTGCAGCGGGAGCGGGTTCCAGCTTTGCCCTTGCTGCCGATATTGTCCTGGCGGCAAGATCAGCCAGCTTTATCCAGGCTTTTTGCAAAATTGGTGTGATTCCAGACTCGGGTAGCACCTGGATTTTGCCCCGTCTTGTTGGCATGGCGCGCGCGAAAGGCCTGGCGCTACTTGGCGACAAGCTATCTGCCGAAAAAGCCGAGCAGTGGGGTTTGATCTGGCAATGTGTTGAAGATGAAAAGCTAAAGGAAGACAGTTTAACCCTTGCCAAACACCTGGCAACACAGCCTACAAAAGGTTTGTCACTCATTAAACGTGCACTCAAAGCCTCGACCGCAAATTCTCTGGATGAGCAGTTGGAGCTGGAGAAAGACTTTATGAGGCAGGCGGGACAAAGCGAAGACTATCGTGAAGGGGTGGCAGCGTTTATGGAAAAACGTACCGCAGTCTTTAAAGGCCAATAGTTCAGCCTTCAGGGCTATAAACAATTGACGCTTTTACATCAATGAGTTCGAGGTATTCTAATGGGCGCACTGCCAAGTACTGCAATTGTCGGCGTGATCGGGGCCGGCACCATGGGGGCGGGTATCGCTCAGGTGGCGGCAAAAGCCGGGCACTCCGTTTTATTGTTTGATGCCGCGCCGGGTGCTGCTAAATCCGGTATTGAGCGCATTGAAAAGGGACTGAGGAAATTGGTGGAGCGCAAGAAATATTCTGCGCTTGAAAGTGATGCCATTTTATCTCGCTTAACGCCCTGCGACAGGATAGAAGAGCTGGCGCCAGCCAAGCTGGTGGTAGAGGCAATTGTGGAAAACCTTGATGTTAAACGTCAGGTGTTTTCGAGTCTTGAGGTGTTGTGTAGTGAGGACACAATTCTGGCAACAAATACTTCTTCGATTTCAGTGACTTCAATTGGGGCTGGTTTAACACGGCCAGAAAACCTGGTCGGCATGCATTTTTTTAATCCTGCCCCGGTGATGAAGCTGGTTGAAGTTATTAGTGGAATTGCCACTGCGCCGGAAGTGGCCGTGCAGGTTTTTGACACGGCGCTTGAATGGGGGAAGAAACCGGTTCACGCCCGTTCCACTCCGGGATTCATTGTCAACCGTGTGGCCCGGCCGTTTTACGCCGAGTCACTGAGGGTGTTACAGGAAGGTGGCGCTAATGCGCCAACGATTGACGCCATTGCCCGGGAGTGCGGAGGTTTCCGTATGGGGCCTTTTGAGCTGATGGACCTGATCGGTAATGATGTCAATTTTGCTGTCACTCAGTCGGTGTTTAATGCCTACTTTCAGGATTCGCGATTTAAACCATCGCTGGTTCAGCAGGAACTGGTTGAAGCGGGTTATTTGGGTCGAAAAAGCGGACGCGGATTTTATCAATATGCACAAGGTGCTGAATCGCCGTTGCCCGCTACTGCAAAACCCCAGGCTAAACCTCGTCAGGTTATCGTCAGCGACGCGCTGGGCGTTGCGGAGTCTCTGGTGGAGCAGGCCAACCTGTGCGGTATTGCAATAGATCGCAACAAATCCATAACCCGCCCCGGTATTTATATCGACGATGTTTGTATCGCGTTGAGTGATGGTCGAACAGCCACACAAATCAGCGCCGAAGATAATTTTCCCAATGTGGTTTTGTTCGACCTTTGTCTGGACTTTACACAATCCAGACGTATTGCACTCACCCGCTCGGATCAATGTAGTGAAGCGGGTTTACAAAAGGCGATTGGATTTTTCCAGGCTCTGGACAAGCAGGTGTCAGTCATTGATGACCTGCCGGGCATGGTTCTCATGCGCACCGTTTGCATGTTGGTCAATGAAGGGGCTGACGCAGTCAATCAAAGGGTTTGTAACGAGGCCGCAGTCGATCTTGCGATGCAGGCAGGTGTTAATTACCCCTGTGGACCTCTGGCCTGGGCCGATAATTTGGGTTTAGATCGAGTGGTTGCGGTGCTGGACAATTTGGCCGCCGGATATGGAGAAGACCGTTACCGGGTGTCGCCACTGCTCCGACGTAAAGTCTACGCTGGCACCCACTTTTATGACCGCAACGTTTAACCGGGAGCTTGGAATGACGGATACCTCGAAAGCGCAGGCACAGGCTCGCGCTTGTGCCGACAGTATGTACGCCGCAGATAAAGCCTCTCAACACCTGGGTATCAAGTTGCTGAGCATAGAGCCCGGTCGTGCGGTGATGACGATGCAGGTCCGGGAGGAAATGCTCAACGGTCACGCTAGCTGTCATGGCGGATTTATTTTTACATTGGCCGATTCAGCGTTTGCGTTTGCCTGTAATAGTCGCAATGCCACCACGGTCGGGCAGGGTTGCACCGTCGACTATGTGAAGCCTGCAGCGCTGGGGGAAACTTTAACGGCTGTGGCAGTAGAAAGACATTTAGCAGGCCGTACGGGCTTGTACGACGTGAGCGTCAGCAACGGTCAAGGAGAGGACATTGCTTATTTTCGCGGCAAGTCCTATCGCATTAAGGGCTCCCTGTTACCAGAGTAAAACGGCTTGGGCAGCGCCTGCTCACATCTGAATTTTTCAATCATGGGAATAGAAAATGAAAACAGTAAAAGATGCTTTTATTTGCGACGCCATTCGCACGCCTATCGGTCGCTATGCCGGTGCCTTGGCCTCTGTTCGAGCCGATGACCTGGGCGCAATTCCCCTCCGGGCATTGCAAGAGAGAAACCCCGGCGTGGCCTGGGATGCGGTGGACGATGTGATCTACGGTTGTGCCAATCAGGCCGGTGAAGACAATCGTAATGTGGCACGAATGAGCGCTCTACTCGCGGGCCTGCCGATTCAGGTGCCCGGTACAACACTGAACCGTTTGTGCGGTAGTGGTATGGATGCGGTCGGTCTTTCTGCAAGAGCTATTAAATCAGGGGAGGCAGAACTGATGATCGCCGGTGGTGTTGAATCGATGTCACGTGCGCCACTGGTGATGCCAAAGGCCGATTCTGCATTTAGTCGTCGGGCGGAAGTGTTTGACACCACCATCGGTTGGCGGTTTGTGAATTCTTTGATGAAAAAGCAGTACGGTATCGACTCGATGCCCGAAACTGCAGAAAACGTTGCTGCGCAATTTCAGGTATCCCGGGAAGACCAGGATCAGTTTGCCTTTTGTAGCCAGCAAAAGGCGGCGAGGGCACAGGCTGAAGGGATATTTGCAGAAGAAATTGTAGAGGTGACCATTCCTCAGCGTAAGGGCGAGCCGCTAGTGGTCAGTGTCGACGAGCACCCACGTGCGGAGACAAGTGTTGTGGCGCTCAACAAATTGCGGGCTCCATTCAGGGAAGGCGGGTCGGTCACTGCAGGAAATGCCTCAGGTGTTAATGATGGCGCTTGCGCTTTGTTGTTGGCCTCTGAAGCCGCCGTTGAGACCTATGGCTTGACCCCAAAAGCAAGAGTTGTGGCAATGGCCGCGGCAGGCGTTGACCCCAAAATCATGGGAATTGGGCCTGTACCGGCGACAGAAAAAGTATTGCGCATGGCAGGTTTACAGGTTTCCGACATGGATGTTATTGAGCTCAATGAAGCCTTTGCGGCCCAAGGTTTGGCCGTCATGCGTGAGCTGGGCCTGGAAGATGATGCCGCACACGTCAATCCCAATGGCGGTGCTATTGCGCTGGGGCACCCGCTCGGTATGAGTGGAGCACGGCTGGTCACTACGGCAATGTACCAGCTGCACCGCACTCAGGGGCGTTATGCACTATGCACCATGTGTATTGGGGTGGGGCAGGGGATTGCAATCATCATTGAGCGTGTATAACTGCACAAACACCAAAGTGATACATAATTCTTGTTTTAAATAAATATTGATGTATCATAATGGCGTGAGTGCAAACATTCCTATCCGTATTTGCAGGTGTTCTGTTTAACACGACCGAGAGAAACCAAGCATGACAGCGACAGATCAAAGTAAACATGCCACAGAGCTGGAAGAGAACTTTCAATCCCGCGTGGACGCAGAGCAAAAAATTGAACCCAAGGACTGGATGCCGCCGGGTTACCGGAAAAATCTGATCCGCCAGATATCCCAGCATGCACACTCCGAAGTGATTGGCATGCAGCCAGAGGGCAACTGGATCACCCGTGCCCCCTCACTGCGACGTAAAGCGGTGTTGTTAGCTAAGGTGCAAGACGAGGCAGGCCATGGCCTGTATCTCTACAGTGCAACAGAATCACTGGGGATTTCCCGGGCAGAATTGATTGCAGCGCTGCAGGACGGCTCAGCAAAATACGCCTCGATTTTTAATTACCCTACGCAAACCTGGGGAGACATTGGTGCAATTGGCTGGTTGGTGGACGGTGCTGCTATTTGTAATCAGGTGTCTTTGCAGAGAACCTCTTATGGCCCCTATGCGCGCGGCATGATTCGTATTTGTAAAGAAGAAAGTTTTCACCAGCGCCAGGGTTATCAAATAATGATTGAGTTGGCCAAAGGCTCACCGGCCCAGAAACAAATGGCCCAGGATTCCCTTAATCGATTTTATTGGCCCTCTTTAATGATGTTTGGTCCCCATGACTCTGAGTCCGCCCACTCCGCAAAATCCATGAAGTGGAGAATCAAACGCGAAACCAATGACGACTTACGCCAAAAATTTATTGATCAAACGGTCCCACAGATTGAGTACCTCGGTTTGGAGCACCCTGACAAAGAATTGAAGTGGAACGAGTCGCGCGGCCACTACGACAGTGGAGAGATCGACTGGGAGGAGTTCCAGAATGTGATCAACGGCAATGGTCACTGTAACCGCCAGCGTATACAGCATCACGTTAAGGCCCATGAAGAGGGTGCCTGGGTGCGCGACGCGCAGATTGCCTATAACGAAAAGCAAAAGGCCCGTCAAACGGATGCCGCCGCTTAAACCTGCGGGCAAAGAAACTGGAGATAATAATGTCATTTGAAAATTTAGAGCTGTTTGAAGTGTTTATTCGTTCTGCGAGGGGTCTGGATCACAAACATGTTGGCAGTCTGCACGCTGTGAATCGAGAGCAGGCCATGGAATATGCCCGCGACTGTTATACCCGCCGAACGGAAGGTGTCAGTATTTGGGTGGTGAAGTCGAGCGATATTTGCGCCTCTCAGGAAGATGACAGTGAAAGCTTCTTCGACCCCTCCGATGATAAACCCTACCGTCATGCGACCTATTACCCACTGCCGCCTGAAGTTGGAAATATGTAGGCGGTGAGTGCAGGGAAAAAATATACCTGGGTTGATATAGCAAACACAGTGAAGAGAGCAAGGTGATGCAAGACAATTTGAAAATCGCAAGTATAAATTACGCAGTACGACTGGGCGACGATGCACTGGTGCTCGGTCACCGCATATCAGAGTGGGTGAGCAGAGGGCCGTTTCTGGAGGAAGATATTGCGCTGGGTAATGTCTCGTTGGATTTTATCGGGCGGGCAAGAATGTATTACACCTATGCCGCAGAATTGGCCGGAGAGGGTAAAACGGAAGATGACTATGCCTACTTGCGAAATGAACGTGAATTTCAGAAT
>CAJWCA010000253.1 GCA_913020395.1 uncultured Cellvibrionales bacterium | reverse complement strand
ATTGGTTTTATGATGGCATCCCGTATCTGGACGTTGAAGGGACAATACCCGTATCTTTTGTTGGCGTTCCGGAACCGCCTGGTGGCGCCCTGTTTTTCATTGGATTGGTGGGCCTACTGTGGTGGAGAAGGTTTAATTTTTTGGCTACTCGCTAGAAGTGGAATCTAAAACCTAGTTGAATGTGAACACCTTCTTCGCCCGGTGCTACTAGGGTGCTGTTCTGAGAGGTATTGTTGGGATTCAATATATCCTCATCAAACAGGTTTCGGGCAAGCAGAAAGACATCAATGTCTGAAAATCTCGCGGTATAGTTAACATTGACAACTGTAAAGTCGTTCAACCCGTGCCTAGAGCTAATGTACGAGAGGCTGGCGCCAAGGCTGTGGGTATCGTTTAAGTCAACACTGGCACCAACGCTGGTGGTTAAGCGAGGGATTCTATAGGCATCCGCGTCATCCGGGTCAATTTTATTCCCCTCTTTTTGATAGGCCACATTCACAAAAAGTTTACTGCGTTCTCTTGCGATTTGCAGGTCAAGTTCCGCACCTTGCCGCGTATAATTCCCGTCATTAAAAAACGTGACGGAGTTGAGTTCCTCGCTATATTGCCTAACGATGAAGTCCTCTGCTTCTAGGTGATAGACATTTGCCACAAACAGAAAGTTAGTTTTCGAATAGGTGTACGCCACATCGCTTGCTTTGACAATTTCAGCATCTAATGTTTTGTTGCCTACTACGTTGCCTGGGAGGTAGAGATCTGTTTGTGTTGGGTTGGGGGAGTTGAAGCCGGTTGAGTAGAGCAGTTTTAGTGACTGATGTGCATCGATGTTGTATACACCTGCTAGCCTTGGCGTTATTTTACTGCCATTTTTTTCATTGTCTGTATAACGTGCGCCGATGTAAAATTTGAAATCTTGATAGCTGTACTCCAATTGGGAGTAGGCAGATAGTTCATCTGTGCTCCCTTTTTCAAACAGCGTCGCCAAAGGATTGCCCGGGCTCTCAAGAAACTGCAGTTGGTAGGCGCCAACCGATCGTGTTTCATGTTCAATGCCAGCCTCCAAATCAATAGAGTCTCCCAAGCGGTAAGTTGTATTTGCGCCCAACCTTATCCGATAGTCATTTTTTCCGTCTTTCTCCTTATTAATCAGGGCGTGGGTGCCAGGCGCAAAGAGGTTGTGAATTTGCAAGTCGAACGTGTAGTGGTTGTAGTCAGCAAACACTTGGGTTCTGCTGTTTTCGCTTGTCCAACTGTTTTCGAGATGAATCAGGTAGCCTTTGGTGTCATTAATGAACGGCTGTAATGTGTTGAGGTCAGCATAAGCATCGTTAATGCCTGTGGTGGTGTCGCTGAAGGCGTGAATCTGAATGCTGGCTTCATTGTTGGTATAGCGAATAAGAACGGATTCATTTTCCAGTACACGATTGACCTTGTCGCTGATCAAGCCAACGTCGGGGAATAACTCCGTGTAACTGGCGTTGTATCCGTCTTCGGCTCTGAATTCAGCGGCGAGATATAAGGCGGACTTCTCTGTGAATTGTTTGTTGTAGTAGACACTTCCTGCTTTCAGTTTGTTTTTGCCGACCTTTAAAGACACTGAGCGTTTATCGAGGTCGCGCCGGGTAACAACATTGAAAACGCCACCGGAGGCCTGAGTGCCATGAAAGACGGCCCCTGGCCCCCTGATCACCTCCACATGGGATATCGACTCCCAGGGAATGCCTTCCATTGGAATGATAGAGTGAGAGGGCTGGTGATAGGGAACACCATCGAGCAAAAAAAGTACCTTTTGATTGAAGGTTTCGTCAATGCCTCGAATTTGCACAGAGGCCCAGCCCGGCAACGAGTCCTGAACAATCACACCCGGGATAAAATTAAACATCTCCCTGAGGTTACTAACACCCATTTTTTCCAGGTCGTGCCGATTGTATCGGGAGACGATGGCGGGCGTTTCAAGAATGGCCTCTGATTCACTCGAAGCAACGGAAACATCAATGCTGATCAACTCTTTCATCGACAGCTCAAAAACGGACGGAAGTTCCTTCGCGCCAGTGTTTGCACCTAGCAAAATGAGGCAAGTCCCTGACGCCATGAGAGGGGCGATCTTCATAGCATTTTATTCTTAGCGAGCAGTCGCATATTCAATTTCCAAAATAGATCACTCTCTGGCCATGCTTAGCACGGGGCTCTCCGTTTACTATATGGCGTGACTCGAAAGAGTATGGGGGAGTAACCTTTCCATAAATATAGTCAATATTTGTAATATTCGTAGAAATTTTGACCGGGTGATACAACAGGGCGTGTATTTCCAATCCAGTGTTTTCAGTAGAACCCGTCAGGGTTCTGTCACCCGCTAGGCTGCTATAGCGATATTGAGTATCATCTGTCCAAGCTAAATCGCAATCAAGGACTCAACATGAACAAAAATATATTTATCACCGGTGCGTCCTCTGGGCTGGGTAAACAGATGGCACTGGAATTCGCCAGCCGGGGTTATAACCTGGCGCTAACCGCACGCCGGGAAGATATTCTTGTGGATCTGAAAGAGCAGATCCAAAAGGCCTATAAAGTTGAGGTTTTTGTTCTTGCCCTTGATGTACTGGAATATGAGCAAACCCAACAGGCCATTGACTCAGCCGCCGCCGCGTTAGGCAGTATCGATAAAGTGATTGCCAACGCCGGTATCGGGTCAGGTGGCCGTATCGGCGACAGTGGTGCATTTGTTCAGGCACGTGACGTGATTAATACGAACGTGGTGGGGGCCATGGCTACTATAGATGCCGCAACGGCTTTTTTCCGTCGGCAGGGCCATGGTCATGTCATTACCCTGAGTTCGGTAGCTGCTTTCAGGGGCTTGCCTGGCTCAGGCGCTTACAGCGCCTCCAAAGCCGCCATCAGCGTTTATTCTGAAGCACTGCGGGCAGAGACCTACGATGAAAACATTGATGTCACTGTGTTATTGCCCGGTTATATCGACACACCAATTAACAATTCACTTAAGAGTCGACCTTTTTTGATTGACCTGGCCAGTGGCGGCAGGATTTTGGCTGATTTAATTGAGAAAAAAGTGAAACGCTCCACTGTGCCTCCTTGGCCTTGGGGCTTGGTAGCACGCATCATCGCCCTGTTGCCCACCGCTGTTGTGGCAAAAACCATGGGCTAGTTCGTTGAGGGGCCTGGCGAGAGCTGGCATAACTTGCGGATAGCAGTACAACCGCACCTGAGTTAGGCTATACCCCGTTTTATAAACTGAAGGAGGCAGTAATGAGCAAGCGAGTATACCTGTTTAATGAGGGCAGCAAGGACGACCGGGATCTATTGGGTGGCAAAGGTGCCAACCTGTGTGAAATGACCAGCCTGGGTTTACCCGTCCCCTTCGGATTCATCATCACCACGCCCACCTGCCGCGAGTTCTTTGAGGCGGGCAACCAGCTGCCCAATCAGTTAGAGCAAGAATACCGAGTGGCTCTGGGCCTGGTGGAACACAAAATGGGTGCTCGTTTTGGCGATCCCGAAAACCCTCTGTTATTTTCGGTACGCTCAGGCGCACCGGTTTCGATGCCGGGCATGATGAACACGATTCTTAATCTGGGCCTCAATGATGCCATTGCCGCGGGTCTGGCCAAAAAAACCGACAATGCCCGATTTGCCTATGACTCCTACCGCCGCTTTATTCAGATGTTTGGCGACGTGGTGCTGGGTGTGGACGGTGAAAAATTCGAACACGAAATTGATACCTACAAAAAGGCCCATGGTAAGGTCTATGATGTGGAAATGTCAGCTGAAGACTGGCAGGCGATTATCGCCACCTTCAAAACGCTGGTGGCGTTCCCGCAAGATCCCTACGAGCAGTTGCGACTGGCCGTAGAGGCAGTATTTCTCTCCTGGTACACCCCCCGCGCCAATGTTTACCGGGAAATGAACAACATCTCTGAAACACTGGGCACGGCCGTCAATGTGCAGGCCATGGTATTTGGTAACTTTGGCGACGACTCCGGATCTGGTGTCGCCTTTACCCGCAACCCCTCCACGGGAGAAAAGTCGTTTTTTGGCGAGTTCCTGTTTAATGCTGCAGGGGAAGATGTGGTGGCTGGTATTCGCACCCCAGAGCCCATCGAGGCTCTGCAAGATCAGCTGCCGGAGGTCTACAACGAGCTCTATGAAACGCAGGCACTGCTTGAGAAACATTACCGTGACATGCAGGACATTGAATTCACGGTCCAGGAAGGTCGTTTTTATATGCTGCAAACCCGTAGCGGCAAACGCACGGGCAGGGCGTCCATCAAAATCGCTGTCGATATGGTGGAGGAGGGTTTAATCGCGGAAAAAGAGGCGCTGCTGCGAGTGTCTCCTGAACATGTGGAAGCATTTTTGCACCCTATGTTAGACCCCAGCGCAAAAACAGAGGCGGTAGCCACGGGCTTGCCCGCAAGCCCCGGCGGTGCCACCGGCAAAATTGTCTTCTCTGCCGATGATGCCGTGGAGGCAGTAAAGGGAGGAGACCAGGTCATACTGGTACGACGCGAGACTACTCCTGAGGATATCCACGGCATGAAGGCGGCCGAAGGCATCCTGACAGAGTTGGGTGGCATGACCTCTCACGCCGCCGTTGTGGCTAGGGGCATGGGTGTGTGTGCCATCACGGGGTGTAATGATTTGTCGATCGATTATGCCGCAGGCACAGTGACCACGGTGTCGGGCACGGTGATGAAACTCGGCGATGTCATTACCCTGGACGGCTCCACCGGCGAGGTCATGTTGGGTGATATTCCCAAGGTGGAAGCCAGCTCCAGTGATGACTTCCAAACTTTGCTTTCCTGGGCCGACAAATACCGCCGTCTAAAAGTACGCGCTAATGCGGAAACGCCAGAAGACGCTGCCAAAGCGAGGGAACTTGGAGCCGAGGGCATTGGCCTGTGTCGCACAGAGCACATGTTCTTCGCCGCCGACCGCATCGATATCATGCGGGCAATGGTGCTCTCCGAGACGACCGATGAACGCAAAAAACATCTGGACAAGTTACAAGAGTTCCAGCGGTCAGACATGCTTGAGCTGTTCCGCGAGATGGCCGGTTTGCCGGTGACCATTCGTTTACTGGATCCGCCCCTGCACGAATTCCTGCCACACGAGGGCGAGGATTTCACTGGTTTGTCGAAGAGCACTGGCAAGACAGTGGAGCAGATTCGAAACATCTCCGAGCACTTGAGTGAAGTGAATCCCATGCTCGGTTTCCGGGGTTGTCGCCTGTCGGTGGTGTTCCCCGAGATTTCCGAGATGCAGGTGGATGCCATTTTTGCGGCCGCCGTTGAGGCCGCCAAGGCGGGTTACAACCCTCGCCCGGAAATTATGATTCCGCTGGTTATTAACGTGCGTGAGATTCGTTTGATCACAGACATTATTGATCGACGTATTCGCAAATTAATGACTGAGCAGGCTGTGTCTTTCCCCTACAAGATCGGCACCATGATGGAAACACCGCGGGCCTGCCTCGGTGCGGAACGATTGGCGCCTGCCGTGGAATTTATGTCCTTTGGCACTAATGACCTGACGCAGATGACCTACGGCTTTTCGCGGGACGATGCGGGCACGTTTATTCCGTCTTATCTGGAAAAGAAACTGATTGAAAACGATCCCTTTGTCACCCTTGATAAACGTGCCGTCACTCGATTGATGGAGATGGCAATGAAAGAATCGAAGGCGGTCAAGAGCGGCATCAAATACGGCATTTGTGGTGAACATGGGGGTGACCCGCGCTCGGTGCAAATCTGTCACGAGCTGGGGCTGGATTATGTCTCTTGTAGTCCGTTTCGGGTGCCGGTGGCGCGGATTGCCGCGGCTCAGGCGCAGGTTAAAGGAGAGCGCCTTTAATCGCTTAGAGCCTCTAGGCGCGGGTTCTTTCCGGCCCGCGCAGCCTGTCCTCTTGTCTGTGCCAGGACCGTGCCATTTCATTGACTGTGCTAATGCTAGCCAGAGAGCGTTATTCTGTTAGCATTGGTAACCAATCTGTCAAAACTAAAATAATAAAGGTGAACATGGAAATCGGCACTGTTATATCCCTCTCCGGCTATTTTATTCTTATGCTTGGCATCGGTCTTTTTGCCTTCAGGACCGCATCGGAAGACTCCGCAGGTTATTTACTCGGTGGTCGTCAACTAGGGCCCGCTGTTACCGCCTTGTCTGCAGGCGCCTCCGACATGAGTGGCTGGATGGTAATGGGTTTGCCTGGGGCAATGTATTTAACGGGCCTGTCCAATATCTGGATTGCGGTGGGTTTAGTTGTGGGGGCTTACTGCAATTATCTGATCGTAGCACCCAGGCTTCGTGCCTACACTGAGCTTGCCAATGACTCTATTACCTTGCCCGAATTTTTCGAAAATCGATTTGAAGATCAAACCAAGCTACTGAGAATTGTGAGTTCAATTGTCATCATTCTGTTTTTTACGGTGTATACCTCTTCGGGTGTTGTGGGTGGCGGCAAATTGTTTGAGTCATCTTTTGGTTTGAGTTATGAGCTTGGTTTATACGTGACCGCAGGTGTCGTGGTGATCTACACCTTATTTGGTGGTTTCCTGGCGGTGAGCCTCACAGACTTTGTGCAGGGCTGCATTATGTTCATTGCGCTTGTGTTGGTGCCGGCAGTGATTCTGTTTGAGTTTGGTGGATATGCAGACGTCAGTGATACGATCAGTCAGCTCAGCCCTTCTCATTTGGATATTTTTGCAGGCACCACGGCGCTGGGTATTATCTCTTCGCTGGCCTGGGGGCTTGGCTATTTTGGTCAGCCGCATATCATTGTTCGGTTTATGGCCATTCGCTCCTTAAAAGACATTAAAGTTGCACGCCGGATTGGCATGAGCTGGATGATTGTTGCGCTGGCGGGTGCCATGGCAACGGGCTTTTTGGGATTTGCCTACGTGAACAAAACAGGCATTGAGATGAAGGACGCAGAAACTATTTTTATTGTGCTGTCACAGGTTCTATTCCATCCGGTGGTGGGTGG
>CAJWCA010000252.1 GCA_913020395.1 uncultured Cellvibrionales bacterium | reverse complement strand
TCATGGATTATGAGCCGGTTTGGAAGGCGATGGCTCGCTTTACCGATGAGCGCGACGAGCACACTGCTGATGAGTTGTGGTTGGTCCAACACCCGCCCGTGTATACCCAGGGGCAGGCAGGTAAGGCAGAACATCTTCTGATGCCTGGAGACATCCCTGTGGTGCAGGTCGATCGCGGAGGCCAGGTCACCTTTCACGGCCCTGGCCAGTTGGTGGCCTATCCACTGCTGAATATTCGTCGCCTGGGCATGGGTGTTCGCGATCTGGTGAGCTGTTTAGAGCAGGCGATTGTGAATACTTTGTCGGAATTTGGCATAGAGGCTGCGCCTAAGGCCGATGCGCCAGGGGTTTATGTCAAGGGTGCTAAAATTGCTTCTTTAGGGCTCCGCATTCGCAAGGGCTGTAGTTTTCACGGCCTGAGTCTCAATGTTGACATGGATATGGCGCCTTTTCGTGGGATAAACCCCTGTGGTTACCCAGGTATGGAGATGGTGCAATTGGCAGATTACACAAAAGAACCGGTGCCCCTTCAGAAGGTGCAAACAGTGCTGTGTAGCCAGTTAATGGGGCTATTGGGTCAAGAGGATGGCCTCTATACCGACGAATTGCCCGCCCTGCTTCAGTCTGAGTTATAATACCCTCACTTTTGACCTAATACTTCGAGTTACTTATGTCTGATCACCTACCCCAGGAAGCAACGTCCACGGCTGACTCTCAGCCAGAGCCCGTAAAGCGCACACGCCGTCATAAGCAGGGCGAAAAACTCAGGGATGCCGACAAGCTCGAACGTATTCCTGTGAAGGTGATTCCCACTGAGGAAGTTATTCGCAAGCCCGATTGGATTCGAGTGCGTCTACCCGCCTCACCCGAAGTTGATAGAATTAAGAAAATACTGCGTAAAAATAATTTGTCCTCAGTGTGTGAAGAGGCCTCCTGCCCCAATTTAGGTGAGTGTTTTAGCGGGGGGACGGCAACGTTTATGATTATGGGGGACATTTGTACGCGCCGCTGCCCATTTTGCGACGTTGGCCATGGTAAACCCAATCCCTTGGACGAGGGCGAGCCAGAGCATTTGGCGGGCGCCATTGCTGAGATGAAGCTGAAGTATGTTGTGATTACCTCGGTTGATAGAGATGACTTGCGGGATGGGGGTGCACAGCACTTTGCAGACTGTATTCGGGAGTCGCGCCTGCGCAGCCCCTCACTGCAGGTAGAGGTGCTGGTGCCGGATTTCAGAGGGCGGATGGATGTCGCGCTCGATATTCTGGAGGGCGAAGCGCCCGATGTGTTTAACCACAACCTGGAAACCGTGCCCCGTTTATACCGGCAGTCCCGACCGGGTGCCAATTATAAGTGGTCATTACAGCTACTCCAAAAATACAAACAACGCCGCCCTGATGTATTAACCAAGTCTGGACTAATGGTAGGTTTGGGCGAAACGAAAGAAGAAATATTTGAAGTGATGCGTGACTTGAGAGCGCATGACGTAGACATGTTGACCATCGGCCAGTATTTACAGCCCTCAAAGCAGCATTTGCCCGTGGATCGCTTTGTTCATCCCGATGAGTTTGACGAATACACCCGCTATGCGGAATCTATTGGTTTTACACGCGCGGCCTGCGGACCTCTTGTGCGCTCCTCCTACCATGCCGACAAGCAGGCTCACGGTGAGCTTGTTCTCTGATATTTCGGGGGCATCCGATCTGCAGGATACCTGCTCGGTTGTCCCTCTCTCTTCCTGCCCCGAACATCTGAAAACGATTGCCCTTTGGTTTCACCAGGAGCGCCAACTCGCTGGGTTCTCGGGGTCTTTGTCAGACGCTGAAAACCGCTTGCGAGATCAAAACCCAGTGGAAGATATTCCATTCACCGCCGTCGCACTGCTGGATGGCCTGGTCGTCGGCGCAGCGAGTTTAGTCTATTATCAGGTGACAGGGGCCGCTGAGGAGGGGGAACCCTGGTTAAGTAATGTCTATGTGATTGAGGCGAGCCGCAACCAGGGGCTAGGTAGTCAATTAGTGACTTATATGGAAGATTTTGCGCGCCACAGAGCGTTTACCAAGCTCAAGTTGTTTACCGTTGATAAACGTGATTTCTATCAGCGGCGTGGCTGGGTATTTGAACACAAGGCAAGAGTAGGGCGGCGAGACGTCGATATCATGTCGCTCAATTTAGATGGTGTACTTTAACGCGTAGCCCCCCTCTCAGGTGCGTTTTAGGGGCTCCATAGGAAATGGTTGACCCGTGCAGAAGGATGCCAGCCAATCAAAAAGGGAGCCCTTCGGGGCGGAATGAATGTCGGAAACGCCACTACACAACACCTTGGCCAATGAGCTGAACCCTTATTTGCAGCAGCATGCAGACAACCCCGTTGCGTGGCAGGTATGGGGTGATGAAGCTTTTGCCATTGCAGTGCGCTTACAGCGGCCCGTGTTGCTATCCATTGGGTATTCCAGCTGCCACTGGTGTGGGGTCATGGAGCGCGAGTCCTTTTCCGACAAACAGATCGGCGCATTCATGAATGATCATTTTGTGAATATTAAGGTGGATAGAGAAGAGCGACCTGATCTGGATGACATCTATCAGATAAGCCATCAGTTCTTGACCGGCCGGCCCGGAGGGTGGCCTCTCACCCTGTTTCTGTGCCCGAAAACAAGACTCCCTTTTATTGCTGGTACCTATTCCCCGAAACATCCTAACGCCGATGTAATGAGCTTCTCACAATTATTAGACCGTGTGAGTGTTTTTTATCAGTCTCAGTCGAAAGAATTTTCCAACCTGCGAAAACAAGTCAGGCGGGGTTACGACAGTTTGTCGTCGGTTTTGAGCGCCGATGATGTGAGTTTGTTGATGACTCGTGAGGAACAGGAAAAACTTCGTGAAACGGCTTTGGCATCACTCTTACTTGATGCTGACACATACCATGGCGGGTTTGGTCAAAGTGCAGCGTTGCAGGCGGTAAGTCACGTTAGAACAAAATTCCCGCTGCCATTGAGTTTAGAACGTTTATTACATGCCACTGGCAGCACACATCGTCTGAGTACCGGTGCGGTACAGCATGCAATATTTACACTGTCTCAAATTGCCCTGGGTGGTTTGCAGGATCATCTTGGTGGTGGGTTTTTTCGTTATGCAGTGGACGCAGAGTGGCAGATTCCTCACTTCGAAAAAATGCTGTACGACAATGCTCAATTGTTATCTTTGTTTGCCCGAGGTGCTTCACTGAGTAATCCTTCGGTGCCGACACAAACTCTGTTCGAAACAGCTGCAGCGGGCATTGTGGATTGGATTGTGACCGAAATGCTTTCCCCCGAGGGCGGATTCTATACGTCGATGAGTGCCGACTATAACGGTACCGAGGGGGCTTATTATACCTGGGATAAAAAGTTGCTACTGATTCGTTTGTCTCCGGTTGAAAAAAATCTTATTGAAGGATTGTACCGTTTGGACGGCACGCCAAATTATGGTGGTAGTTGGCACTTGTGTCAGGCCATGATGGAAGACGACGTCGTTGAAGCCGAAGGGCTTTCTCGAAAAGAAGGGCAAGATTTTATCGCCAGCGCCAAAGCGCATTGCCTGTCCATTCGCCGTCAGAATAAGCTGCCGGAACGCGACAAAAAAATCATGTGCGGTAACAATGCATTAGTGATCTCAGCACTGGCCGAGGCAGCTTTAGTATTTAATCATCCTGAATATATTAAATTGGCTCATGAGGCAACGGACTTTATCACCCGTAATCTTTGGCGTCAGAGACGCTTGAGTGCCGTATGGTATGAGGGTGAGTCCCGTTTAATGGCTTATCTTACCGACTATGTTTTTCTAATGGACGCTATGTTGCAAGTGCTGCAGGTTGAGTGGCGAGATTCTGATTACCAGCTGCTGTTGAATTTAGCTGAGGCTTTGATTGAAAACTTTGAAGATGAAGGTGAGGGCGGGTTCTTTTTTACCGCGCATGATCACGAGGCACTTATCTATCGCGACAAACCGGATGTTGATAATGTTATGCCGTCGGGAAATGGTGTTGCTGCAAAAGTTTTAGGACGCTTGGGGCACTTAGCAGCGGAGCCTCGTTACTTGAATAGCGCGCGTGCGACTGTGCAGTGGGCCAAAAAAAATATTCATATGCAACCTCAAATGCATCACAACCTTTTGCTTGCGCACGAAGAGCTTGTCAACCCCCAGCCGCTGGTTCTGCTGAGTGGTGGGGAGTCCATGTCAGTGTGGCAACGCCAGATACGTCAGCGTTATGGACGTCATGTGCAATGTTATCTTATTCCAGAGTCGTCTGAGCTGCACCCCCCTGAAGCAATGGTTTTAGAAGAAAACCAAGCCTTGCTGTGTATTGGCGGGCGATGTCTGTTGCCTCAGGTTGAACTGGCCCCATTGCTTGCACAAATTGAAGAAGCCTTAGTCGAAAAAATAATATAAAAAACACTTTAATTGGCCCTTGTAATGAACGTGTCACAGTGCTGTAATAGTTTTGAATGCAGCAAAGCGTGCCGGACCTAAAACACGCTGGCACAATTTGTACACGCTTATACTGTGTATAAGTATTTTCAACACCTAACCTATAGGAGGCCCTCTTACCGCTATATCCTTGATGAGATAGTCTTAGTTTTATTGACTGTAATCGATAAAAAGGAATGTGCCCATGGCCAAAAAATCTCACGCGAAAAAGAAGTCGTCTAAAGATAGATATCTGGATGACTACTCGCCACACGGCGGTCAATATAGGGATGAACGAAAACGATCATCACGCAAGAAAAAAGGGGGCGGCGCAGATGTTGTCGAACTAAACTCCCAGTCCTCTCACCTCAGTCAAGCCTACTCTCCCCGTCGAAATACCGAAAGCCTCCGCCCTCAAACAGACGCCCAGAAAGTTTACATCAATGCCATTCAGCGCTATTGCCTGACCTTTGGTCTGGGACCTGCGGGAACCGGCAAGAGTTATTGCGCAGGTGCCTTAGCGGCCGAGGCGCTGGAGTCGGGTCGCATTGAGCGCATTATTCTCACCAGACCAGCGGTTGAGGCTGGAGAGACGCTGGGTTTTCTGCCGGGTGATGTGAACGAAAAGTTCGGTGTTTACATCGATGCTTTCCGGGATATTCTCAACGACAGGCTTGGCGCTGGAACTGTTGACTATTGCATTCGGCACGGTCGGATTGTGGCCGCACCACTGGCGTTCATGCGGGGAAAAACATTTAATCAAAACACGTTTGTTATTTTGGACGAAGCTCAAAATACAACGCCAACGCAGATGAAAATGTTTTTAACGCGAATAGGCGAAGAGTGCAAAGTGGTCATCAATGGTGATGTTGCCCAAAGTGATATCCGAGGCGCGAATGGCCTGTCAGATGCGGTTGAAAAACTGCAGGATTTGAACAGCGTGTATGTGCATGAATTTGACCGCGAGGATATTGTCCGCAGTGGTCTTGTGCGCGACATTATTGATCGCTATGAGCCTGCGTATTCTTAATTAACCTGCCGATATAAACGTCGTTTATTTCATTGAAATAGACGACGTTGCGCTTTTATTTTGAGTTCCTCTTCATCTCCCTCCTCCTTATGTCTTCTCGAATTCGACAGGCTAAGCTGCCACTTGAGTTGTTCGTTGTTTTTCCAGATAATGGGTGTCTAGGGGTTTATACCTATTTCATGATGGTTGGCGGGAGCAAATATGTTGGGATTTGAATTTACGACCACTCGGCGTCTGGTGAATGAGCCGGGGGGGATCAAGAAACTGGGTGTGCTTTGCCAGCAGTTGAATATTTCTCGCCCAGTGTTGATTACCGATCCCGGGATAGTGGCTGCCGGCCTGTTAGACCGGGCCTGTGAGCCCTTGGCCTGCTCTGAGCTACCCGTTAATGTATTTTCAGATGTGCAGGCAGATCCCCCTGAATCTGTGGTGGAGGCAGCTATTCAGTTTGCATTGGACAGCGAGGCCGACGGCATTATTGGCTTCGGTGGCGGAAGTGCAATGGATACCGCTAAATTGGTAGCACTTATTGCCCGTTCTGGTGAACAGCTGTCTGACATTTATGGTGTTGAGCAGGTAAAGGGGCAAAGGCTCCCATTGATTCAGGTGCCAACCACGGCGGGAACGGGCTCTGAGGTCACGCCGATCTCCATTGTCACCACCGGTGCAGCCACCAAAATGGGAGTGGTATCTGAGCGTCTGCAGCCGGACCTTGCTCTGCTGGACGCAGAGTTGACGCTGGGCCTGCCAGCTGCGGTGACCGCCAGTACCGGCGTTGACGCAATGGTGCACGCGATTGAGGCCTACACTAGTCAGCACCGTAAAAACCCCTATTCGGATATGTTAGCCCATCAGGCATTGCGGCTACTGAGTGCCAATATCCAGCAGGCGGTAAAGGCGCCAGGGGATATTGATGCGAGACAAAACATGCTGTTGGGGGCAATGATGGCCGGTCAGGCATTTGCCAATGCTCCTGTTGCGGCGGTGCATGCATTGGCCTATCCGCTGGGAGGACAATTTCATATTTCACATGGATTGAGTAACTCTCTGGTGTTGCCCGAAGTTATGCGATTTAACGTCGAGTCTGCGGCCTCTCTGTATGCCGAGCTCTCTCCCAGTATCATGGGCTCCGCGACGCCTCAGGGCTCTGACCAAGAAGTGGCGCTGGCGTTAATTGCGTATATTGAAAAGATGATAAAAGGGGTGGCCTTGCCGACGCGTTTGAGAGACCTCGATATTCCAGAGGAAGCATTGGTGGGCCTGGCAAAAGATGCGATGGGTCAGCAGCGCTTATTGATTAATAATCCTCGAGAAGTCACAGAGCAAGATGCCCTGGCGATCTACCAGGCGGTTTACTAGTGTGTTCGCAGATGTTTTTTTCTAAAGACAAAGGAGGGCGTTATGTCTTCAGCTGAAGGGGCCGTGGAGTCGGGCCGCACCCGTGGTGAGTATCACCACTTCACACCTGTCGCGACACGATGGGGAGACAATGACATTTACGGTCACGTTAACAACGTTGTTTATTATGCCTACTTCGATTCAGTCGCGAATTTGTTTCTAATTGAGC
>CAJWCA010000251.1 GCA_913020395.1 uncultured Cellvibrionales bacterium | reverse complement strand
ACAGATTCCCCTTTATTTATCAACTGCTTATAGCGCCGATCCGCCCTTTCCTCGGCGCTGGCGGTGAGGAAAATCTTCACCGCCGCATCGGGAAATACGGTGGTTCCCATATCGCGACCATCGGCAACCAGGCCCGGCGCCCGCTGAAAGGCCCGCTGTCGATCCAGCAGCGCCTCTCGCACCTCCGGATAAGCGGCGACTTTTGAAGCGTTCATGCCCACCACTTCCTGGCGAATATCGGCTGTAACATCCTCCCCCTCAAGCATGACAGCGATGTTTTCACCACTCACGTCGAAGGATACATCGAGATTGCCCGCTATATGTTTGACTGCCTGCTCATCATCCAGATCGGCACTATGCTTCATCGACGCCAGCGCGGTTAAACGGTAAAGCGCCCCACTGTCTAACAACAGATACCCGAGCTTTTGCGCCAGCAACTGACAGATGGTGCCCTTTCCAGAACCACTGGGGCCATCGATGGTCACTACCACTGCACTAGCCATAACATCTCCAAGCAATAGGGCGAATCATTTGTGCACCCAACAATTAACAAAGGCGCCTAATGGGGCGCCTTCAAACGTGCAGCATTATAGCCTGATATCTACCGTCAGAGCACAACCTTTAGCGCCGCCCACTGTTCATATTGCGGCATTAAACCGACGCAGGGAGGGTAAACTCGGGCTATGCCCAGCCGGTCATTTCAGCACAAGTCGGGCGCTGTTTTTCTTAAAAACGCTGGTTCCGATACCTTTAACGTCCATCAACTGCTCGGCGGCGCTAAACCCGCCCACCTTCTCTCGATAGGCGACAATATCGCGGGCCCGCTTTAAACCCACCCCCTTTAGACCAGACGCTAACTCCGCAGCACTCGCGGTATTGATATTGATCGACGGGGATTTTGCCACTTCCCCGACCATCCGACCTTTGGACGATGGCGGCAATTTATCGGCAGCGCCCGCGGCAACCCAGGGCAGACACAAGCCCACCCCCAACAGGATCACCAGGTAATGACCAAAAGCACCCCCTCTATAGAGAAGATTCAAACAGGAAGAAAAAAACAAACGGGAAGAATTACTAAATGTACGCACTAGACAGCTCCTTGTCTTGGAAGAAATAACAAACCAGCCCGGATACGACTGGCAACTTATTATCCCGCGAGACCTCGGCCCAAACTATCAGCAGGAGCCTCTATAGCTGTAGTCTTATTCGTACTCCTCAGCCGTGACAGCGATGCCCGATTGCTGAGCCAGATCGACAAAACCCGGAAAGGAACTGGCCACATTTGCACAATTTGAGATACGCACAGACCCCGAGGCCCGCAAGCCTGCAACAACAAATGCCATTGCAATTCTGTGGTCGCCACAGCTGTCTACAGACCCGCCCAACAACTGCCCACCGGTAATACAAATACCGTCGGGCTGAGCGATGAGCTCAATACCCAGCGCCTGCAAACCGAGCGCCATTGCCTGAATACGGTCACTCTCTTTAAAACGTAATTCTTTTGCCCCCTGCAAACGGCTTTCACCCTCGGCACAAGCTGCAGCCACCAAAATCACCGGAAACTCGTCAATCGCAAGAGGAACCTGCTCTGCGGGTATCTCAATACCGCGAAGCTGAGAATAGACAACCCGAATGTCTGCGACCGGTTCTGCACCCACCAAGCGCTCATTGCTCAGCACGATATTGGCACCCATCATTCGCAAAATATGAATAATGCCGATACGGGTTGGGTTCACTCCTACGTGACGCAAGGTGATATCCGAGCCAGGCGCAATACAGGCCGCCACAATAAAAAAGGCTGCAGAGGAAATGTCTGCAGGCACCTCAATCTCACCCGCCAACAAACGACCGCCCCCATTGAGACTAACACGCTCACCCTGCCGCTCGACGACACAATCAAAACACTGAAGCATTCGCTCAGTGTGATCACGTGTAGGCGCAGGTTCAGTAACTGCCGTATGCCCCTGCGCATTGAGCCCTGCCAATAAAATGCTGGACTTCACTTGAGCGCTAGGCTCAGGCATATCGTAATCCAAGGAACGTAAACTATCGGTGCCCTTGACAACTAAAGGTGGCAAACCTCCAGCCACACTTTCAATACTGGCACCCATCATATTCAAGGGTTTAATAATTCGAGCCATCGGTCGCCGCGACAGCGAATCGTCACCAATGAGTTCGCTGGTAAATGGCAGGCCGGACAACAGACCCGCCAACAATCTCATTGAGGTGCCGGAATTACCAAGATACAAAGGGCCCGCTGCAGGCTTCAAACCTTTCAAGCCTACGCCATGAATTCGAACGACCCCGCGATCTGGCCCCTCTACTACAACTCCCATGTCCCTCATGGCCTGGAGAGTCGCGAGCACATCCTCCCCTTCCAGCAAACCCTTTACTTCAGTGGTGCCTTCAGCAATGGAACCCAGGATAACCGCGCGATGGGAAATCGATTTATCGCCCGGCACCCGAATATCGCCCGAGACACGGCCGCCGGCACTCACTACAAAGTTAATATTCCGCGCTTCGCCAGAGCCGTCTGCGTAGGCCTGCTTGGCCAGCATTTTAGTGAAGCGATCTCGGGCAGATTTGGCGCGGGTGAAGACACCCAGCATATGCTCGCCATCTTCCTTTTCAATCGACTCCCGCAAGCGGCCCAGGTTCTGCGTAAACAGATCCAGCGCCCCCAACACACTTTTTTTGTTGGCCTTCATAATGTCGTGCCACATGACCGGGTCACTTGAAGCGATACGCGTAAAATCGCGAAACCCGCCGGCGGCATAACGGAAAATATTTTCGTTTTCAGCATCGTGCGCCAGCGTATCCACTAGCGAATAGGCAATAACGTGGGGCAAATGACTGGTGGCGGCCAAGACATCGTCGTGTTCATTGACAGGCATTTCCAACACCTCTGCACCCGCAGAAATCCACATATCACGAACGGTAGACAAGTGCGCTTCGGACGTTTCCGGCAGCGGCGTAAGAATGACACGATGGTCATCGTAAAGATCAGCTTTAGCGGCGGAGGCACCGCTCTTTTCGGAACCTGCGATGGGGTGCCCGGGCACTAATTGAGGTGGCACATAACCCCAAACCTTAAGTGCTGCACGCACTACACTCCCTTTGACACTAGCACCATCAGTAATGCAGACCTCGGGAGAAACGGTATCTTTGATCGTTTGAAGTGTGCGCTCAACAGCCAGAGTAGGCACTGCCACAAAAACAAGATCGCTCTCACCGAGTTCGGCGGCAATGTCCTCAATGGAGGTGACCGCACGATCCACCAGAGAAAGCGCCAGAGCCTCATCACAGGTTTCTTGCCGCCGGGCCACACCAATCACTTCGCGACAGGCGCCACAACGCTTCAGTGCAGCCGCCAGACTGCCACCAATGAGCCCGATACCTACTACAACAAATTTATCGATCATAATTGACGGTCATTCAATAGAAGGGCCACCGTGTCGGCAGCCCTGGAGATAGCCCTGTTAGAGCACAGCCTTAGGGTAAGAACCGAGCACTCGCAAATCCGCAGCCCTGGAACCCACCTCTTCCAACACTTCGCCAATTTTTTGATCGTCTTTATGCCCCGAGAAATCTACAAAAAAGACGTAGTTCCAGGTACCCGTGCGCGATGGACGAGTTTCAACTCGAGTCAGATCGATATTGTGACGATGGAAAGGTTCAAGCAGATTATGCAAAGCACCGGGTTCATTCCGCATGGAAACAACCACTGAGGTTTTATCCTCATTGCTACTAGGCACGTCTTGAGTACCAATAATCAAAAAACGGGTGGAGTTGTCGGGCTGATCTTCAATCTTTTCAGCCAGCACTTCCAGGTCGTACATGTCGGCAGCCATTTCACCCGCAATTGCCGCCGCATTCCATTCGCCCTGCAAACGTTTTGCCGCTTCGGCATTGCTGTTAACCGCAATGCGCTCAACACCGGGGTAATGGCCATCCAACCATTTGCGACACTGCGCCAACGATTGGGAATGAGAGTAAATTCTGGAAATGCTATCCACTTTAGTGACGTTCGAAATCATCAGGTGATGGTGAATTCGCAACTCCACTTCACCACAGATTTGCAGACCGGAACCCATAAAATTATCGAGTGTGTGATTCACAACACCTTCGGTAGAATTCTCAACAGGCACCACACCATAATTAACTGCGCCCGCTTCAACTTCCCGAAAAACTTCGTCGATTGCCGACATGGGAACCGTGACCGCCGAATGACCAAAATGTTTGATCGCCGCCTGCTCGGTAAACGTGCCTTCAGGGCCTAAAAACGCTACTTTTATAGGGTTTTCCAGCGCGAGACAGGCCGACATAATCTCTCTGAACAAGCGCGCCATTTCTTCATCATCAAGAGGGCCCTGATTGCGCTCCATCGCTTTGCGCAACACCTGCGCTTCACGTTCCGGACGATAAAAAAGCACCTCTTGCGAGCCGTCAGCCTTTTTAACTTCAGCCACAGTCTGAGCACACTCAGCCCGCTCACTGATGAGTTTGCCAATCTCGGAATCAATCGCGTCGATCCGATCGCGCAGTGTCAATAATTTAGAATCTGTACTCATCGCTCTACCCATTACATCCGTTATTCAGATTCGGGTGCTGAACTGTCTTCAGCACTGTCTCCGGAAGTGACATCCACATCTGCCGCCGGAGCCCCTTCTGCATCACCTTCTTCTTCAGAGGGTTCACCGGTATCAACTGTCTCTTCAATACGTTGCACGCCAATCAGGTGCTCGCCAGCCTTCACTTTAATAACTCGTACGCCCTGGGTATTACGCCCCAGCACAGACAACTCATCAACACGGGTGCGAACCAGCGTGCCCTGGTCAGATATCAACATAATTTCTTCGCCGTGATGAACCTGAACCGCGCCCACCAACTCACCGTTTCTTTCGGTGGTTTGCATGCCGATCACACCCTGAGAGCCGCGCCCTTTAGTGGGGAAGTCATCAACGTTTGTGCGTTTACCGTAACCATTAGAAGTCACGGTCATTACCTGCCCGCCCTCCTCTGGAATCACCATTGAAATAACCTGGAAACCTTCCGCCAAACGAATTCCGCGCACACCCCGGGAAATACGCCCCATGGATCGCACATCAGACTCACGGAAACGAGCGGCCTTACCACTTGAAGACAACAAAATAACGTCACTGCTGCCATCAGTGATGGCGGTGCCTACTAATTTATCACCTTCGTCCAGATCGATAGCCCGCAGACCAACACTGCGTGGGCGAGCAAATTGACTCAATGCGGTTTTCTTAACGGTACCATTGGATGTTGCCATGAAGATGAAATGATCGTCGTCATACTCTTTAACGGGCAGTATCGAGGTGATGTGCTCACCCTCTTCCAGCGGCAACAAATTAATCACCGGGCGACCGCGAGACTGGCGACCCGCAACCGGAATCTGGAATACTTTCAGCCAATAGACCTTACCCGCGTTAGTGAAACATAAAATAGTGTCGTGGGTATTGGCCACCAGCAGGTGCTCAACAAAGTCTTCATCTTTTACAGCGGTCGCTGATTTACCCATGCCACCACGGCGCTGGGCCTGGTAGTCAGTTAGTGGCTGGCTCTTTGCGTAACCACCGTGGCTAATGGTTACTACACGGTCCTCTTCAGTAATGAGATCTTCAATCGTGAGATCCATTTGAGAGGTAACAATTTCAGTGCGGCGCTCATCGCCATAGTCGGCGATAACCTTTTCAAGTTCTTCGCGAATCACTTCCATGAGTCGCACGGCATTGCCCAGAATTTCAAGGAACTCGGCAATTTGCTCAACCTTCTCTTGGTATTCGGCCAGGAGTTTATCGTGCTCCATGCCCGTTAAGCGGTGCAGACGCAATTCCAGAATGGCTTGCGCCTGTGCAGGTGAGAGGAAGTATTGCCCCTCTCTAATGCCGAAAGTGTCGTCCAGGCCTTCAGGGCGGCAAGCATCGCTGCCTGCACGCTCCAGGAACTGAGCAATATCGCCACTTTCCCAGCCGCGCTGCAATAGGGCCTCTTTTGCCTCAGCGGGAGAGCCAGAGTTTTTGATCAATGCAATGACCGGGTCAATATTGGCAATCGCAACCGCCAAACCTTCGAGAATATGGCCGCGTTCACGGGCTTTACGCAACAAATAAACGGTTCTGCGTGTGACGACCTCACGGCGATGCAGAATAAAGTATTCCAGCATTTGCTTGAGGTTTAAAATCTTGGGCTGGCCGTCGACCAAGGCAACAACGTTGATGCCAAATACACTCTGCAACTGAGTTTGAGCATAGAGGTTATTGAGGATCACCTCGCCCACTTCGCCACGTTTCAGCTCAATAACGACACGCATGCCGTCTTTGTCCGATTCGTCACGCAGCTCTGAAATACCTTCAATCTTTTTATCTTTAACCAGCTCTGCAATCTTTTCGATCAAACGCGCCTTGTTTAACTGATAGGGCAGCTCAGTAATGATGATGGTTTCTTTATTGGTTTTGTCATTGCGCTCGATATCAGCTCTGGCCCGCACATAGATACGTCCGCGACCCGTGCGATAGGCCTGAATAATACCCGCGCGACCATTGATAATACCGGCGGTCGGGAAATCTGGCCCAGGCACATGCTCCATCAGTTCATCGATTGTGAGCTCTGGGTTTTCAATCAAGGCCAGGCAAGCCTTAACAACTTCTGTCAGGTTGTGTGGTGGAATATTGGTTGCCATGCCCACGGCAATACCCGAGGAGCCGTTAACCAGCAAATTGGGAATGCGGGTTGGCATCACTGCCGGAATATGCTCGGTGCCGTCATAGTTGGGCACGTAATCCACGGTTTCCTTGTCCAGGTCAGCCAGAATATCGTGGGCGATTTTTTTCATGCGGATTTCGGTATAACGCATGGCGGCCGCACTGTCGCCGTCGACCGAGCCGAAGTTACCCTGGCCGTCGACCAGCATATAACGAAGAGAAAAATCCTGGGCCATTCGAACGATTGTGTCATACACCGCCGAATCACCGTGGGGGTGATATTTACCAATCACGTCACCCACCACACGGGCCGACTTTTTA
>CAJWCA010000250.1 GCA_913020395.1 uncultured Cellvibrionales bacterium | reverse complement strand
TTTAGGAACACAATTGGCATGTCCTGATGGAGAGTTAATTAATACACTTCCCCAAATTAAAGAGGCATCCATCACCGTTTTAGAATCGGAAATTGATTCTGCCAATTCGAATTTAGGTGAATTGAAATCATTTGTTCTGCCTGGTGGAAGTATATTGAATTCTCAATTTCATATTGCCAGAAATATTTGTCGGCGAGCTGAACGGAGAGCGGTATCATTATCCAAATCAGAATCTGTTGAAGCAATTAATATTATTTATTTAAATCGACTTTCCGATGCATTATTTGTGTGGAGTCGATGGATATCCCATATCTTGAATGATGATGAAAATTTATGGGTAGGTATCATCACAGGTGCTGGAGATCGGGCATTTAGTGCAGGTAATGACCTGAAATGGACGGCTGAAGGCAAAAAGATGGATATACCGGCAACTGGTTTTGCTGGCCTGACGTCTCGCTATGACCTCAATAAGCCTGTGATTGCGGCGGTCAACGGTATTGCCTGTGGAGGAGGTTTTGAACTGGCTTTGTCGGCAGACATTATTATTGCCGCCGAGCATGTGCGCTTTTCACTGCCCGAAATTAATTCAGGCACCGTAGCCGACGCCGCAAGCCTGAAACTCCCCAATCGTATTCCCTACCATATTGCGATGGAAATGCTGTTCACCGGTCGCTGGATGGAAGCACAGGAGGCCGCGCGATGGGGACTGGTCAACCATGTTGTCCCGGCGGATCAGCTGATGACAAAAGCCAGAGAGCTCGCAAACACTTTGGCAGGCGGCCCCCCTCTTGTCTATGCCGCCATTAAAGAAGTTGTGCGGGAGTCTGAGGACATGAAATTCCAGGATGCCATCAACCGGATCAATCGCCAGGAGTTTGCCACCGTTGACACACTCTACAACAGCGAAGATCAGCGGGAAGGCGCCCTCGCATTTTCCGAAAAACGTGATCCGGTATGGAAAGGGCGCTAAGTCGTTAGCCCCTGAGACACAGGCGGCATGACATCTTCGGGCTCGCAGTCCACCTCAGCAGCCTCCATTGGCAATCGCTTTTCCTGCATCACAATCACGGGGCGCTGAGAGAGCTCAGGGAAATCTTGTTTAAGCTGTTTGTACAGTGCCCAACACAGCACAATCAAAACCACCATCATGGGTAGAGAGAACAGCAAAGTAGACACCTGAACAATATCCAACCCACCGACCATCAACAGAGCCACACCGACAATCGCAATCAAAAACGCCCACAGCAAACGGTTCCATCGCGCAGGTTCCTGATACCCGCTGAGATTCCTTGTACTCACTGAGGCTAGTGTATAGGCGGCTGAATCCAGTGTGGTGGCCAGAAAAATAAAACACAGCAAGGTAAAAACAGCGAGTAATAACCAACCACCCGGCAAGGATTGCATAACGGCAATCACCGCACCCGCGGTGCCCTCGCGCATCAGAATCTCCGACACGTTCACCAGCGCCTGAGTTTCGAGGTAAACCGAGTATCCCCCCCAAATGGCGAAGAATGCCATACAACCTGCACTGCCCCAGAGAACCTCATTCAAAATAACTTCACGAATCGTTCGACCACGGGAAATACGTGCAATAAACAAAGCCATCATCGGGGCATAAGCGATCCACCAGGCCCAATAAAATACTGTCCACTTTTCGGTAAAACCGCTATCGGTGACCGGGTCTGTCCATAACGCTATGTGGATAAAATTGTCCAGATAAAGACCTAGGCTGTTACTCCACAATTTGAATATAAAAATCGTTGGCCCTACCAAAAGCACAAACGCTAATAGGCCGAAGGCCATGCTGATATTGATATCGCTTAATACTTTTATGCCCTTACCTAAACCCATGTAAGCACTGTAACTAAAAATTCCGGTCCAAATAACCAGCACAACAATATTGAGACCGGCGGTATTTTCAAGTTCAAATAGAGTGCCGAGCAGACCCGTGACCAGCGGGATCGACAGGCCCAGAGAGGTGCCCACTCCACCCAGAATGCTCAGAATGACGATCAGATCAATGAGTTTGCCAATCGCGCCGTCACTGTGGTGACCCAATAGAGGTTTTGCTGCAGAACTAAAACGCAAGTAGGGTCTGCGTCGAACATAAAGACTGTAGGCTACGGGAACTGTGGCAATGCTGTAGATCGCCCAGGGAATAATTCCCCAGTGGAACTGACTGTACATTGTTGCCCATTCAATCGCTTGAACAGACCCCCCGGCGATTCCCATCGCCGGTTCATTCATTAGGTAGATGGGTTCAACAAAGGCCCAGTTTACGATGGCAATACCAATGCCGGCGCAAAATAACATGGCCACCCAACTTCGCTTGGAAAACTCTGGGGGCTCATCAGCTCCACCCAGTTTTATATCGCCATAGCGACTAAAAGCAAGCCAGGCAAGAAATAACAAACAGGCAAAACCAAACAGTAATAACAACCAACCTAGCTGCCCGGTAATAAAGGCCAGCAGCTCACCAACCCCCGCTCTGACTGGATCGGGAAATAAAACCAGTGGTAACGCCAGCGACACGATAATGACGATGGCGGGCCAGAATACGCCTTTATCTAATTGGGGTGATTTCTGAGCACTTTGCTTTAGTGAAACGTTCTGCATCTTACCACCCCTAAAAAACGATCAATTGTTAAGCCAAGGATTGATCAAGTCTGTAAACTTTTCTCTTGGCGATAGTCTTCTATTGTTTTTAATATACGGACTAACAACTCGTCTCTCTCTTCCATCAGCTCAGCCATCGATCGACCGCCCAGCACCTGGTCACTGCCCTCAACCAAATCGTTATAGAGTTGCTCTGTTAACTCCGGCGCCTCTAACCGCGTCCAGGGCTCTTTCAAGGAAGGTCCAAAATGATCCAACATGCGAGCCATGCCGCCTTCTCCACCACACATTGCCATGTTCATGCAGGGGCCAAAAATCGCCCAGCGCAAGCCAGGGCCATAGGCGATGGATTTATCGATGTCTTCCACTGAACATTCATTGTTGGCGACCATGTGCAAAGCCTCACGCCACAACGCATCCTGGAGGCGGTTGCCGATAAAACCGGGCAATTCCTTGTCCATTTTTGCGACTTCTTTGCCGTAGTGCTGAAAAAAATCAGCGGCCCAGTCCACAACTTCCGGCGCAGTTTTTTGCCCCCCCGCCACTTCGCAAAATGGCACAATGTGAGGCGGCGTAAACGGGTGACAAACCACCGTTCGTTCAGGGTGTTTACAGAGTTTCTGGATATCCGTCATGGGAAAACCGGACGTGCTGGAAGCAATGATAACGTCTTCAGGTATCGCCGCATCTATCTCGGCAAACAGCGTCTGTTTTGCCTGCAAATCCTCCGGTGTGCTCTCCTGTATCAAGGGTACTTTTGCACCCAGCGCTTCCAGGCTATCGACAAATTCCAGCCGCGATTTATCTGCACCTGGTTTAAGCCCCAGGGCTTCAAGTGTTGGCCAGAGCTTTTCAATGCGCTCAGTCAGTCGAGCCTCTGCCCCCGGCGCCAGATCAAAAGCCACTACATCCAGCCCCTGCCTGAGAAAGTGAGCAGCCCAGCTGCCACCGATCACGCCCGTACCCAATATACCCACCGCTTTTACTTCTGAGGCTGCCAATCTCGCCATCTTATTTCTCCCAAAAAATTATTACTGTGTGCCGCGCAAACCGAGCATCTCGCGTGCTCGTGCGGGACTCGCCACCCGGGAACCCAAGTTATTAATCAAGGAGACCGCCCGCTCAACCAGCTGGCCATTGCTGGCAAGCACACCTTTCTCCAGGAAGAGGTTATCTTCCAAGCCGACCCTGACATTGCCACCCAACAACATGGCCTGGGCCACCATCGGCATCTGTAAACGAGAAATACCAAACCCTGCCCAATTGGCATTGGCCGGCAACATATCCACCATGGTTTTCATAGTTGCCGTATCGGCCGGCGCCCCCCAGGGAATGCCCAGGCACAGCTGAAACAGAGGCTGCTCATCCAGCAGGCCTTCTTTAGCCATTTGAAGAGCAAACACCAAATTCCCCAAATCAAAAATTTCGAGCTCCGGTTTAACACCAATCTCTTTTGCAGCCTTCGCCATGTCTCGCAACATGTCGGTGGTATTAACCAGAATGGCATCACCCATGTTCAGAGTGCCGCAGTCGAGCGTACAAATTTCCGGGCGCAGTTCAGCAATATGAGCAAAACGTTCCGCCGCGGTCGCCATGTCGGTACCCTCAATGGCAACGGTGGGGTTATCGGCATCCAGCACCAGATCCCCTCCCATGCCCGCGGTAATGTTAATAATTACATCCGATTCACTATCGCGAATGCGCTCAACCACTTCTTTGTAATGTGCCAGTTCACGGGAGACACCTCCGGTTTCGGGATCCCTAACGTGGATGTGCGCTACTGCCGCACCGGCGTCGGCCGCCTCGATCGCCGCTTCGGCAATTTGCTTAGGAGTGATGGGAAGATCCGGGTGTTTATCTACGGTGTCGCCCGATCCTGTCACGGCGCAGGTGATAATGACTTCGTTGTTAATCATTGCTTTATTCCACGGTCAAAAGAGCTAAGAGGTTCAGTCAATTTACCCGAGAAACACGCCTATTTTTGCACATAAACGATTATTACTTGCCAATTTCCGACAGCAAAAGACCAATCACTCAGGTCCCGCGACCCTTTAACTGTCCGCTTTTCGGTCGCGACTGGGCGCGCAGCCATACTTATTCAGATAACAGCGAGAAAAATGTGAGGAGGAAGTGAAACCACAGGAAACCGCTATATTGGTGACGCTGCGCCCCGTTTGCTGAAGGAGCTGTCGGGCCTGCTCCAAGCGTAAATCCCGGTAGAAAGCTGAGGGCGTTTGTTTGAGATACTTCTTAAAGAGTCTTTCTAATTCCCGCTCTGAGACATAGACCTCTGCCGCCAACTCCGGGATAGTTGCCGGGTTCTCGAGACTGCGACTCATGATCTTAATCGCGGCAATCAACTTGGCGTTGGTCACACCCAGTCGATTCTGTATCGACATTCTTTGCGGGTGGTCTGCACCCCGGATGTGACTATAGATTAACTCATCGGAAACCGACATCGCCAGGGCCTGACCGTGCTGGCTCTGAATCAGATGGAGAATCATATCAAGGCCCGACAAACCACCTGAACAGGAAAAGCGGTTGCGGTCTATTTCGAAAATGTCGTTGATCAGTTTCACGCGGGGAAACTGATCAGCAAAACTGCTGATATTTTCCCAGTGAATGGTGGCCCGGTACCCTTCCAGCAGACCCGCAGACGCCAATATATAGGTGCCGGTGTCCTGGGCTCCGATGTCGATACCCTGGCTATTGAACCTGCGCAGGGCACTGGTCAAGGTGTTCGACACATGAGCCTGCGGATCAAAGCCTGCGCACACAATCACTGTGTCTGCCTCACACGGGTCTCTCACAGGGCGGTCGGCAGGCAGTGCCATCTGATTACTGGCCTGAACAGGCTCACCGTCCACGGACATTACCTGCCAACGGTAGAGCTGTTTTCCAGCAATGCTGTTGGCCCATCGCAAGGGTTCCACCATCGCGGAGAAACCGATCAGCGAAAAACCCGGCAACAGTACAAAATCAATACGCTGCGGTAGATTATCTGGATAGTCCCCAAGCATTCTGGGCTCCCCTATTAACTATGGCGAGGCATGTTATAGACGAGCATGTCGCATAAAGTCAAATTTAGGTCGGAAATTGGAAAAACAGGCGAGAACTTCCGGATACTATGTATTACTTACGGATCAGCCGAACCCCTAACAAGGCCTTGCACCGCCATGAATACAAAAGAGAGCCCAAGCCCCATCGACACCTATTCAGGCCCTGTACAAGCTCAGTGGATCGACTATAACGGCCATATGAGTGAAGCCTTCTATGTCTTGGTTTTTGGGTTTGCCACTGACGCATTCTATGAATCGATAGGCGCGGGCGAAGAGTTCCGAACCCGCAATAAGTGCTCTATCTACACCCTGGAAGCTCACATTAACTATCTTCAGGAGGTGGCAGAAGGCGTGCCACTGCGCGTTAGCACACAACTACTGGATGCCGATCAAAAACGCATGCGCCTATTTCACAACCTGTATCGAAGCGATACGGGAGAGCATCTGGCTTGCACAGAGTTAATGTTGCTCTATGTTGACATGAACACCCATCGCGCAGCGACCTTCCCCGATGAGCTTAATACAACGATAACCACATTATGCAAACAACACGCTCAACTACCACAACCAAAAGCGGCAGGTGCGTCCATTTCGCTCTGAAGTAAAACTAAAGTTGTATAACTGCGAGCGGGCACAGATACACGAGCCTGCAACGGCGTTGAGTGCGCCCTCCGGAAATTGTCATTTCAAAGCTCCCTCTATATACTACACCCAACAGTGGTAAACAGATTTGTCCACTATACTCATTAAAAAGCGCCTGTTCTCAGACAGCACATCGCTTGCATATTTGAGAATTAAGGTCTACGTGTTACATCAAAGGTTCATTGATAGGAAAGAATGAACTTCACTGTTTAGCTGACTGGAAAGGACAACTGGTTCCCGCTAAAGCCGGTAAGGTCGAGCATCAATGGGAAACCATTCAGCCCTGTCTACTCATATAAGTTTGTTCTGGCAATCGTTACTCTCTAAAAATATCGCCACTCCTCTTTGGCTATTTTGTTCAAAAAAAATTGTAATCTTCATCAAAACGACCGCCTTTATCATCGCATCTATGTTACCGGTTTTTTCCTACGCACAATCGGAAGCCACGTTAGACCAACTACTTGAACTCAGTTTTGAAGAAGTGATTGATTACGAGGTGGTAACACCCACCAAATCCGGAGCACCACTGTCGAAGTTACCAGGCTCTGTATCGGTCATAACCTATCAAGATATCCAGCGCTCTGCAGCCACGACAATTCCGGAGTTGCTGCGCCTTGTGCCAGGTCTCAACGTACGGTGGAACCCAATGGTTCAAACCATTGATGCCCGCGGATTTGGTTCAAACCCTTTCACCAGTAAAATTCTCTTGATGATTGATGGCGTGCCCTAC
>CAJWCA010000249.1 GCA_913020395.1 uncultured Cellvibrionales bacterium | reverse complement strand
GCTCCGAGGGGGCAGCGTTTTGGGCGATAAAACACGAATGGAAATGCTGTCTCGCCAAGACAATGCGTTTATCAGGCCTTCGCCGGCCGGTGAGTCCTTAGGAGGTGTTGCTCAGAAAACCCGTGAGACGCTGCTGCTCTGTGAGGCCAGTGGATACGACGTTATCCTGGTTGAAACTGTGGGTGTAGGGCAATCGGAATATGAAGTGGCCGCCATGGTGGATTTTTTTCTTGTCCTCATGTTGCCCAATGCCGGTGACGAACTACAGGGAATTAAACGTGGCATCATGGAACTTGCAGATACCTTGGTGATCAACAAGGCCGATGGTGAAAGCCTGAATCTGGCCGAACAATCCAAGCAGCACTATCAAAATGCCATGCACCTGATCAAACACAGCCACTTTTGGTCACCCCGGGTACTCAGCTGCTCTGCATTGCAAAACGCTGGCATTGACGAAGTGTGGAACACCATCACAGAGTATTGCAGCATCAGTGTCGACAACGGCGCCTTTGAACAAAAAAGATCCCAACAAAACAGCCAGTGGCTTAAAAAACTGATACATGAAATGCTGGAACTTCGCTTGAACCAGAATCCCGCCATTCAGGCAATCAAACCGCAGTTGCAAGCGGATGTGATCAACAATAAAACCACCCCCTATTCCGCCGCAAAAAGAATTGTCGATCTTCTGTAGGTACTACCATGAATCATATAAGCCATGAATGAAATAGCCGATAAACTCACAGGGTTTTTCCACGAACATTTGCCGCTGGTTCGCCACATGGAGCTGGCACTGGAAAGTTACGACGGGAAAAGCCTGGTCTTGAGCGCCCCCCTGGAGCCCAATATTAACGACAAACAAACTGCTTTTGGCGGCAGCTTATATAACGTAGCGGTGATGACGTGCTGGGGAATGGCCTACCTAAAAACTCAAGAGTATGGACTGAAATGTAATCAGGTCGTCACCAAGGCAAACATTGACTACCTCAGCCCTGTTCGCGGCACCTTACGCGCCACCTGTATCGCACCTGAGCAAGCCGTTATCGACGAATTTATTGAACGCTTCAATAGCCGGGGTCGCGCCAAAATCGACCTGTCCGCCCGCATTACCTGTGGTGGAAAAACCGCGGTTGAGTTTCAGGCGCAATACGCCATTTTAAAAGAGTAAGATTTTATCAAACCCCGCACTGATGGCGGGGTTGGAGAGGCGCTATCAAATGAAATCGAGGTCGGGGTTATCCGCCAAAATTTCCATCGCTTCGGCACCTTCGTCCGCCTCTTGCTCAAGCACTTCTTTTACAAACTTCAAAAATACGGTGTGTACTTCCGGTTCGGCTCCCTCGCGATCCACCACAAAAAATGGTGCTCGGTGAACATTGAGTGTTTTAGCCAATTGCAGCCCTGCACTTTCGGGGTCCCGCTCATCCGCCACTAAGACCTCGTCAATACGGCTCATGTGGCCGCCATCTTCTAACTTTTGAAGCACATCACCACACTTTTTACAGGGCGAGCCATCGGCGAGTATTTTTTTAACCAGTGTTATTTTCACAAATGAACTCCTTAAGTTGGATGCTGTAACTATTTTCTAACATTTGAGCCGTGCAGGCCACATTCTTTTTTAGTGGCCTCTTCCCACCACCAGCGACCTTCCCGCTCGTGCTGATTGGGTCCTACCGGGCGAGTACAGGGCTCACAGCCGATAGAGAGATACCCCTGATCGTGTAAAGCATTATAAGGCACATCGTAGGCCCTGATGTAATCCCACACCTGGCGAGAAGTCCAGTTGGCCAGAGGGTTAAATTTGGTCAAGGTCTCGCCCGGCCTTGCAAACAGGCGATCGTCCTGAATCACGGGAATCGCGGCCCGCGTGCCCGGGCTTTGATCTTTGCGCTGTCCGGTTACCCAAGCATCCACTTCCAACAGTTTAGACTTCAGGGGCGTAATTTTACGAATACTGCAGCATTCCTGATGGTTGTCCTTATAAAAACTGTACAGGCCTTTGGCTTTAACCAGCTTGCGAACCGCATTACCGTCAGGGGACAAAAGGTCTATGTTGAGGCCGTAATGCTCACGGACTCGCTCGATGAATTGGTAAGTTTCGGCGTGTAGCCGCCCGGTATCCAGGCAAAACACTTCGATATCCGGCCGTATCTGGGTCGCCATATCGATCAGCACAACATCTTCTGCACCGCTAAAGGATAAAGCGATATTGTCGAATTGCTCCAGCGCATGACGCAAAATCTCCTGGGGCGGTTCATTTTGCAGCTTCGCGTCGATATCAACGGTGTTTAGCAGTACAGCGGACATGGTCGTTTCCAATTTGTATTCAGTGGGAGCTTTTACAGTAAGGCGCGAAGAATACCAGAGCCTTGTCTATCTGAAAAATACTGAAGATTCATAGGCTTATAACTAAATTTAAGGATAGATAATGAGCGTTTCTACTGATCCACCCTACGAACGCCTCACTCTAAGCCAGACTTAAAGCCTCGCGTGAAACAATGCCCTTAATTTCACCAAGATGAGCATAAATTATACTACATCATGTATGGCGCACATTATTTGAGCTCAAGATATAGACACCCCCCTCTTGATCACCGGCCCGCAGCCCGCTCTTCGCGAAGCCTTTTAATAATCAAAGCGTCCACCAAACTTCCTACAATCAGTTTTTAGCTATATGTTCCACGTGAAAACATGCGCACTCTCTCTTGCCCTGCTTTGCCCAACTCTGTAAGTTGTGCCCTTTTACTTATTGGAGAATGACCAGTGGAAATCGCATGTCTTGATTTGGAAGGTGTTTTGGTTCCTGAAATATGGATAGAGTTTGCGGAAAAAACGGGCATTGACGCCCTGAAGGCAACCACTCGTGATATCCCCGACTACGATGAGCTGATGACCATGCGTTTGGGCGAGCTGGCGAAACACAAGCTGGGCCTGCCTGAGATTCAGGAAGTTATCTCGACCTTGAGCCCTCTGGACGGCGCCCGGGAGTTTATCGACTGGCTGCGCGAGCGCTTTCAGGTTGTGATTCTGTCAGATACTTTCTACGAGTTTGCAGGCCCCTTGATGAAACAGCTGGGTTACCCCACCCTGTTATGTCACAAACTCGGTGTCAGCGCTGAGGGCCAGGTTCAGAGCTACCATATTCGCCAGCCAAACCCCAAGCGCCAGTCGATCGTTGCCTTCAAGTCTTTGTATTACCGTACGATTGCCGCAGGTGACTCCTATAACGACACAACCATGCTGGCGGAAGCTGACGCGGGCATTTTGTTCAAGTCGCCTCAAAATGTCATAGAGGAGTTCCCACAATACCCTGCAGTGCATACTTATGAGGAGCTGCGAGTAGAATTCCTGAAGGCCAGTAACCGGGAACTGAGTTTATAGGGTGCTTTGCCGGCCCATTTAAAGCTAAGGCAATAGCCCTATTGCCTTAGCCCTTCCATTAGCGTTCTGATTTTAGCCAGGCTTTCTTCATATTCAGACTCGGCCTCTGAATCTGCCACGATGCCACCGCCGCCCCAACAGTGTATCTTGCCACCCTCATTGACGAGTGTGCGAATGGCGATATTGGTATCCATATTCCCGTTGGCGCTAATATAACCCACGCTACCGCAGTAGACCGAGCGCCGAGCCAATTCTAACTCTTCAATAATCTCCATGGCCCGCAGCTTGGGTGCCCCCGTGATAGACCCTCCGGGAAAACTGTCTTTTAACAACTGAATGGGCGTGCTGTCTTCGTTAAGCGTTCCAGTAACCGTGCTCACCAGATGATGCACATTGGGGAAACTTTCCAAGGCAAACAAACTGGGCACACGCACACTCCCCAGCTCACAATTTTTGCTGAGATCATTGCGTAACAGGTCAACAATCATGAGGTTTTCAGCCCGGTCTTTTTTACTGGCTAACAGGGCATCTGCATTGAGCTGGTCGCGGTAGGGGTTGTCATCTCTGGGCAGCGTGCCTTTGATGGGTTTAGTTTCAACATGCCGACCGCTCACCTGGACAAATCGCTCTGGCGAAAAGCTCAAAATGGCCCCTTCCTCCAACCCCATATAAGCACTGAAGGGAGACGGTAAGATAGAGCGCAGGTGCTTGTAGGCACCATAACTATCACCTTCAAAATCAGCGGTAAAGCGCTGGGCAAAATTCACTTGGTAGCAGTCGCCAGCTTCAATGTATTCGTGAATACGAGCAATAGACTCAGAGTAAGAATTAGCGTTAATTGATGGCTGGAACTCATTGATATTAAAGGGTAAAAATTTATTACCTGAGCGTTTTCTGGCCGCCTGTTCGCAGCGTTTAAGCAGGTCTTTACCCAGACTCCGCTCGCACGCCGGCTGGCAAATTAACCATGAATGTTTTTGCTGGTGATCTTGCACAATGGCCCAGTCGTAGATTCCCACGTGCATATCCGGTAGCGCGATATCTTGTGTGGCATGTGAAGGTAACACCTCCAAATGTCGACCCAGGTCATAGCCGAAATAACCCAGCGCACCGCCACAAAAAGGGAGATCTTTTGGCGGCTGAGCACAGATGGGGGCTAAGCGGGAAGCGACAAGATCAAAGGGGTTTTCACGATGATCGCTGGTGCTTCCCGCCTCGGTAATGGTCGTGACTTCGCCGTGTGTTCTAAGTAGACAGGAAGGCTGTGCACTGATGATATCGTAGCGCCCATACAAACTTCTCGGCCTGCCGCTATCCAGCCAGATAGGAAATGGCAAGTCGCGAATCGCCTCAAAATACCCGCAGCTGTCAGGCAAATAGGGAATGTCATTAACACTAAAATAAGGCATTGAATCTATGTTCACTACGCTGGGTATCGGCCGGCATTGTAAAAGTATACGCCGGTAAAGCAAAGGGAATTTGTGAGGGGTAATTAGTGCTTAATCCCAAGGTAATTCTAGTGTACCGTGTCGTTGCTTGATTAAAAATCCAATGGACGCCCACTCTATGACTTTTTACCCGCTCGAAAAATTACACCAGCTCCACGATGGTTATTGCAGAAGTTTTCGTGCGGGCGGAAAGGCCCTTCTTCTTGTTCAGGTAGAGGGAAAAACCCATCTGCTGGAAAATCGCTGCCCCCACATGGATGCGCCACTCGACCGTGCAACGTTTCAGGCAAACGCTTTGCGATGCCCTGCGCACGGCATTGAATTTGATTTAGATACCGGCAGCGCTATGGGCTCTCTGGCGGGTTGCATAGGCAATCTGCAACGTTTCTCCATTGCCTATGAGGGCAATACTCTTGGTGTAATGCTGTAACAGGAAAATTAATGAACTATTTAACACCCGATTTATGTGACGAAAACCCAGAGCTTGTTCGCGTCATGGAACCACTGTTCACCAACTACGGCGGGCGCCGCTCCTTTGGCGGCGAAATTGTCAGCATAAAATGTTATGAAGATAACTCCCTGGTCAAATCCCAGGCGGCCTGTGACGGACAAGGCAAAGTTATGGTGGTCGACGGAGGTGGCTCACTGCGCAAAGCTCTGCTCGGCGATATGATTGCTGAAAATGCCCAACGCAATGGCTGGGAGGGCATTATTATTTTTGGCTGCATTCGCGACGTCGATGCCATTGCCGCACTGGATCTCGGTGTGCAGGCCATTAATACCATTCCACTGAAAACCGAAAAGCGGGGTATTGGCGACCTCAATGTCCCGCTTCAGTTTGCCGGCGTATCCCTCAAACCCGGAGAGTTCATTTACGCAGACAACAATGGAATCATTGTTTCAAGCAGCGCTCTGTCTGCTAGTTCAGACTGAAGCTAGGCTCATGCCCATGCAAATGGCGTGAGCTGAAATGACAGCCCGAAAGATCAAAGATGCCATTGTTCTGTGCCTGTGTGTCACGCAGACTGATAGCTGTTGTGATATTTACGATCAGAGGCGGGGTTAACAGTGGCGGTATTGGATACGTTTCAACATCAGGACCTGGAGGCGATTCGGGTCGGACGCTTCAATATGGGTATTAATACCACCTTTATTGTCTACCGCCTTGGCAAGACCGTATTTGATACGGGCCCCTCTAATCAGTGGAAATATGTGAAAGGGTTTATTGAAGAAAAACCGCTGGAACAGCTGATATTGACCCACCACCATGAAGACCATAGTGGCAACGCCGGTGCCATCAAAAAAATGACCGGTGTTACACCGCTTGCACCAGAAATTACCGCTTCGATCCTGCGCAAAGGCTTTAAAATTCCACCGGTTCAGAAAATTATGTGGGGCTCTGCCGGGCCCGTTGAAACAGACACCGTGCCCGATCGTGTCACGCTCAGCAATGGAGAAATGGCGACGGCAGTCTTTGCGCCCGGCCACGCAAAAGACATGACCTGCTATCTGTTGGAAGATCGAGGCTGGCTGCTGAGCGCCGACCTCTATATCGCCAACCATCTAAAGTTTTTGCGCAACGATGAAGATGTTCCCACCATCATCAATAGCACCCAAAATGTTCTCAAACACGACTTCGACACCATTATCTGCCCTCACAAAGGCATTGTTCCCGAAGGGCAAAAACGTTTACAAGAGAAACTGGATTACTTGCTCACGCTGTCGGGCAAAGCTCAACATATGCGGAATCAGGGTATTAATACCAAGGAGATTACCCAGCGCTTGCTGGGCAAAGAAGGAATGATGAGCCTTTTTTCAGGCTACAACTTCAGTAAAATTAATTTAATCCGTTCATGCTTGGCCGTGAACCTGGCTTCCGAGCCAACGCACTAACGCCCCATCGCTATTCCTTCGCGCCTGGGGTCGGCTACACCAGTCATGACACCCCGGTCAACATAAATACCGTGCAAGCCACTGTTCATGTCACGCACTCTCAAACGGTGCCCCCAAGACTCCAGCTGCGCTTGCTGTTTTGCCGTGAAACGATCCGTTTCAAGATCTAAGTAACCGTTGTTACGTGCCACAATGTGAGGCGCACTCACCGCATCTTGCAGAGACACACCCTGTCCTAACACATTGGCAATCACTCGAGAAACATAGGCAATTATCTGAGATCCACCCGGAGAACCAATCAGCAGTTTAAGCTTTTTGTCCCGATCAAAAACAACAAAGGGAGACATTGAACTTCTCGGCCGCTTGCCCGCTTCAATTCG
>CAJWCA010000248.1 GCA_913020395.1 uncultured Cellvibrionales bacterium | reverse complement strand
TGTATACAATTCAGGCGCTAGCAATGAATGCCGACGCGCCAACGATAATCTGCCTGATGAAACCGCACGGAGTCAGGACTGCCTGCATCAATCCGGTGTGGATGGTATGAGCCATGAGGAATACCTGAAAGAAATGGACAAGATTAAGAACCAGCCGGATACCGGAAAAGCTTCACCGGAGTCTCAATAGTTGTGTTTTAGTTCTTACTGAACCTCCAGGCTGACTCCGCCGGCGTACAAAATTGGTCTGGACAATTTAATTTCCAACGCAATAGCTTAACTATTCCCGTAAAAATACATCTTGCTTAAACATTAAATCGTAAGCGCCTTCCTCCCTCTTTCTTATCTCAAGCCATTGAAAATGCTCATTAATTAATCTAAAAATAAATTGATCAATCAATTGTGTAGTATTTACATGACGAAATCATTTGACTATAAAGACTAAATTGGTATATTTTTTGGCCTGTCCGTAAAAATAATAAACACGTTCAAAAGGTGGGAGATATAACATGAATAAAAAACACGTTAATGGTCGGCTGTCGATGCAGCTTCTGGCGGCTTCGGCCCTGTTAAGCATGTGGATCTCTAATACGGCCACGACCTTGATGTTGCTTCCGGTAGCACTGGCAGTGCTTGAGCGGGCCCGGGATCCTAAATTGGCGGTGCCTCTGCTACTAGGCATCGCTTACGCTGCCAGTATTGGCGGCATGGGAACCCCGATCGGCACGCCGCCCAATGTGATTTTTCTACAGGTTTACGCTGAGAATACGGGGCTTGAGCCCAGCTTCACCCAGTGGATGATGTGGGCGGTGCCAATTGTGCTCGTTCTGGTTCCTTTGACTGCACTTTGGCTCACAAGAGGGCTTTCAGAAGGAGGGGTGACTGAGATGGCGGAGACCGGTGCATGGCGGCCGGCTGAACGGCGGGTTTTAATCGTGTTTGCCTTGACGGCTCTGGCCTGGATGACGCTGAAAGAGCCAGCAGGTGGCTGGAGCGGCTGGCTGGATCTACCCAATGCCAATTATGCTGCCGTAGCGCTAACCGCTGTTGTTATCTTGTTCCTGTTGCCCGATGGAGAAGGTCAAGGCGGGCGTCTATTGGACTGGGAGTCTGCCAGTAATATTCACTGGGGTGTATTGTTGCTGTTCGCCGGGGGTATTGCCATTGCCAAGGCTTTTGTTGTCACCGGAATCAGTCAGGCCCTTGGAGCCCAATTAGCGGCGTTGACTGCATTACCGGTTATTCTGATTATCGCAACCATCTGCTTAACTGTGACCTTTTTAACCGAAATAACCAGCAATACGGCAACCACAACGCTGTTGATGCCAATTTTGGCGGCTGCGGCCATTGGGGCAGATATCGAGTTGGCGCTGTTGATGGTGCCTGCGGCCTTGAGCGCCAGTTGCGCCTTCATGATGCCGGTGGCGACTGCGCCAAATGCCATTGTTTTTGGTACGGGTAGAATTTCGGTCAAACGCATGTCCAGAGAAGGTATCGGGCTCAACTTGATTGGCGCCATGACCATTACGCTGTTCAGTTACTGGTTGTTAACCTGATCGACTGGTCAGGAGCTTTTGGTCATAAGTGTGTTTTTTTAGAACAAATGCTAATTAAATTGGATGTTATTTGTACGTTTTGCTATGATGCCGCCGTTCATACTCTTCTAAAAGCCCGGGATGGCGATTGAGTTTGTCGGAGCATTAAATGGGAATTAGCTTTGGCATGCCGGGTTTTATTGGCTGACACACAGATTAAAGACCTTGGTAATGGCGCTGCATTGTTAACAATGCTGGGCCATTACTTGCAGCTAGTCGTTGAGTGGATATGCCAAACAAACACAGTGCTGTTGAGCTCATTAAGAAGTTTCAGCAGTTATTTACAGATTTGAATCACAAACAAATCGCCGAGCGCCTGTTAAAGCTAGTGATTGCCAAATCGCTCATTTCCAGGGCCGCGTTGCTCGTGAGGCGTGATGGCAATGTGTATGTTGAGGCCATTGCCCTACAGGGTGATAAACCCACCGTGGTCAGTGTGACATCGGCCATCGATAAGCTCAAAAATCTCCCCTCTCAGACCATTCTCGAATCTTTTGATCAAAATGAGGAAAGCATCTCAGGTCCAATACCCGCACGTTATTTTTGCAGTGACGATGAGGAATCTTTTCAGGGGTGTTTGCCTGGATCCAACAGTCTGGCGCTCTACCCGATATTTGAAAAAGGCCACGTCATTGGTCTGTTTGTATTGGAAACCGAAGAGCATTTACCGGCCTTACAGCAAGCGGTATCGAGTCTGGAGCATGTCTGGACCTTTAGTTCACTGCTGGTTCGTCAGATCATTGATATGTGGCGACATGAAGAGCAGGCCGAAAAGTATCGCATGGCCGAGCAGGCACTCTGGGCGAGTGAAACTTACCTCAATGCCATTATGGCGCATTCCCCTGCCCTGATATCGGTGAAAGACCTGAACGGCAATATCGTGATGGCCAGTGAGCACTTTAAACAGCTTGATGGTTTGGCTGATGCTGAATTGGCGGGTAAAAATGTATTTGATGTCTACCCTCAATCCGTTGTGGAAAAATTCTGGAGCGTTGAACAAACCGCAGTTAATGCCGAAGAAACTGTGGAAGCGGAAATGGAAATCCCCCATGTGGATGGGGAGTTACATACCTACCTTGTATTGCGTTTTCCGCTCAGGGACAAAAATGCCAAGGTATTTGGCCTCTGTACCATTTCCACCGATATTACCGAACGGAAACAAGCGGAAGACGCTTTGCATGAACAGCAGGCGAGGCTGAACTACCTGGCGTTTCACGACTCTTTGACGGGTTTGCCCAACCGTTCTCTTTTTTACGATCGTATCTATCACAGTCTGGCACGGTCCCGTCGAGGTAAAAGCCAGCTGGCTTTAATGTTGTTAGACCTCGACCGTTTTAAGAATATTAATGACAGTCTCGGTCACGATGCTGGCGATCTGTTGTTAAAGGCCATTAGTCAACGCTTGACTGAAAGTGTTCGCGACATGGATACGGTTGCCCGTTTGGGTGGCGATGAATTTGTTGTTGTTTTAGAAGGTATTCACGACCACGATGACATTTCTTTTGTGGCCAACAAACTCCTGGAAAACCTCTCTAAGCCGATACATATCAGCGGTCATGAGATCAGTACAACAGTCAGTATTGGTATTAGTGTATTCCCTGACGATGGAGAGCAGACAGATACCCTGCTCAAACATGCCGACATCGCGATGTACAAAGCGAAAGAGGGAGGGAAAAATAATTATCAGTATTACACCGAGGGCATGAATGCCACCGCGGTCAATTTCCTTTTGCTGGAAAATGACTTGCGTCGGGCGATTGAACAAGAACAATTGACTCTGCACTATCAACCGCAAATTGATTTTGCGACAGGGAGTTTGATTGGACTTGAGGCTCTGGTGCGATGGAATCACCCCGATCGAGGTTTGGTGTCGCCGGTAAATTTCATCCCGCTGGCGGAGGAGACCGGTTTGATTGTCCCCTTGGGCGAGTGGGTTCTACGATCAGCCTGCCTGCAACAGATGGCCTGGATCGAGTCTGGTATATTTGTCGGTAAAGTGGCCGTTAATCTGTCCCCTCGGCAGTTTCGGCAGAAAAACTTTCCTCAAAAAGTGGCTTCAATCCTGGCTGAAACGGGGCTTCCTGCAAAATATCTTGAATTGGAAATCACCGAAAGTTCTGCGATGGAACATGCAGGCGAAACGATTAATCAGCTAAACGAATTAAATCGCATGGGCTTGTCGCTGGCGATCGATGATTTTGGCACCGGTTACTCCTCGCTTGCGTATTTAAAACGTTTCCCTATCCATAAGTTAAAGATTGACCGCAGCTTCATCTCGGAAGTACATGTTGATCAAAACGATGCTGCGATTGCCAAGTCTATCATTGGAATGGCGCACAACATGATGCTGAATGTTGTGGCAGAGGGCGTTGAAAGCGAAGAGCAGGCACATTGGTTGCGAGAGCGTGGTTGTGACTACGGGCAGGGATTTTTGTTTGCCAAACCCATTCCTGCAGAGAACGTTGTTTCATTCTTTCACAAAGGGCATTTTTCCTTTGACAATAATGTTGTCAAATTGGAAGTGCCCGCCTAAGCGCCTTTTTCTTTCACAGGCCTTTCTCTTTCACAGGCCTTTCTCTTTCACAGAGAGGACAGTGCCAGTTTTTGAACCGCAGGGTTTAAACTGAACGTGCCGCCCAGATTCAATACTAAATCCATTAGCTCATCCCAGGGGTTTGCTTTACGCATGCCTTTAATGGCTTTGTCGATGCCGTTGGCCTTGCGTAATAGCAGTTGTAGTTGTGCGGGGCGAAGCCTGTCTAGAGACGCGCGGGCCATTGGTTGTCGCTTATCCCAAACGCCATTTTGTTTGGCTGCCCAGGCAAAGTTTTGGCCTTGCTGCATCGCCTCACTGATGGCGGTCAGAGCTCTGATTTCTCTTGCAAGTGCCCACAATACAACGGTGGCGTCAGTGCCTTCTGCCTTGAGTCCATGCAGGGTTTTGACCGCACCCGATGCATCTCCCATCAGGGCCTTGTCGACCAGACCAAACACATCGTAGCGCGCACTGTTCGCAACGACCGCGGCCATCTGTTCTGCATCAATGTTATTGCCGGTGGCGAGTAGTTTTAGTTTTTCAATCTCTTGAGCTGCGGCGAGTAGGTTTCCCTCCACTCTGGAGGCGAGAACATCAATCGCCTGACTGTCTGCGTTGAGGCCCGCTTCGTTGAGGCGCTGTCCTATCCAGCGAGGCAGTTGTTGGGCATTGATCGGCCAAATCTGAACCAGTGCCCCAGCCGAGTCAATAGCTTTAAACCACTTGGTTTTTTGTGTATTGCCGTCGAGTTTGGGTGTGATGATCAGCAGTAAAGTGTCGTCGGGTGGGTTTTTTAAATACTCGAGTAAGGCCTTGCTGCCTTCCTTGCCGGGTTTGCCGTTAGTAATGCGCAGTTCCAGAATTTTTTTCTCGGCAAACAGAGACAAGCTGTTAGAGGCGACAAGCAACTGACCCCAGTCAAAGCTTGCATCGGTGTGAAACAAGTCCCGTTCACTAAAACCCTGGTTGCGGGCCGCGGCACGAATGCTGTCGCAGGCTTCCTGTACCAGTAAGGATTCGTCTCCATATACCAGATAAACCGGAGCGATTGCTTTCTTCAGGCTCTTTTCGAGTTGTTCCGGACGCAGCTTTGCCATTGTTATCTGTTTACTGCCTTGCCATGACAAAACGCAGTTGACGAATAATCTGCGCGATAAGGTCTGCGCGCATCTCTCTGCGCAGTAGGCGCTCCTCTTCGCTTTTACTCAGCGCGTCACTGGGGTCATGGTCAAAAGAGCGAGTGACAGACGCCTGGGTGTTGGGCAGTACTATCTGACCGTCCGGCCCCAAAATTCTAAAGTGTGCGCTCATGGACAATTCATATTCGTTGGCGAGTGCGTCGATACTCAGGGACACAACCCGCTTGTCCTGTTTCTCTTTGAAAAGAATTAGCGAATATTGCCCACCGGGTTGATCAAGCAAATCGATTTGATAATTCACAAGCGTTTTGCGCAGATCGCGTGCGACATCAGAGCTGTCATCGCGAATGCCCAGGTGGATCGCCTGAAGGTTGTCGGGCAGACCTTCGCTGCCCCGCAATTGCCAGCCACAGGCGCTCAGAAAACTCAAACACAGGGCTGCAACGATCAAACGTATCATAAAGTGTCCTTTTGTATTACTTGTAAGAATACCAGCAGTTGATGCCATTTAGTTCGTTCAGCAGACTCAGTTGGCAACGATGTTGACCAGTTTGTTTGGGATCACGATCACTTTACGAACCGTTTTTCCCTCGGTAAACCGCTGAATATTTTCCTCGGCCAAGGCCAGAGCTTCCATCTCATCTTTTGCTAAATCCACAGGCACTTGCAGTTTGGCTCGAACTTTTCCGTTCACTTGCAGTACCACTTCAAGTGACGAACGCACCAATGCTGATTTGTCGAGCACGGGCCAGCCGGCGTCGATAACAGCGCCTTCGTGACCAAAAGCATTCCATAATGTGTGGCTCATGTGCGGAACCACCGGGGCCAGTAGAAGCACGGCTGATTCAAGGGCTTCACGTTCTACCGCGAGACCTTCCGGCGTTGAGCGGTCGGCGAGTTTACGGATTTCGTTGAGCAGCTCCATAACCGCTGCGATCGCGGTGTTGAACGTCTGTCGGCGTTCAAAGTCGTCGCTGACTTTTGCGATTGTCTCGTGTGTTTTGCGACGTAGGTCCTGAGAGTCGCCGCTAATGTTGGCGGGGTCCAAAGGGCCAGGAGTGCCTGCATTCAGGTGAGCATAAGCAGTATCCCAGAGTCGACGCAAGAATCGGTAGCCACCTTCAACGCCGGAATCTGCCCACTCTAGCGATTGTTCGGGGGGCGCTGCAAACATGGTAAAGAGTCGAACGGTGTCGGCTCCGTATTGGTCAATCAAGCCTTGAGGGTCCACGGTATTGCCCTTCGACTTGGACATCTTGGTACCGTCTTTCAATACCATGCCCTGGCATAGCAAGCGTTCAAATGGCTCGTCGCTATCCAGCAATCCCTCATCCCGCATTAATTTGTGGAAGAAGCGGGCATAGAGTAAATGCAGGATCGCGTGTTCAATGCCGCCCACATATTGGTCGACCGGCAACCAGTAATTGGCCGCCTCTTTGTCTAACATGCCGTCTGCAAATTGTGGACAGGTATACCTGGCGTAATACCATGAAGATTCCATGAAGGTATCAAAGGTATCTGTTTCCCGTTCAACAGGTTCACCTTCGTGTTCCGTTTTTCGCCATTCAGGGTCTTGCTTGATTGGGGAGTGAACGCCATCCATCTCCACGTCTTCTGGGAGGAGCACGGGCAGTCGATCGTGTGGCACGGGGATCTCTCCGCCGTCGGCCAAATACATCATGGGAATAGGTGAGCCCCAGTAACGTTGACGAGAAACACCCCAGTCGCGCAGACGGTATTTGGTGGTTTGGCTGCCTTTTCCTAGAGATTCCAGTTTGTTGGAGATTGCGTCAAAGGCCTCGCTAAAGGGTAGCCCATCAAATTCTCCGGAATTTATCAGAGGGCCCTTTTCGGTGAAGGCTTCTTAGTCGAGATCACAAG
>CAJWCA010000247.1 GCA_913020395.1 uncultured Cellvibrionales bacterium | reverse complement strand
GCCCGGGATAGATTGTGTCGCGCAAACTCAGGCGGTTGCGTTGGGCAAGTAGCTTATAATCAATGCCATAGCGCCAGGCGATCGAAAACAATGTATCGCCGGCACTTACAGTGTGTGTATTAACTTTAAAACTGGGGGGTTGGCGACGATCACTGACGGGCGCCTGCTGATGTGGCGAGGTACAAGCAAACAAAAACAGGCAAGTGATGAATATATTCAACACCCCTATCTTTGGTGTGTGTACTACTTTGCTGAGGGTTTGCTTCACTTTCCCCGCCCGCCGTGCCTGTTTTTTAATCGTTTTTTATCATGATTCGCACTCACAAAGTTCGCCTTATGATAAAACTATCTAAGCAGTGGAAGCTTTAATGGTCACTTGGTAACTTCCCGTTGATTTTTCCGACATTGGGTGTACTTACAGGCAAAAAACAGACCGAATTGTCTTCAGATTCTGCCCCTGTGTGCTAATTTATCAATCCCAAATACCAGGGAAAACCCGAACACTAAACACAAAATAGCCAGCAATGTCTGGGGGTCTGCACCCACAACCGCCTGATATTGATCGGGGCTGACATTGGCAGAAATCAGTGGCACCGACTCGCCATGACGATCGGTGCGATAAGCCAGAACCTCTTTCCAGGGCCAAATGATTTTCAGGGAACCCAATAAAAAGCCCGTTAATACGGCCAGCGTTATTGACCGCGCCTTTTGTAAGAGTAAACCGAGCAAATGGGAGAAGCTCAGCAGGCCCACCACGCAACCGCCAATAAACACCGCCAACAATTCGAGATCAAACTCCATAAGGGCACCCAGTACAATCGGGTAGACGCCCAACATAAGTAATATAAAACTGCCCGATATACCCGGCAAAATCATCGCACAGATCGCCAGCGCACCGGCGCCAAACACCCACCAGGTGCCAGTACCCAGCGCGAAGGGTTTTTCCGGCAACAGTACAATTGCCGCCGCACCCACTAAAATCGCAAGCACTTCTCTGACACCGATGTGGCCCAATTGTCGCAACATATAAAGGATGGAGGCTAAAATTAAACCAAAAAACAATGCCGCCAAAAGAATTGGGTTGTGTTCAAGCTGATAACTAATCAAGCGACTGAGCGTCAATAAGCTGGTGACTATGCCCGCCAGCAGAACAAGTAGAAAATTACCATTGATCGCTCGCCAACACGCAGCAGGTCCTTCTTTATATAGAAGCACTAAGGTTGACGGTCTGACGCTGCGGATGGAGTTGAGGAGTTCGTCGTAGATATTGGTGATAAAAGCGACTGTGCCGCCCGAAACACCAGGCACAATGTCTGCGGCACCCATGGCCATGCCCTTGGCAAACAATAAACCATAGTCTTTCATTTGCCGTGGTGGGTGTGAAGAGGGCGGTGAAGTGGTGGGTTCCATTGTGTTAACGGACGGTGCCAGACAACAGAGGCACAAATTTTACCGGCTCCAGTGTCTGGGTTTTAAATCGATCGCTATCGCCTTCACGAATAATGAGCTGAAGCTCTTGCTGTTCTCCCCCAACCGGAATCACCAATACGCCATCCGGGGCCAGTTGGTTTAACAGTTCCTGCGGAACCGTGCGCGGAGCCGCGGCACTGAGAATACCTTCAAACTGCCCCTGATCAGGCCAGCCAAAACCGCCATCGCTGTGTTTCAGCTGCACATTGTGCAGCCCCAACTGACGTAGGCGTGTGCGGGCTTTATCTTGTAGGGGTTTGATACGTTCTACGCTGTACACTTTGGGAACCAGTTGTGCCAATACCGTTGTCTGGTATCCGGAGCCTGTACCCACTTCTAATACACGGTCGAGTTTACCACCGGCGGCCAGCAGCACTTCTGTCATGCGGGCCACAATATAGGGTTGGCTGAGGGTTTGGCCATAACCAATCGGCAATGCCGTGTCTTCGTAGGCCCGGTGAGACAGTGCTTCATCCAGAAAAATATGGCGGGGGGTATTTCGCATCACATCGAGCACTTGAAGGTCTGTGACCCCTTGCTCCATCAGGCGTTGCACTAATCGCTCTCGGGTGCGCATGGAGGTCATGCCGATCCCTTCTAATAACAAACTGCTCACTGAAACCCCGTCACTGTCTTATTGTGGCGCCTACTATATCATTCGTGTCCCAACTAGCCTACTGCCCGGCATCTGGTCTGGGTGAGCTCAAATTGTTCAAACGAGACAACTCTCTGAGCACCGCCGTTGCGTAGGTGCCGGGTGGCAGCTCAAACGCCAGGCGCAAGCCCTTGCCTGCCTGCCCTTCTTCTGCGGAGATCCAGTGCCAGCTCGCTGTTTCGGGTGATAACAAGAGAGACCGTCGCTGTTGCTTAAGCCCAACGTGCTCCAGAGCTTCACACCAATGCTTCCAGGGCGCCAACACAGTCTCTTCCAGCGCTAATGCCTCGGCGCTCACCAATGAACGACCTCGTCCCCAAAGCGGCCCTGAAGCTTGGTTTTCCGACTCTCCATTCATTGGTGTGGACCAGGCCTGTTTGTCCCGATTCAGTCGTTCAGCCAATACAGAGTTAAATAACCATGAGCGCGCAGCCGAGAGCAACATGCCACGGCGCTGGCGGTTTTTGATTTTTTTCTCGCCGCGCAGAAGAATATCGGCTTCATAAAGGTTATTGCCACCAAAACCAAAACGCTGCTCGCCAAAATAGTTGGGCACGCCGCCCTGTAAAATAGCGTCTATTTTTTCAGCAGACAACTCGCCGGTGATATTCCGAAGAGTGATTTCAAAACGATTGCCGCGGTGCTGCCCCCGGCGCAGTTTTTGTCTGTGCCGGGTGTTTGCCAACAAACAAACCGATTCAGAATTGAGCTCGGTCCACTCTGGCTCTTCGCCCTTGGGCAAATAAACGCTGAACCACTGACGTGTGACAGCGTGCCTGTCTTTAAGACCACAGAAACCCACATCCATTGGCTGCACATCGGCCAGTCGTGCAATCTGCCGCGCCAGCCAGTCGGTATTGTCACCGCGTTTTTCAAGGTGAAGAAAAACATGTTCCCCTTCACCGCAGGGCTCAAAACCCAAACACTCGTCAACAAAAAAATCTTCAGGTGTGCTGCGAAAGTCGGCCTGGATGTCTGGGCCACCATAGGCAAACGGAAAATTTAAATCATAGTCGCTGGCACTGAGCCTGGGAGATTCAGTCATTTGCGTTGGCACCCAGGGGTTCAAGCAAGACCACGGCATGGGCCGCAATTCCCTCTTCCCGTCCGGTAAACCCCAATTTTTCAGTGGTCGTGGCTTTGACATTCACCTGACCCACTGTGGCCTGCAAATCCTCTGCAATATTCTCAACCATTCGGGAAATGTGAGGTGCCATCTTTGGGGCTTGCGCCACAATTGTCATGTCGGCGTTGGCCAGCTGCCAGCCGCTGTGTTTAACTTTGGCAAATACCAGACGAAGCAAGTTTCGGCTGTCGACATTTTTAAACTGGGCATCGGTATCGGGGAAATGTTTGCCAATATCCCCAAGCGCGCAGGCGCCGAGCAAGGCATCACACAAAGCATGTAACAAGACGTCACCATCGGAGTGCGCCAACAAACCTCGGTGGTGGGAGATCACTACACCACCTAATACGATTTTGTCTGCGCCACCCTGCGCAACGCCCTGATCAAAGGCGTGAACGTCGTAGCCGTGTCCTATTCTCATAATGGGGTATCCGGTGTCGCGGTTTCAATTTCGTGTTTTTGATAGTTCAATATAGCTTCTGCCAGGGCGAGATCTTCAGGGCGCGTGATTTTTAAGTTGTCTCTACGGTCTTCAATCAGCCGGGGGTGATAACCACAAAACTCGAGTGCAGAGGCCTCGTCTGTCACCTGGAATTGATTTTCCAGCGCCTCAGTTAAACACTGTTTTAACAAACCAAAACGAAAGAGCTGTGGTGTGTGTGCCTGCCACAGCAACGAACGATCTACAGTCCTGTCTATGGAAAAAACAGTTTCTGTTTCAGTGTTGGTTTTACCCGTTGCCGAAGGCAGACTCTTTAAGGTGTCACTAACAGGCACCCCTAATATGCCACCCACCGAATCCCCATCCAGAGACTGAAGCAAACGTTCAATGGACTGACGAGTGACACAAGGTCGAGCGGCATCGTGAACGAGCACCCAATCATTCTCTCCGGCAAAGGGGCTCAGCGCCTCCAGTCCATTGAGCACGGAATCACAACGTTCACGTCCCCCATCGACAGCCAATAGCTGAGAGGATGCTGTGATAGAAAGATGTTGCCAATGTTCATCAGCAGGATTCAGGCAGACAGCCACCTGCTTCATGGAAGGCACTGCTAGCAGGCGCTCGAGACTGAGCTCTATGATGGTTTTTCCCGCCAGGGGTAAATACTGTTTCGGGAGAGAGGCGTGCTGCGACTGAGCGGTTTGCATGCGGGCGCCAATACCCGCGGCAGGCATCACGCCCCAGAGGTTTGTTTCGCTCACTTTTCTTCTTCCTCTACCACCATGTAGAAGGTTTCACCTTTGCGGATCATGCCCATGTCATCCCGGGCACGCTCTTCAATACTGTCGGTGCCATTTTTTAAGGCATGCACTTCGGTCTGCAAGACTTTATTACGTTCACGCAAATGCTGATTTTCAACGGTTTGTTTATCAATGGCATTTTCAAGACGAGCGATATGGGCGAGACTGCCTTCACCCACCCAGAGGCGGTATTGCAGTGCTGCCAAGATACACAGCAAAAATGCAGTGAGCCATTTCATCGCGCTAGTGTTTCCGCCCTGTCATTGAAAGAATTATATTAATTGAGATACAGGTTATACAAAATACAAAGGGCCAGCAATGCCGGCCCTTTGGGAGGTTTAACTTAGCAAACGATTACCACTAAGCTTTAAACTCCGCACGGCCCCGGTAAGGTGCCTTGCCCGCCAGCTCTGCTTCTATACGCAGCAAGCGATTGTATTTAGACACGCGGTCTGAACGACACAGAGAGCCAGTCTTGATTTGACCCGCTGCCGTTGCCACGGCCAGATCGGCAATGGTGGTGTCTTCGGTTTCACCGGAACGGTGAGAGATAACCGCCGTGTAACCTGCGTCTTTGGCCATGCTGATGGCGTCCAGCGTTTCAGACAAGGTGCCAATCTGATTGAACTTGATCAAAATGGAGTTGGCAATGCTCTTGTCGATGCCTTCCTTCAGGATCTTGGTATTGGTCACAAACAAGTCGTCGCCGACCAGCTGCACACGCTCGCCCAATATTTCAGTTTGATATTTCCAACCGTCCCAATCAGACTCATCCAGGCCATCTTCGATGGAGATAATAGGGTACTGATCACACAGCTCGGCCAGGAAGTCACTGAAACCTTCGGCACTGTATACTGTACCTTCACCCGACAGATCATATTTGCCATCTTTGTAAAACTCGGAAGCGGCACAATCCAGGGCCAGGGTCACGTCTTCGCCCAGCTTATATCCGGCATTTTCTACGGCAACTTTGATCACTGCGAGTGCATCGGCGTTAGAGGCCAGATCTGGCGCAAAACCACCTTCATCACCCACTGCGGTGTTCAAACCTTTTTCCTGCAGTACTTTTTTCAGTGCGTGGAAAATTTCGGCACCGACGCGAAGCGCTTCAGAAAAAGACTTTGCGCCAACAGGCTGAACCATAAACTCTTGAATGTCGACATTGTTGTCGGCGTGCTCACCGCCATTGATGATATTCATCATAGGCACAGGCATAGAGTATTGGCCGGGTGTGCCGTTGAGGTCCGCAATGTGCTGATACAGCGGAATATTCTTTTCAGCGGCAACCGCTTTGGCCGCAGCCAGAGAGACCGCAAGAATAGCGTTAGCACCAAAGTTAGCTTTGTTCTCAGTGCCGTCTGCGTCGATCATTGCCTGGTCAATTGCGCGCTGATCCGCCGCATCCATTCCCAGCAACAGGGTTTTAATCGGGCCGTTAATATTGCCAACTGCCTTCAATACACCTTTACCGAGATAGCGGGATTTATCGCCATCACGCAATTCCAGCGCTTCACGCGAACCGGTTGATGCGCCTGACGGTGCACAGGCTGAGCCTACCGCACCAGAGTCCAGAACCACATCGGCCTCAATGGTGGGATTACCACGACTGTCTAACACCTCAAAGGCTTTGACATCTACAATCTTTGTCATTGCTTATTAACTCCGAAACTAAATAGTTTATGTAAGTGAGATAAAGCTGGATTACCCTTAACGGATATCCAGGGGTGGTAGACTTTTTATGAGATCATCTACTTCTTTCATTTGGGCCAAAAATGGCTCCAGTTTTTCCAGCGGCAAAGCGCTGGGTCCGTCGCATAAAGCGTTGTCGGGGTCGGGGTGGGCTTCCAAAAACAAACCTCCCAATCCCAGTGCCATGCCCGCGCGCCCAAGTTCGGCCACCTGGTGGCGTCGGCCACCGGAGGCTGCACCCATTGGGTCGCGGCATTGCAGTGCGTGCGTCACGTCAAAAATCACCGGCGCGCCGCCGCTGACATCTTTCATGACACTGAAACCCAGCATATCAACCACCAGGTTGTCATAGCCGTGGCAGGTGCCACGGTCACACAAGATAATTTGTTCGTTGCCACATTCGGCGAACTTATCAACGATGTTTTTCATTTGCCCCGGGCTTAAAAACTGGGGCTTTTTCACGTTAATCACAGAACCCGTGGCGGCCATTGCCGCCACCAGATCGGTTTGCCGCGCTAAAAAGGCTGGCAATTGAATAACGTCTGCCACCTCGGCAACCGGCTGACACTGATGGATTTCGTGCACGTCAGTAATAACCGGAACGTTGAAGGTCTGTTTAATCTCTTCAAAAATCTTCAGCCCCTCTTCCATGCCTGGGCCGCGATAGGAGTGCACAGAAGAGCGGTTAGCTTTGTCGAACGATGCTTTAAAAACATAGGGGATGCCAAGCTTGGTGGTCACCTCAACATAGTGCTCTGCAATTTGCATCGCCATGTCTCGGGACTCAAGCACATTCATGCCGCCAAACAGCACAAATGGAAGGTGGTTGCCAACCTGAAGGTCGGCGACTGCTATGGTTTTATTCATCGTGACGTGTGTGTCCATCAATTATTCAATTAAAAGTTAAGACTGACTGTGCTTGCGTGCGGCGGAGACAAAGCTGGTAAACAAAGGGTGGCCGTCTCTCGGAGTAGAAGTGAACTCCGGGTGG
>CAJWCA010000246.1 GCA_913020395.1 uncultured Cellvibrionales bacterium | reverse complement strand
AAACTGTCTGCTAGGTAAGCCGTTTAGTCGGGTTCATTTGCAACGCGGATGCGTTCCAGTCGTTCTTCCTCTTCTTCTAGCGCGGCCTTGATTTCGAGCAGTACGCCGTCGACATCGGCGTCTTCACCGTCATCTTCAAACTCGCCGGTTAGTGGATAGTCTGGGTGTAGTTCTCCGTCCTCATAAGCAGCCCAAATCTCTTTGGCATATTGGGTGCCTTTGAGTTCGGGGGCAAACATGGAATAGTATTCGGTCATATTGTTGACATCCCTGGCCAACATGCTTTCCGCATTGTTGTTGGCCGCGGCGTCAACTGCCTGGGGAAGATCGATAATGACTGGCCCATAGTCGTCGACTAACACGTTGAATTCCGACAGGTCTCCGTGGACCAAGCCGGCGCAGAGCATGCGCATCACGTAGTGCATGACGACAGCGTGGTCTTCGAGCGCCTGCTCCTCTGACATTGAAACATCATTCAGTCTCGGTGCAACTGAGCCATCTTCACTGCTGACAAGCTCCATTAAGAGAACGCCGTCAAAACAGCCGTAGGGCTTGGGAACCCTGACACCTGCGCGATCAAGGCGATAGAGTGCATCAACCTCTGCGTTCTGCCACAGGTCTTCCTGTTGTTTGCGCCCGAATTTGGAGCCTTTCTCCATGGCTCGCGCTCTACGGCTATTTCTAACCTTGCGGCCCTCTTGGTACAGCACAGCCTGCTTAAAGCTGCGTTTGTGCACTTCTTTATAGATTTTGGCACAGCGGACTTCAGAGCCACAGCGGACAACAAAAACATCGGCTTCTTTGCCACTCATTAGGGGGCGTATGACTTCGTCAACCAGGCCGTCTTCTACCAGGGGTTTAATGCGTTTGGGGATTTTCATAGCGTCCTTATACAGCACTTGCTCCCACTATGGAATATCTGGGCTAAACAAGCCGTGGCAGGGGAGGGGCGCATGCCCATGACAGCCCCGGTGTGACTGGGCTACAATGCGTTCAGCCCAATTTAGGGAAAGTTCAGTTTCTGTTCAGAATTCGGATCTTATACTTCCCGCTCACACAACCATAACGATACGGCAAGACACTATGACCCGCTTCCATTTAAAGACATTGCTCTCTGTGTTATTGATTCTAGGGCTCTCCGGCTGTGCGCACCAACGACTGACCGATAATGCCAACTCCTACGTTCAGGAGGGGCGCTATGAGCTGGCCTTGCAAGAGTATGACCGCGCTCTGGCTCTCAAACCTGGCAATAGAGACAATCAGGCGGGTAGAGATATAGCGTATCGGGAACTTAGCCTCTGGCTTGACCAGCTCGAGCAGGAGGCAGAATCGGCCTATAACAGCCAGGAATCAGGTAAGGCATTAATACTTTACGCAAAGTTGTTCCAACTCCGTAAAACGCCACACTTTCGCGAGCGTTATCAAACCTTGCTGCACCGGGTGAGTCAGGCCCAGTTGCTGCGCTTAGGCCTGATTTATGATGCCGATCAGTTGGGGCGAACATTTGATAGCAGCATTAGGGGTTTGGAGAACATCGACGCGGCAAGTGATGGGCAGCTACTCAGCCTAAAGGTTGGCAACTACAAGCAAAAAACCACCTTCGATGAAAAGATGTTCAGTACACAATATTTGGCGAGTATTGAAACCCTGGCCAACCCCGACTATTTACACCTGCAGGAAAAACTTCATTTTGGCAGAGACCGTCTAAGGCAGACAAAAAGAGACATCAAAGGTCTCAACGCCAGGCTGACAAAACTTGAACGCAAAGAGGTGATGTCACGACAGAAGCTACAGATGTTAGAAAGTAGTCTGGGGAACATTGATCCGGAGAGCTCACGTTTTAGAAAGGTACAAAAGTCCATCGACGAGACCCAGTATTCACTGGATAAAGTACAGGGAAAAATCGAGGTGTCTGAGCACGACTTGGAAGAAAGTAGAGACGCTCTTCATCACATAAAACATCGTCAGCAAGACCGCTTGGAACGTTTAGCATTTATACCGCCAACCATAGAGCAGGAGGTTTTTGCCGACTATGAATACAGTGTGGGGTATATTACTCAAACAATGAAGGCGGATCTGAAAATTGTGGGGCAGGGCAAGGCGGTTGAACAGACAGCGGTTTTTGTGAATACCGATAGCGAACATCCCGCTCACCCGACCATTGACCTTGAAGAAAAACAAGCCTTTACAATCAGTACTGAAAAAATGCGGCGGGGTGCAGACGGGGAGGCCGAGACACTGGCTCGAGACTACTTGGAAGCCGTTGTCGAGACCCACAGGCAGCGGCGCTTAAATCAGGCTGTCAACGCCAACAAACCGGCCAGGCGCTTTGAATATTGGGTGGCTTATTTATTGGCCGGTGATCAGTCACCTGATCGACAAATCGAAAACAATGTTCGTCGACACCTGGAACTTGAATATGGCATTGTGGGTGAGTTTCCGATTGCGCAACTCATAACTCTTTACAGTGATTCCTGATGGGCATGTGTCCACTGTGCGAAAGCGATTCACTCGAACCCTACTACAAGGACAAAAAACGATCCTATCTTCAATGTCGGTGTTGTTTTCTGGTTAGCGTACCCAGGCAACATCACTTGACAACTCTCGATGAAAAAGCGGAATACGATAAACATCAAAATGATCCACGTGACTCAGGTTATCGTAGGTTTCTTGCGCGATCTCTGACGCCACTGCTTGACAGGGTTCACCACAACACTGAGGCGATTGATGAGATTATCGGTTTGGATTTCGGTTGTGGCCCGGGCCCAACGATTGAGCCGATGGCGGCAGAGCAAGGTGTAAAGGTTATTAATTACGACTTATATTATTGCAACACTCCCCATGTGCTGGAGCGTCAATATAACTTCATTACCTTGACGGAAGTCATTGAGCACATCGCAAGCCCCTCGTCTTTGTTGCCGGTACTGAATAAGTGTTTAAAGCAAAAGGGTCATCTTCTTTTTATGACAAAGCGCTTAATAGACATCAAGGCCTTTTCGCAGTGGCATTATAAAAACGACCCAACACACATCTGTTTTTATGCGGATGAAACCTTCCGATGGATCGCGCAACATTTTAACTGGCATTTGGAAGTGGTTGACAAAGATGTTGTAATTTTTACAAAAGGTGTTGCCTAAGCCCTCTTGTTAAAGTGGGCTCGGGCCGTTTACGGCTTTAGCTTCGCTTAGCTACATACACAGAGTTTGAAGATTCTTCGCCGGTATAGGGGTTCGGAAAGTTGACGATGTGTGTTTCTGTAGACTCAAATACTGTGTTGAGTAAGTCGACAAATTCTTGCTCGGGAGCATCATTGGACCAAAGTGCAAAGACTCCACCGGGGTGGAGTTTTTCCGCGACATCGTGCAAGGCCTGAACGGTATAAAAGTCTCCATTCCCGGGATTCAGCCAGTGACTGGGGGAATGGTCAATATCGAGCAGTACTGCGTGTACCTTTTGAGGGTTGTCAGTGCCGTCGAAGCCCAGCGATTTTGAGGTGGCAACCTTAAAGAAATCGGCGTGAATCAGAGAGCAGCGAGCATCGTCACACAGCACTTTGCCCAATGGAACCAGGCCCTTTTGATGCCAGTCAATGACCGGTTTCATCACATCGACCACCAGCAGTGAGCGCACAGAGGGGTGTTCCAGCGCTGCGAGTGCGGTATAACCCAGGCCCAAACCTCCCACAACGACGTCAAAGTCCTGGCCGGCAAGGGCGGCTAACCCCAAATGTGAGAGTTGTTCTTCAGCCTCTGTGAACAGGCTGGACATCAAATACTCGTCATTGAGCTTGACCTCGTACAATACTTTGCCGCCTAAACGAGGCTCAGCACGCCGCCTGAGGCTGATATCGCCCAGCGGTGTCTCCTGATAATCTAATTCTTCAAAGCCAAGTCCCATCTTGCTCTCCCTGGTCTAAACTTGTATTCAACCTGCCGCATGAGCGGGAAAGGTGGCAGTTTACCCTGCTTTACAGCCAATAGGTGAAATCTTGTTTGCGCAGGTTTCGAGACAATTGGCACTGTAGTTTTTTTACAACCTATAATTATTCGTTAGATTTCTGTATGATACGCCCGCAGAAATCACAGACTTGGCGTAGAAATGTGGGGATTTGCTCACTTTTTGCCCATCCAGACGGTAGATCGGGAATATTATGACAAAACAGAAATCAAAGATTATCTATACCCTTACAGATGAAGCGCCAGCCCTGGCCACCTTTTCCTTACTTCCTATTGTTAATGCATTCACCTCCTCAGCCGATATTGAAGTTGAAACCAGCGATATCTCGTTGGCTGCGCGTATTCTCGCCGGATTTCCCGAGAAACTGGATGAATCCCAGCGTGTGACTGACGCCCTGGCAGAGTTGGCAGAGCTGACCCAAGAACCCGATACCAACATCATCAAGCTGCCCAATATTAGTGCATCTATTCCACAGCTGGTGGCGGCCATTGCAGAACTCCAAAGCAAAGGTTACGACATCCCGAATTACCCAGACGCACCAACAAACGATGAAGAGATCGCCATACAGGCTACATACTCTAAGGTCCTCGGCAGCGCCGTAAACCCCGTTTTGCGTGAAGGTAACTCAGACCGTCGCGCACCGGGTGCCGTTAAGCAATACGCACGCAATAACCCGCACTCCATGGGCAAATGGAGCCAGGCGTCACGGACTCACGTCGCTCACATGCGTGAAGGCGACTTTTACGCCAGCGATATCTCAACAACGACTGACAAAGCAGACACGGTGAAAATCGAGCTGCACGACAAGGCGGGTAAAGTAACCGTTCTTAAAGAAGTTGCGGTTCAAGACAAAGAAGTTGTTAGTGCGCAATACATGAGTACACGCGCGCTTAGAAAATTCCTCGATGAGGAAATGGAAGGGGCTAGAAACGCCAACTTGTTATTCTCGCTTCACATGAAAGCGACCATGATGAAAGTCTCTGACCCAATTGTATTTGGTAATGCTGTCACCGTTTACTTTAAAGAGGCCTGGGAAAAACATGCCGACACTATGCAAGAGCTTGGTGTAAACCCGAACGATGGTTTGGGTGTAGCCTTGCGTAAGGTTGACAAACTTCCTTACTCACGCCGCGCAGAAATTGAATATGATTTGCGTCGCTGTTACGAATCTCGCCCCATGATGGCAATGGTCGACTCTGACAAGGGTATCACCAACCTGCATGTGCCAAGTGATGTGATTGTAGACGCTTCAATGCCAGCCATGATTCGCAACGGCGGTAAAATGTGGAGTGCCGACGGTAAGCTGCAAGATACCAAGGCTGTGATTCCCGACAGCTGTTACGCAACGATTTACCAGGAAGTGATCAACTTCTGTAAACACCACGATGCATTTGACCCAACAACAATGGGCACTGTGCCTAACGTTGGCCTGATGGCTCAAAAAGCGGAAGAATACGGCTCGCACGATAAAACCTTCCAGTTGCCTAGCGATGGTACGGTTCGTGTTGTTGCCAGTAATGGCGACGTTTTACTTGAGCACACCGATCTTGAAGCGGGTGACGTGTGGCGTATGTTCCAAGCTAAAGACGCGCCAATTCAGGACTGGGTAAAACTGGCCGTTACCCGTGCACGCGCCAGCGGCATGCCTGCTATCTTCTGGCTCGATGAAAACCGTGGCCACGATGCACAAATGATCAAGAAGGTTGAAAAATACCTGGCTGATCACGATACAGAAGGCCTGCGCATCAGCATTCTTTCGCCAGTGCGTGCTATTCGTTACACCATGGAGCGTTTGAAGCAAGGTAAAGATACAATCTCTGTCACCGGTAACGTATTGCGCGATTACCTGACTGACTTGTTTCCCATTTTGGAGCTGGGTACCAGTGCCAAGATGTTGTCCATCGTTCCCCTGATGGCGGGTGGCGGTTTGTTTGAAACGGGCGCAGGCGGTTCCGCACCCAAACATGTTCAGCAGTTTGAAGAAGAAGACCACTTGCGTTGGGATTCTCTTGGCGAGTTTTTGGCACTGACCGTGTCGCTGGAAGACCTTGCCGTTAAAACTGATAACAAAAAGGCACAGATTCTTGCCGATACTATGGAAGCGGCGACGGGCACTTTGCTAGAAAATGGCAAATCACCTAATCGTAAAGTAGGACAGCTCGACAACCGCGGCAGCCACTTTTATCTGGCCATGTACTGGGCAGAAGCATTGGCTGCACAAACTGAAGATGCGGACCTGAAGGCAACCTTCAGCCCCTTGGCAGAAGCATTGAAAGAGAATGAAAGTAAAATTCTTGAAGAGCTGAAAGCCGGGCAAGGTCTACCTGTTGATATGGGTGGTTACTTTCAGCTGGACGCCGAGAAAGTTGATGCCAAAATGCGCCCTAGCGCAACCCTTAATGGCTTGCTGAGCAAATCTAGCTAAGACACTCGCTAGAACAACAAAAAAGGCCGTTGCAACTTGCTTGCAATGGCCTTTTTTTTGGGGCTATGTTTTTTAGTCCTGTATATTCAAACCACTGGGTACTGATGCTGGCACCCGATCATTTAAATCGACGCTGTCTGGGTCAGTTAGTGCGTGAAGGAAAGCTAATAAATCTTCAATCTCGTTTGCTGTCATGTCTTGGGGGCGTAGTCGGCCATTTCTTCTGGCCGCACCTGCAATAGCTTGTAAACGAACGACATCGTCCAGAACCACAAAATCCTTTTCATCAAGATCAGACCTTGAAGGTAAGATTACTTGTGTACGGTCATAGTTCATTAGTGCGTTTTGCGGGTTGATGTAGTGACGTACCATTGCCTCTAGAGTGGCATAGGCCCCAGTATGTCCATAGGGTGCAGTCAGCTCTATATTCCTTAAGGAGGGGGTTCTGAATTTAAACCTGTCATTCGAGTCTTCAGTTACCCGCTCTCGCCCAAAATCTTCTCGACCGTCTGTGTATCCCTCAGAGTTATCTCCTTTGCCGGGACCCAGTTGTGGGATGGCAATCGCGTGGAAGCGGTTATCTGTTTGCATAGTACCGCTGTGACAGCCTGAACACCCCTTAACATCAAATAAGTTCATGCCTCGTAACGCAGCTTCGTTCATCGCGCCTGTTTCACCACGCATCTGCCGATCGAAAGGGGAGTTGTTAGTGCGAAACGCACTGGCTTCGAATGCGGCTATGGCATTGGCAGTTTTGACGATATCAATGTCATCCGCGCTCTGCACTTGGTCAGGGTAGGCCTGCA
>CAJWCA010000245.1 GCA_913020395.1 uncultured Cellvibrionales bacterium | reverse complement strand
TGAGCGGCTCGCAAGAACCTGCGCGTTGGAACAGACTGGTATGGGCGTTTCTTATTGCGTTTGTCGGTGTTGCTCTGTTGTTGGTGGGCGGTCTTGATATTGTTCAAATTTCTACACTCGTGTTTTCACTGCCCATGATGGGGGTGTTGATATTGTTGTGTTTTTCTTTGATCAAACAACTTAGGCGTGATTTTCCTGAGCTTTCAGATTCACCTGTTCTAGTACTGGGGAATTCTGTGGATGAATAAAGCGTTAAACCTAATTCTGGCGCATATCGTTGATATGGATGATCTTTCCCTCAGAATTCGCACCCTACCGATCTTACCGCGCTACTGTTCGATCTTTCCGCGAAGATCATACCGTCTCTAAAAAATTCTTCGAGACACTATAGTGTTTTCAAATAGCCTTTCCCCCATTTTTCCAATTCACGAATAACGGGAACAAGCGTTTTCCCTAGATTTGTTAAAGAATATTCTACTTTTGGTGGGACTTGAGGGTAGACCTCTCGATGGACAATTCCATGCGCCTCTAGGTCACGAAGTTGCTTCGTTAACATTCTCTGAGTGATGTCGGGGATAAGACGCATAAGCTCATTAAAGCGCCGAGTGTCGGAGGAAAGGTAAAACAGAATCATGCCTTTCCATTTTCCGCCAATCAAATCAAGCGCGGTTTCTGTTGGGCAGGCATCCTTTTTAGCATCAGACATGAGTTTTCCATTGCAGTATACAAAATGTATGTATAGCACAAAAATGTGCATTCTTACAAAAATGATTGTGTTGCACTAGAGTGGTCAGACCTTCACAAAATGATAGAGGCCAGTTTAGATGTTTAAAGAATCCCCAATATTAGAAAATGTGTCTGTTCGTCAAATGCATCTTAAAAATAGAGTTGTTGTTGCACCAATGACCCGCGTTAGCACACCGGGTGATGGTGTGCCGACAGAAGCGATGGAAAAATACTACCGCCGTTATGCCGAAGGTGGCTTTGGCCTGATCATCACTGAGGGCGTCTACACAGATCGTTTTTTCTCCCAGGCCTATCCAAATCAGCCGGGTATCACTAATGAGCAGCAAGAAAAAGGCTGGGAAAAGATTGTCCGCTCCACACATGAGGCGGGAGGCAAGATAATTCTCCAGCTGATGCATGCCGGAGCACTGTCTCAGCACCTCTCAAATACACGCAGCGCGTCATCCATTCAGCCCTTGAGGCACATGCTGATGGGGTACAGTAAAAAACAAGGTGTTTATCCTTTGCCGCATGCCATGAACTTATCTGAAATCGATGAGGTGGAGAATGGGTTTTGTCATTCTGCAATGCGTGCAGAAAAAGCGGGTTTTGACGGTGTTGAAATTCATGCGGCCAATGGCTATTTACTTGACCAATTTCTAACGGATTATACCAATGACCGAGAGGATCATTATGGCGGTTCTGTTGAAAACCGATGCCGATTGAGCACGGAGATCACGGCTTCCATTAAGCGCTCAGTGTCTGATGATTTTGTTGTGGGTGTCCGTGTTTCGCAAGGAAAAGTAAATGACGCCAATTACCTGTGGCCCAATGGCATTAGCGATGGAAAAATTATCTTTAATTCTCTAAAGCGCGCGGGTGCAGACTACATTCATTTTGCCAGTGAAGGAAAAGGGTTTGATCACGGGAGCCTGACCAGAGATGGGGAAAGCTTGCCAAAGTTAGCGCGGCAGCTAACGGGTTTACCCGTATTGGCGAATGGGGGGCTGGATAATTTGAGTGAAGCTAAGCGTATTCTTGGAGAGGGGCATGCTGACTTGGTGGCCCTGGGTACAGGGGCTTTGGCTAATCCTGATTGGCCAATTCGACTGCAGTCTAAAAATAAAATCCACTCTTTTAATCCTGAGATGTTCGCTTCGGGTGTTACTATTGAAGATCAGTTTAAGTGGGAAGAGACGGCTGGGGGCATAAGACTTTAGGTCCGTGTGTACGGTTGTTTGGGAACGCTAAGATGCCAAAACCTTGATCTAGATCTAGCGAATTTGAGTGCTCTTGGGATCAAATTGGGTGCGTCTGAATCAAGCGTGTTTGTCCTCGTTGCCATTTTAAACGTAGGTTGTTATGGAATTTGTCTGTCCAGAGCAGGCAGTGCTGACATGTTACGTACGGTCATCGATGCGGTCGATGCCGGTCAGCCTCGGTTTCGTGTTAACTCACTCTATTCTGGTATGATTGACACCGATTTCCACGATAGATACACCCAGCCGGAAGTACGCAAAACAGTCGCGGGTGGATTGACCTCTTAAATGCAAAGGTAGAATTGATGACGCAGGCCCAAGTTGCTGTTTTAGGTGAATGCATGCTGGAAGTGTCACTGGCCACCAGCGCCAGTGACTTAATGGCTGCGAAGGTCCCGGCTAATTTGTCGTATGGCGGGGACGTGCTGAACACCGCGGTGTACTTGTCCCGCTTGTCCTGCGCCGTTGATTTTGTCAGTGCCTTAGGTGATGACGAAATGAGTTCGTGGTTGTTGGCGCAATGGCGGCAAGAAGGTGTCGGCTGCGACTTAATTGAGTGTATGCCCAAGCAATCGCCGGGTTTGTATTTGATCTCGACAGACGATGAAGGCGAACGCAGTTTTAGTTATTGGCGGGAACAATCGCCCGCTCGAAAAATGTTTGATGACCCAGCTAAAGCTCGGATTCTATTTGATCGTTTGCGTGATTACCCTTGGTTATATTTCACTGGCATCTCACTGGCAATATTGTCTGATGAAGGCCGAGCTCTATTGCTGGGTTTTCTTGACGAGTATCGAGCAGGGGGCGGAAAGGTAGCCTTCGACAGTAATTTCCGACCTCGTTTGTGGGCCGATAAGTTAAGTGCACAAGCGGTCTTTAATCAGGTGTATGCAAAAACCGACCTCGCAATGCTCACTTTAGATGATGAGATTTTGTTGTTTGGAGAAGGCAGTGTCGAAGCACACGCAGAGCGTCTACAGCGCAGTGGCATAAAAGAATTGGTGTTGAAACAAGGCCCCGACGGCTGCCTGATTATCAAAGATGGCCAAAGTGAGCGGGTTGCCGCCCAAATGGTTGTGCCGGTCGATACAACCAGTGCAGGTGATTCGTTTAACGCAGGGTATTTGTCGCAGCTTGTTGCGGGTAGGTCTTCTGTCGAGGCGGCACAGGTCGCCCACCAATTAGCCGGTTTGGTCATTCAACATCGAGGAGCGATTGTTGGGAAGTCCGTGACAGAGGCTTTGGTTACCTCACTCAATTAGCCGGTAGGCAGTCTTCGGTATTTCTTGTTAGCTATAACTGCAATTCGTGATGCACACCTTCCACATCCATCTCGCGTGCAGGCGAGGCAAATATTTCAGTCCCCGTTTCTACAAATCCGCACTTGAGCAGCATGCGTCGTGAACCCACATTATCGTCCATGGTTGTGGCGATCAATGTGCCACGTATGCCGCTGGTGCGCATTGCCTGCAGTGCCAGTTGCAGTGCGCGGCTTGCGATGCCTTTTCCCCAGTAAGGTTTGCCAATCCAATAACCTATTTCGAGTGGTGCCTGTGTTTCTCGCCTAAAATAGCCGATTGAACCCACGGCTATGTCATTCCAGTGAATAACGTAAGTCTCCATTTCTCCAACGGCGGTGGAGAGCGCGATGGTCTTTTTGGAGCGGAATTCGTCGTAGGACAAAGGGTAGGTTAGACCTCCGCCGGACATCCAGCTGATCTCTTTATTGTTGCCAAGAGGATACAGGGTCTTAATATCTTCCTCGTTTATAAGGCGTATTGTGACGGTCATTCAGTATTGCTCTCCGTGCGCCGGATGAACAAAATTCATCAACGAGAATGTTTTACTGTTAAGTGGTTTTATTAGGAGGTCAACTCAACCGGCCTTGCGGCCGGAGAGTCTCAAGCTCGGTGATTAGAACTCTTGCGAGAATCTAACACCAAAGGTACGTGGGCGAAGGCGCACGCCGTAGTTCTGTGCACCACAAGTACCGGTTGCACACTGTGAGGTGTAGTACTGTGACGCATCTTCGTCGGTGGCGTTCTTAATGAACACATCCACAGAGTAAGACTCGTTGCGAATACCGGCGGACAAGTCCACTAGGGTGCTCTTTGGAACGTTGCCTTTGACGATATTATCGGCTTGGTTCAAGTCGGAAGAGCGTTCACCTTCATAGGCCGCTGAGCCTTGAACGTAGGCGTCGAAGTCGCCTATTTCGAAGGTGTAACGTCCAACGATGTTGCCTTTGAACTCAGCAGTCACAGGCAGTTGAGTTCCTGCCACAGCCCAAGGTGTGCCGTCGCTGTTACAGCCGGGGCAGTAATCGTCCACCAATTCAGAATCGATGAAAGCCAAGGAGCTGGAAATGGTTAAGTTCTGGGCAGGCATCCACAAAATTTGTGTTTCCATTCCCGTCACTTCAGCCGATGGGCCGTTGGCCACTTGGGTGATGCCGTTGTCGCCTTGGAAGGAAACCTGGAAATCGTCCCACTCTTCGAAGAACACCGCGCCGTTAAATTGCAGAGTGTTGTCCATCCACTGGGTCTTCCAGCCGGCTTCCCAGTTGGTGAGGAAGTCGGAGATGAAATCACCCGCGTCTGGGTTGCGGTTGATGCCGCCGGGACGATAGCCTTCGGACCACGTGGCATAAACCATTGAGTCGTCGTTCACTTTCCAAGTCAAATTCACTCGGCCAATGTTTTCGCTTTCATCAATGCCTTTGTCGACGTTCAGACAGGGCGTATCTTTGTAGTCTTCCTGTGAAGGACACTTGTTCTCGCCGTTGCTCGACCAGATGGGTGAGAAACCCTGACCGAAACCAAAGAAACCTTTAACGGTTACTTCCGGTTTAAAGAAACGTGCGCCAACCGTTAACTCAAGATCGTCCGTAATGTCATAACTGATGTGACCAAAAATGGCATCGTCGGTATCAACACGGTCAAACTTGTTTAAGTAGATGGTATCGGGGAACTGATTGCCGTTGGGCTCGTCCGCGTTCAGCAACATGCTGTCTGCCAAGCCTTCCATTCTCCAGCGCTGCTCAAAATCGTGGGTTTGTTTGGCGACAAAGAAGCCCAACATGCCGCGCAGACGACTTTCTTGAGGCGTGCTAATCCGCAATTCGTGGCTGGACTTGGTGTAGCTGTCGTCATTGGTAAAGTGAGCGCCATTCATCATGCGTGAACCAGCGTCTGGGAAGAACTGGTTAGGCACGTCACGATCACCGTCATTGGAAAAGTGTAGATCGGCGTAGTAACCCGTGGTGTACACGCTGTCATACCAATAAGAGTAATCGGTATAGTCAAACGAGCCTTCAAAGTCGCGGTTTAGATAAGAGCCGGAGTAGGTCAAATCGAAATTGCCGATCTTACCTTCGATGGTCAGGCCCAGCTGGTACCACTGGTCTTCGGTGTATTCTTCTTGGAAGTGTGTCACTTCGTTGTCACCGCTGACAAAATCACTGAGGTCTTCACCCCAAGAGCCTTCACCTTCTTGCTTTTGAGCCATGGCGGAGGGGGTGATGGTCCAGTCTTCATTCAGATCAATGCGCAGTGCAACACGGCCACCAATGGTATCGATGGTATTGTAGTTGTCTGCAACCTTATCGGCATTGTTCAAAACAATGTCATCGGCGGTGGTGCTGGCATTGCCTGGGAAGGTTCGAGTGCCCTGCACGTTGTCAACATAACCTGCGTCGTGACGAGACCAGCCGACCATTCTGACGGCAATGTTGTCGTTGACGGGAATGTTTACAAAACCTTCTGCCACATGACCGGTATCGTCACCGTCCACCATGTTGCCTTCTAAGGTGTAACCTGCGGCGAATTCCGATGCGTCTGGCTTGTTGGTGATGACTCGAATGGTGCCCGCTTGCGAGCTGGCGCCATACAGAGTGCCCTGTGGGCCAGCCAGCGCTTCTACACGTGCAATATCGTACATGTGCACATCCAGGTTGCCCTGAATGGTGGTGATGGGCTGCTCGTCGAGGTACATGCCAACACTGGGCTGAGACGTGGTCGCTTGACCATCACCAGCCGTGGCAATACCACGCATGTACACTAGAGTTGCGCCTGAACCCGCGCCCAATGAAGGGGTGATGGCGACGCTGGGCAATAATTTTGAATAATCGGCAAAGCTTTGCACGCCCATTTCCCGCAGCGAGTCTTCGCCGAGGGATTGAATGCTGATGGGAACGTCTTGCATGTTCTCTGCACGTTTTTGCGCGGTGACGACGACTTCTTCAATGCCTAAAAAGTCGAGGTCTTCTTGAGACACGACCGTGGGGCTTAACAGAAGTATCGCAGCGGCGATGGGGGTCTTTCTCATTACTTGTTTGATGCTCTTCATTTTTGGATGTTGCATGGATAAATTCCTATTTTTTTATAATAGCCATAAGTAACTATAGCTTAGTTTTAAGGGCTTTATTTTTATCTCAGGGGCCTCCTTATCAATAGCAGATCATCTCTGTCGTGATTTGTTAGAGTGACAATCGTTTATTAAATTTTAATGTTTGATTTTTACAGTTATGTTGTTTCCAGTTAACCCATGCTCAACAGTGGATTTACACCCTCAATAGGGTGAATTAGGGTAGTGGTCCAAGACCGCACCGAGCTCGGCTTTTAAGGGGTCGAGCCACTGTTCATAGTGCATCCACTGCTCCATGCCTTCCCGATAAATCGGCTGTCGAACTTGTTCAGAGCTCGCCGTTCGGATTATTCTTTTTGTGTCTTCAAATTGAAGACATTCTTGCTCGAAGTCTAGCCTGCAATATTCTAAGAGTTGTTTGACCTCCTGTTCGAAATTGCCGACGAGTGATTCGTATTGAAGGTCATAGATCTGTCCAGGCAGCACTAAATGCCAGTACTTCATTAGGTCATCATATAGTTTGTAAAAATGGCCTAATTCTCTTAGATCGTAGGAGTAATGATGGTCCGACATAGGGAAGTGGTGTTTATATAGTGAAAAGCAGGTGTCTAGCGGTGATCTCTTGCAGTGAATAATCTTAGCGTTAGGAAATAACTTAGCAATAGCGCCGATGAGAAGAAAGTTTTGAGGCATCTTATCAACAACTACTTTCTTGTGGTTCCCAAGCGTTGCAAGTTTCTCGATGTATTCATCTGACAATCGCTGAATTTTTGAGTCAGAAAAATCTTGGCGCCAGTTGAGTGAGCCTTGATTGTCAAAGCAGGCTTTCTTGAGGTGGTTCAGCT
>CAJWCA010000244.1 GCA_913020395.1 uncultured Cellvibrionales bacterium | reverse complement strand
GTATCTGGGTTTTTGATACAAAAGAAAAATACCGGTGTCTTCAGCGCGAGTAACAGACACCGTTTCATTTGCGAGTGTAATCTCCACAAGGTCCCCTTGGGCTAAGGCGTCACGTGCTCCCCATGAGGGCGCCAGTGCAATTCCCTGACCAGCAAGCGCTGCTTGTTTTAGTGCTTCACTGTCATTGCTGATAAATGCGCACTGCGTCGTTAAAACTCGCCAAACTCCGTCTGTTTTTGCGTGCCAGTCCATCACCCCATTGGGGCCCCGATAGAGCAGGCTTCTGTGTTCTTGCAGTTCCTCTGCTTGGCTCGGCGTGCCATGTAATGATAGGTAGCCTGGGGAGGCAAGTAATATGAATTGGTTGTCAGACAGTTTTTTTGCAACGGCGCGCTCGGGCAATGCTGAAGACCCGCGAATAGCTATATCAATATTTCCGAGTGCCAGGTCGGTGACCCGGTCGCTGACCTCTATATCCAATATGATCTCTGGATAACGGCGGGCTAACTTCTGTGCGGCGGGGAACAGACACGCCCGGGCATAGCTTGTCATTACCGTCATTTTTATGAGGCCTGAAGGCGTCTCAGAGCGCTGAGCAACAAGATCATCGGCCTGTTCCAGCCCCGCCACAATTTTTTTTACCTGCTCGTAATATACCTGCCCTAATGCAGACAACTTTACGACGCGTGTTGAGCGATGGAATAACTCGATTTTAAGCTCGTTTTCCAGGTCGCTGATACGTCGGGATACAGACGAGGCGGGCACGGACAGCAATTTGGCTGCATTTTTGAAACTTGAAGTTTCGGCAACCGTTATGAAATAGCGGATAGCTCTGAGCTTATCCATAGATTCGTCCTTGGTGCTGTTGGAGATAATACTATTGTCATAAAGACAATTAATAATGCCAAATTTGGCTGATTCCAGTCTTTAGGTACTTGATTGTATCATTAACGCAGCATAAAGCACGGACTTCCAGAGTCAAACTCATTCAGCGAGGCATTGATACATGACATCTACTCAGACAGGCGGGTTAAGCTCGGGAGGCGACATCTTTTCCCGGTTCCACCTCAAAAATTTCTCAGGTCGTTTAACAAACCGTTCTTTGATTGGAGTGTTAGGCTGGTGCTTGATGTTAATGCTACTGGGTATCGATTCTGTCAGTGCTGCAGAAGCAGCCGATATGGCAAACATAGAGCCTGACAAACAACAGCCAGCATTGGCGGCATTTTTAATTGTTGTTTGCTCTGTGTTTATCCCGTGGATGCTCAACTATGTTTCGCCCGGCGTACGCACAATGGGCACTCTGTTAGCTTCACTGAGTTGTTTCACCATTGTGGCTTGGTTCGTCTTTACACTAAGTACTGGAGTGATTGACAATCCCAAACCTGCTGTGATACCTACCGATGCAGCTAAACCATTATTAATGTGGACGCTTGCCTCTGTCGCGCTAGTGGCGGGCTGTTTTCTCTTATTGTTGAGTGTGCGACAAAGCCGACGACGTGACTCACTGGCATTGCCCTTGCGCAATGAGAATGCTCGTTACGGAAAAATTTCCCGCTACTTACACTGGACGACAGCACTGTTGTTTTTATCGTTGATTCCTATGGGTATTTTCACCACGATGATTCCCGAGGATGCATCGTTTCGCTTGAATTATTACATCGTACACAAAACCATTGGTGTCACCGTGTTCTGTTTGGTATTAATTCGGCTCTGGTGGAATTTTCTATCCCGTCGCCCAGCACTAGACCCTTCGCTTAGTCGCTGGGAGCGTCGACTGGCTCACGGTGTGCACATTGCCTTATACGGCTTGATGTTGGGGTTTCCATTAACCGGGTTTGTCATGACCACATTCCACGGTTACCCAACATTCTTCTTTCTTTGGGAAGTGCCTGTTCTGTGGTCACAAAACCCGAACGCGGTCCTGATTTGGGGGGTAGTGCACAAAGTAATATTACCCTATGTTTTCTTTGTGATTATCGGCGGCCATATTCTTGGCGCACTAAAACATCAGTTTATTGACAAACACGAGGGCGCATTCAAGCGGATTGTTTCGTGAAGCGTAAAAGCGTAGATTAAGAGAGCAATGGCAATCGCGATCTCGCCACGAGGAGAAGCTGATATATGAAGTGTTTAATGCCTGAAGTGATTGAAACGGAACGCCTGATCCTGCGCCTCTTTCAAGAAGGCGACTGGCCTGATTTACACACGCTTTATTCAGATCCGGAATGTGTTAAATACACCCTTGAGCGCACCTTAACGGAGGGCGAGAGCTGGCGGACGATGGCTGGAATGATCGGCCATTGGCATCTGCGAGGTTACGGCCCCTACGCTGTGCAGGAAAAATCCTCTGGCAGGGTTTTGGGACCCATTGGTTTGTGGTACCCAAATGATTGGCCTGAGCCGGAAATTAAGTGGGCCATCTCACGTCCGTTTTGGGGGAAAGGGTTTGCTAGTGAAGCGGCCAGAGCCGTAAAAGAGGCTGCTGAGATGGCATTGCCAGATACACCTTTAATCAGCCTGATTTTTTCTGAAAATGAAGCATCGATAAAATTGGCGAAGGCGCTGGGGGCGAGTTTTGAGCGGGAGATGCCATTCAGAGGTCACTGTGCACATATCTATCGCCATTCAAGCAATTGATTAAGCTACCTCCGTTGTAAAAAACGCGCGTGTTTTTTCATCTGTTGGGTAAAACGCTTCGATTCTTAGCTCGTCTGTGGTGATGTCCTGGGGTGTGCCAAAGGTAGAAATAACTGAGAAAAGGCTAAGTTCGAGTCCGTTAAAGCTTAACTCTAGCGGTAACACCGGCAACAACTGATCCGACATTTCAAACGCCTGCTCTAAGGGAGATACCATTTCAATATAACTCTTCAGGCGGGCCTGGAGTTCTGGGTCACCCGAGGCGATGGCTTCACTTTTAAGTCGTTGAATAAAGGCCGGAGCGGCCTGGTCCCAGTTTTTAATATGTTTTCTCAAGCCTTCCGGATGCAAGGTCATCATTGCCGCATTGAGCTCACCGTTGGCATTTTGAATTTCCCGCATCTTTTCGGGGGCATCAGTCAACTCAATCAATACCATCGCCGCCTTATTTTGCATTTTTATATTCCAAAACCGATCGACAACAATGGCGGGAAGAGGGTCGTGATGTTTCAAAACCTGTTTAACGGCTTCCATAACCGGGGTCATTGAAGGTTCGTCCAAATTTGTTTCACGGTAGGCGGCAGAAAAGCCAGCCGCCTGAAGAAAGGCATTTCGTTCTCTTAGTGGAATATCCATTGCCTCCGACAGGCGTGTCACCATTTCCCGACTCGGTTGACTCCGGCCAGTCTCAAGCCAACTGATGTGGCGCTGGGATATATCGGCTTCCAGTGCCAGGTCCAGTTGGGAGAATTTCCGCATTTGTCGCCATTGCCGGCAAGCTGATTGGAAGGTGGGGCGTGCTACAGAGGGCATGTGCATTCTCCTGTCGGGCGTTTATTGTCTACGAATGCAGATCATGTATTCAATAACCTCTGAGGTTATTGCCACAATTCATGCAGGAGAAGAGTATAGAGCCAAATCAATCGAAAGGAGAAGACCATGGATACACGACGCAAGATCGCTTTGATCATATTGTTTCCCTTTACCGCACTTTCCCTGTATGCGCTCATGCAGGTGGGTTATATCGGCATCATAGACTACCACCGGCACAGCCCAGCGGGTTGGCAGGTTTTCACTGATCTTGTGATTGCCCTGATTCTGGTAATGACCTGGATGATCCCAGATGCCAAAAGGAACGGCCGCAACCCATGGCTTTGGGTGGTGTTGACCTTGTTCTTGGGGTCCTTTGGTCCTTTGCTCTATCTAGTTCTGGCCAAAGCGCCACAAGAAGCCACTCCCGTTCTGGAGTAGCTCTATTCGGGCATGTTCAGCATTGATTTTTGACCTGGAATTGACTAAAAAGAGGAGAACTCGTAACAGTAGGCCTTAAACTTGGAAGTTATCGTGAAATGTACAGGAAGGGTGCGTGAGCTTTAAGCAGACAGAGAGTGGCGCATGGGGCCCTCTCAATCTGTTGGCAGGTGTCATATTTTGCTTATCGGCCACGGTTGTCGCCTCTGATGAAAAAGTAGTCAATTGGTACGGCGTCGATTGGGCCCCGGCCTGGATACTTCAAGGCCCCCAAAAGGGCCAAGGATATTCAGACAGAACCCAGAAAATGTTGGTGGAGGCGCTGCCTGGGTATCAACATAAAGAGATTTGGACCAGTTTTCCAAGAGCCCTACGGGCCCTTGAGCGAGAAGAGAACGCCTGTTTCGCCGCTTCCTTTTATGAGTGGCTTGATTCAAAAACGGGCAAAATGAGAGAAGACATCGTCTGGTCTGCGCCAACGCTGCTTTTCTATTGGCACGGCTTAACGGTATTAAAGGAAAACCGTGCTAAATTTGAAATGGACGGCCAGGTCTGGCTTGCGAATCACATTGTTGACGACGATAAAACTCTGGGCCTCCAGAAGGGGCGTGTATACGGCCCCAGCCTCGATCCGATCATTGCTCAACATCAAAGCAAGGCAAAAATACTGTGGCACAACAGCGACAAAGAAACCGTTGAAGGGCAATACCGACTGCTATTACGTGGGCGGGTGGACTATATGGTTGAATACTCCTATATGCAGCGTTACGCGGAAAAAGTGCTGAATATGCCGGACCGGTTTGAGTTCATTCCGATCCAGGAACACGCAGGAAAAATTGGCCTCGGTGCTATTGCGTGTAATAACTCCGCACTGGGTCGAGAGCTCGTGAAAAAAATAAATCAGGCACTGAAAACCTTAAGACACACGTCAGAATTCAGGAACGCCAATACTGATTGGTTCATGCTGGAGGGGAGGGAAGAAGAATACTGGCGCCTCTGGGAAGAAGAATATTTATCCCGTTCAGACTGACGTCTGCCACTGCAGCTTGTCTCGCAATCACGGGTATTTACTTTCTGGGTGAAACTCGCATAGTAATATCTGCATGGAAGACTTCAACATCATTTGTATCGTAAACTGATACAGGCATAATCACATCCTGTTTGCCTTGCCAGTCATATTTTTCCAGTTTGCAGACTGCTCGCAAGTCGGTTTTAGCCATTTTAAGATATTGTACTGTCATGCCCGCCGGGATCCACCTGTGATTGGCATCAAGTGATACATCCAGGCATAAACCACCCGCCAGCTCTGCCGAGTTGCACATGGCGATCGCGTGCACGGTGTCGATATGGTTGGTCACACTCCATCGCTTTTTAAACCGTAGCTCTACGTGCCCTGGTTCTACACGAGTGAGCCTCGGTTTTATCGAACGAAAGTAAGGGGCTTTATAACACAGTATTTGACTGACGAGCCAACGCCCAGGTGCAGTATTTTTTAAGGATTTCCATAGACGTAATGCTGGGCTTTTAGACGGTGTATAGTTCATCGTAATACCTGTAAAAGTGAATGTGTTAAACGCTTAGATTTTTGTGCTGACTTTATTCAGAAACCGAAGTATCACGTTCATTTCTTCGGGGCTAAAATCCTGTTCCAGGTTTTTGTTCTCGGTTTTAATAATAGGTTTTGCTTTGCCCAGAAGGTCGCGCCCTTTTGCCGTGATGTAAAGTCTTATCGCGCGGCCATCGTCTTTGTCGACTTTACGCATTAACAACCGGTTCTTTTCCATTCGGTCAGCCAGGCCCGTAGCCCCCGATTTGTTCATGCCAAGGAACACGCCGAGATCTTTCACTCGACAGCCATTACGAGCTTCCAACGCTATCAACGCAGTCACTTGGGCAACGGGCACATCAATGGCACTTAACATAAGGCCATCCATATGTTGATAAAGCGTGTGCCTTGCTTTGTTAATAAGTAGGAATATTCTGTTATCCATCGAGCGGTTAGACCTTAAGCGCATTTCATGTATTTGGTTCGCATGCGAACTAAAATATCAAAAAATTTGTTGTCACGCAATGGCCGGCAAATCAGAGATATACTCTGGCTCTAAATGACTGTCCGGTCAGGCATGTGAGCCCGCTGCCAGGCAACTAAGTAAAACCATCCAGAAATAAAACGACGTTCTCTATACCCGCAATATTTATCCCTATTCTGTTACAGTACACTTTTGTAACTAGTGAGATTCTTCAATATCGGAGTACAGCATGGAATTTGTGCAATATGGTAATAGGGAAGGACCGTTGGTTGTCTACTTCCATGGCGCTCCAGGCGCCGTTGAGGAGTGTGCAGTTTTTGCTGAGCATGCTGAAGCACATAACTTAAATATTCTTTGTTTCGACAGGTTTTCGATAGATTTATCTCTCGAAGGAGATAGCTACTACCAAAAGATCGCCGATGCAATACAAGCGCAGGCAAGTGGTAAGGGCGTGGACATTGTTGGGTTCTCAATTGGTGCGCATGTGGCTCTGGAGGTTGGGACATACCTTAAATCACAGCTTCGCAGCACACATTTAATTTCAGCGGCAGCCCCGCTTAATGCCGCAGACTTTATAGGCAACATGGCCGGCGGCATCGTGTTTAAGTTGGCCATGCAAAGGCCCTTTCTATTTTCCTTATTAGCACACTACCAAAAGCTTATGGCCAAGTTTGCGCCTGGACTGTTGGTAAATATGCTCTTTACCAGTGCCGCAGGCGAGGATAAAGCACTGAGTAAACAAGACAATTTTAAATCTACAATTCAAACGATTCTAAGCCAATGTTTTCAGTATCGTTTGAAAGGTTATATGAGGGATATCAATAACTATGTAACGTGGTCAGGTGACTTAGGTGAGGTTCGGTCAAATGTTTGTCTTTGGCACGGCACTGAAGACAACTGGTCACCATATGCTATGGCTTCGTGCCTGGCTGCCGGAATAACTGGTGATACACGTATTGAGGCAATGGAGGGTTTATCGCATTACTCTTGCCTGCAAGCGTCGGTTCCGAAGATATGTGTAGAGTTGCAGGATTCTAAAGAATCTAGCAGAACTCAAATGGACGCCGCTATTGGTTAATATTTTTTAACGCGGCTAAAAAGGGTAAGCGATGATTGTTTTTTGATCTTTGACGTAATAAACAATATTGGTTACGTTGTCGATCATAAATTGAGGCTCTTTTTCATTCATTGGCACCGATCCAACTTCTTTTCCTGTGGCCAAATTTATGCCGAGCAGTTGCAGGTCAGCACCTTCAGCCGTTGTTAGAAAAAATGCAATATCCTGGGCTTGTTTAGAGG
>CAJWCA010000243.1 GCA_913020395.1 uncultured Cellvibrionales bacterium | reverse complement strand
AATATGAATCGTTTGATTTACACGAGCGACATCACGCCTGAGATTGGCGGCCAGACCGTTGTGGTGCCGGGTTCGCACAAACGTGGATTACTCACCGTTGGCGATGTGGTGGAAGACTTTGACGACCAAGTGGTTCTGACACCCAAAAAAGGCACGCTGGTGTTGTTACATGGCTTCACCTGGCACAGGGTGAAACCGGTCGTGGGCAAGTACCGTGTGTCTACCAATTATCGCTCCATGCCCGCGGGCACGCCCCAGGACATTACTGATATTTGTGTCTATCGCAATATGCGTTACAAGTTTGAAACCAATGAGGTGCTTGAAGAGCGGTGCTAGAACACACCGCTTAACATTAAACCTTGAACTGCGCTTTAACGGCATCCATGTGTTGCTGAAACTTCAGGCTTGACGTCAGTGGCATCACATCAGACTGTTTCTTTCCCGCGAGAATATCCTGGCTCACCTGTTCTATTTGGAATTCAAATCCCTCACCTTTGCGCTCATCGCTGAAGTGATCGATTTTAGTTTCCAGCTCATACAGGTGGCACTCTTTTGCTCGCCAAAAATCGGGAATGGCGATATAACCTTTATCGCCGATCAGAAAACACCAGTTCTGATATTTGCAGCGGAAGGAGCTGGCCAGAGTGGCGGTCACGTCGCCATAGTCAAATAACATGTTCACTTCGTCGTCCACGCCATTAGGGGCGTGCTTGGACAGCACGTGCATGGACTCGGGGTCTCGGTTCATGAAGTACCAGGCAATGGCGATAGGGTAGATGCCCATGTCCAGCAGGCAGCCTCCGGCGAGGTCTTTGTTGTACACTCGGGTGTTGGGGTCGTAGGGCAGCTGAGGGTATGCAAAGTCAGCTTTTATATTGGTGAGCTTGCCAATTCGACCCGCCTCGAGCCATTCTTTGGCTTTTTGAATGGCGGGCAAAAAGTAGGTCCACATGCCCTCCATCAAAAAGTGTTCACCTTGTTTGTTAAAATCGATCAGTTCCACGCATTCTTCGGAGTTGATTGTGACAGGCTTTTCACACAACACCGCTTTACCACTAGACAGTGCCGCCTTGCTTTGCTCCAGGTGGCAGGTGTGTGGCGTGGCGATATAAATCGCGTCAATATTCGGGTCTTGATACAGCGCGTCATAGCCGCCGTAGAAATTGGCAATGCCATGTGTGCCGGCGAATTTGCGTGCGTGGTCAATCTGTCGTGCGGCAACGGCGCAGAGTTCGGCATTGTTGGTCAGCTTGATATCGCGCGCAAATTGCGCCGAGATTCGTCCAGCACCGATCATGCCCCATCGCAGGCGTTTGGTTTCACTCATGCTTTAGCTCCCGCGAGTTCCTGTTCTAGATTTTCCAGTGATTTCCCTCGTGTCTCCGGCAGCACCAATGCCATGAATACCAGACTGACTAAGGCCAATAGGGAGTAGATCGCGAAGGTGGAGCTGGCCCCCATGTTGTTGAGTTGCCAAGGGAAGCAAAACTGCACTAAAAAACTGGACCCGCTGTTGATGACACCGGTGAAGGCCATGGCGACACCGCGCAGGTGGTTGGGAAAGATCTCCGGTAGCAAGACCCACATGACCGGCCCCAGTGACATGGCAAAGGATGCAACAAAACCGAGTATGCCCACCAGTACAATGTAGGGGTTGATATCGATACTGGCTGCAACAATAGCACTTTCTTGCGCGCGAGCCTCTCGATCACCCAAAACCTGAACGATGGCGCGTTTAAACTCCACGTCGTTTGCGTAGGGTTTGCCCACGATCTCCTCAAGCGCCTGCAGTGACGAGGGATCCTCGCTGCTGATTTGTAGTTCTTCGAACGCGGCCTGATCGAGCTGGTAGGTCGCTTTATAGAAACCGTAGCTGCACAGGGCCATACTTAAAAACACGCCGCTCAAGCCCACAATCAACAGTGGCTTGCGACCAATTCGGTCGATCAATGCCATCGCAATCACGGTGAAAATCACGTTGATGATGCCAACGTAAACTGCCTGGGCAAAGGCCGCATCGGTGCCCACGCCGCTGTTTTCAAAGATTGTGGGGGCGTAGAAGAAGATGGCATTGATTCCTGTGACCTGTTGCACCATCGAAATCACAATGCCAATGATTAAAGCCAAACGCAGGTTGGGCTTAAAGATTTTTTTGAGGCGCTCAAACACGGGTAGCGGTTTTTCTTTCAGGCCGCGTTTCACCTCAGCCAGTTGCGCCTCCATGTCACTTTCGGGCATTAGTTTGCTGAACACTTCCCGGGCTTCATCAAAACGTTGATGCATGGCCAGCCAGCGGGGGCTTTCGGGAATGCCCGTCAATAAGAACAAATACAGCAGGGCAGGTAAAATTTCTAGGCCCAGCATCCAGCGCCAGGTGTTGCTGTCGATCTGCAGTGTGCTGACCCAGGCCGCGTCGAGCTGGCTTGTTTTCAACAGCAGATAGTTGGCGAAGTAGGCCGCCGAAAAACCGATCACAATGTTCAGCTGATTGATAGACACCAGGGTGCCGCGAGACTTCGCGGGGGAGATTTCGGAAATGTAAATTGGCGCCAAGCCTAGCGAGGCGAAGGCCATGCCGCCGAGGAAGCGGGCAGCAATCAAGGTTTCGTAATTGGGCGCTAGTGCGGAAAAAATGGCTGACACCGCGTAGAGCAGGGCAATGCAAAGCAAAACGGTCTTGCGCCCGATGCGGTCACTGAGCGGTGCGGCGAAAAAACCAGAAAGAATACCCCCCAGAGTTGGCGCGCTGACCACAAGCCCAATCTCCCATACGCCGAGATTATATTCGGTGGTGATGAAACCTACCACGCCGGAAATCACCGAGGCGTCGAAGCCAAAAATAAAACCCGCCATTGAAACCGTCATGGCGAGTCGCAGGGTGTAGCCGAGATTGGAACGGGTCATTGTTATTATTCCTGTTCTTCGTAGTCAAAGTAATCGAAATCAGCGTGAAGTTTTTGGCCGCTCACATCGGCTGCAAACAAACCGACCATGGAGCCGGTAAAACGAAACACATCGTCGCTCCCCTCGTCGGAGAGGTGGGTGCTGTTCAGTCGCGGTCCAAATGGGTGCCAGCGTTCGCCGTCGAGGGAGTAGCTGTATTGATACCATTGGTGATCCAGTTCTAGTCGCAAGTGCACGGGGCTTTCGGTTTCAACCGCCACTTCTGCGCTTTCGTCCTCGCCGTATTGATTGTCAATAAACCAAGCGAGCTGCAAAACTTTTTGGCCGCAGTCATCGGCGCTTAGCTTCATAAAATAGTGAGCGCTGCGGGAGTAGTATGCCACGAGTCCGGCCATTTGTTGTGGGCAGGTGGGTGAAAAGTCTACGGCGGTTTGCGCTCGCATCTTGAAGGCTTGAATACGGCGGGCGATAAAACTCTGCTCGTAACGAGAGTATAGGTAGTGGCGACCGTATAAACGAAGCTTTCCCGGGTTGGCTGTTAACGATAGCCAGGATTCGTCGCGGGGCTCTCTCAGGCTGGCGTAGTGGAGGTTTAACCTGTCTGCTTCAAAGGAATCCCTGATGGGCTCTTGTGGCCAGGGCTGTGGCGGCAGGTCCGGGCGCGGCACCTTAACCTGAGCGACACTGCCACCCGCTTCCAGCTGAGGCCAGTGATCTCGCCAGACAATTTTTTGGATCGCTGTTTCACGCCCAAGAATGCAGCGACCTTTGGCGTAGTTACTGTGAAAGTTCATGCCTTCAGGGTCTAGTAGGGGACGACCACATAGGTGGGTGAGATACCATTCGTGTTTTTGAGTTTCTACAAAAAAACCATGGCCGGTGCGTTGCAGGTCAGCGTCCTCTTGAAAGCGGGAGCTCAAAAACGGTGTTTGCGGATGCAGCTCCCAGGGCCCTCGAAGGTTCTTTGAACGACAAACTGTCACCCCGTGGTCAAAACCGGTGCCGCCTTCTGCGGTCACGAGATAATAATAGCCTTCGCGTTTCAGCATTTGCGGGCCTTCGGTGAGAGACAATCGCGAACCCTCAAAGATCTTGCTGCACTCGCCCACTAACAGACCTGTATCGGGGTCAAATTCCTGCAGCACGATGCCGCCAAAAAAGTTTCGGTTTTGTCGTCCATCCCAGAGCATGTTGAGCACATACTTACGCCCGTCGTCATCGTGAAACAGTGAAGGGTCAAAACCGTAGCCGCCGATGGGAATCGGGTCGCTCCAGGGGCCTTCAATATTTTTAGCTGTGACCACATAGCTCGGTGTTGCCATCCAGGTGCCGCCCCGGCAGGAGTGGGTATTGGCAAAACACAGCCAGAACTGTCCATCGCTATAGCTCAAGGCTGGGGCGTAGACACCTTCAGAGTTGTCCATGCCGCGCATGTCGAGTTGCGAATGGCGCGTGAGAGCGTGCCCCACCAGGCGCCAGTTGTGGAGGTCTCTAGAGTGGTGTAGTTGCACGCCCGGGAACCATTCAAAGGTGGAGGTGGCAATGTAGTAATCGTCGCCAACGCGCACTATGGAAGGGTCTGGGTTAAAGCCCCGAATAATGGGGTTTTTGATCATTGTGCGGCTCTCCTAATGTTCCTTTACAGTATAATCTTGCCTTTCGGCACCGAAATATGTATTTTTTTGGCTAGATAATATAATTTTATTGCGATTTACAGGTGTTGGCTTATATGGCTCTGGAATACGAAAACATTCAAACGCCCCAGGGGCAGCAGATGGGTTTGTGGCGCTACGGCCGAAAACAGCCGAGTTCGGCTGTGGAGGTGGGTGAACACTTTCACCTGATGAGCGAGCTGATGTGGTTTCAATCCGCCTCCGGGGAGATTGAAGTGGCCGGAGAGCGTTGGCCGCTTGGGCCTGGCACGCTTCTGTTTGTGCCTCCTCTGCTGAGTCATTCACTGCGGGTGGACGGCGGTGAGGATGATTTCTATCTGTTGCAATATGAATCGAACTATTACCGTGAGATCGACTTACCCTTGCATTTGCGGCCGGCACTGCAGCCCGTTGTAGTGGCGTTGGACGAAGCCGAACGCGAACGGGTCAATCAATTGTTGTGCTGGGCGGAGGAGGTCAGTTTACAAAACCCAGCCTTGCGGGATTCATTGCTGCGCAGTTTGTTGGTCTATGTGAAAGGGCTTGACGGTTTGCAGGGCGAACCGGGTAGAGCAGGGCAGCCGTTGCAAGAAACCGCAATTGCCAGGCTCTTGCCATTGGTTGAACATCTGGAAGACGAGCAAAATCTGGCCATGAGTCTAGATGAGGCTGCGGAGATTTGCGGTTTTTCCCGCTATTATTTTTCCCGGTTGTTCAAACGGTGTTTTGGACAAAACTTTAAAGAATACCTGTTGAAGCGCCGCATCGCATCGGCAGCGGCTCTGTTGCGAAGCAGCGAGCTGTCACTCGCGCAAATTGCCTATCGTTGTGAATTCACTGACAGCGCCTATTTTTGCGCGAAATTTCGTCAGACCATGGGGGTGACGCCGGGGAAATTTCGGCGGGAGCACGGCACTAAGGATTAAGCGATAAAACCTCTCAGCTGGGTTTAGCTTGTGAAAGGTCCACACACAAGTGCTCGACTGACACCGGGCGTCAGGTGATCCAGACCGTTCACCAGTTGTTCGCGGTCGATTAACACTTCGCGAATTTGCCCGGAGTATTTGATGGCAGTTTCGCGCATCATACCCATCATAGGCCAGCCCCATAAGGACGATATTGTTACACCCTGCTGTTCAAAGTGTGGGTCGGTTAGAAATGTGCAACTTAAAACCGCTTCAACGGGGCTGCGATTGGTTGGGCTGCCTCCTACCAGGTCGATCACAACGGATCCATCCCTGACTTGATTGGCCAGGTGATCATTGCTAACCAAGTAGTTTTTACCGCGTAATTCGATGGCTTGCTCGGCGCCGTTAACGATCAGGTCGGCCTTTTGCAGCCAGGGTTCGATCATGCCTTTGGCGGTATGTTCACGGCCGAGCACGGCGAGTTGGCCAACGCCCTGGCTATGAATTTCGTGGATCGCGCCCTGGCCTACATTGCCGTAGCCGAGAACCACCGCATTGATGTCTCGCGTGGCCAGTTCGGGTTTGCTTTCCTTGAGCAGTTGCAGGCCGTAACGCGCGCCTGCTCGACCCGTTTCATGTAAACACTGAATGCGGCGTAATCCGAAATCCAATGGAGGGTGAGATAAACGATAGTCGGCAATGGCCTTTGTGCCGTGTTGCGTTTCGTAGTCATGCAGGTCAAACAGTTGAGCGCCCGAAGCTGTCAGTTGTTCAAGAAGTGCCTGGCGATTGCTCAGTGTTTGACTGTCGTAAAAATAGAGACTATTTTTGTCGACGATATCTAATGCATCGAACTCGACGTCGGGCTGCAATACTTTCAGTGAAGCGGGGCTGCGATTCCCCGCACGGCGAATACCGAAGCGAAGCCCGGGGTTCCAGTCGATCACACGTATGTGCAGATCGCTGATGGCGCCAGAGTCGATATACGGCGCCAGTGCGTGTGCCATTGCCGTTCGGCCCACGATTTCCTGATCGGGCTGAACTTTGGGGGATTCGAGAATTTCTTCCATGGCAATCACATTAATGCGCTGCTCTTGGAGGCGTTTGGCGCGGTCGGGATAAGAGTGGAAGTGCGCCATGCACAGCAGTGTGCACCCGGGTTTCATCTGCTCGATAGACTCCATGGACGGACCTTTGAATTTAATCAGCAGGTCTTTGTCCCGATAAATCTCATCGGCGGACTGAAGTGTGGCGCCGTGTTGTAGATATTCGTCATCGCTGAAACCGACACCTTCGCCCGCACCGTGTTCCACAAACACCGACAGGCCTCTGGCCACGAGCAACCCCACATCCTCCGGCACCAAGGCCACACGTTTTTCGAGTCCGCCGGGGTTTTCCGGCGACTCGATTTCCTTAACCAGGGCGATAGATTGCATAGAGGGGGAAGGGCTTGTGGAGTTCATGTATTGCCTCAAAACGTTGGTTTCAAGAGGCGATAGTAGTGTTTTTCCTGTGCTATTGAAAGTATCGCTGAATCCTTGGTGGTGGCGGCTCAGGCCAAGACAATCAGGTCAGAACGAGCTGTAACCAGCGTGATATCTCCGCAATTTCTTCCGGGCATACCTCGTGGTCCATAGGATATTCACTGTAGTCCACTGCATAGCCCATCTCTGTTAATCGTTGGCACGCCAGCTTGCCCTGCTGCACAGAAACCATAGGGTCCGTGGTGCCGTGACAGACTTTTATCGGTATCTGCTTGTTGGCA
>CAJWCA010000242.1 GCA_913020395.1 uncultured Cellvibrionales bacterium | reverse complement strand
CCATAGGTTCCAGTGTGCAAGGGTGCTTTGGATCACACAGGGTATGACCGGTTTGTACGTTCTTCATGCCTACAACCGCGATGATGTCACCGGCTTGTGCTGAATCCAGCTCGATACGGTCGTCGGCGTGCATTTCAACCATGCGGCCAATACGTTCGGTTTTGCCTGTGTAGGAATTCAGGATAGTCATACCCTTTTCCAGCTTGCCGGAGTAGATACGAATAAAGGTCAGGGCGCCAAAACGGTCGTCCATGATTTTAAAGGCCAGTGCGCGGAAGGGCTCTTCAACGGATACATGAGCCACTTCGCCATTGGGTTCACCTTCATCGTCGGTGAGAGGCTGAGGGTCAACTTCGGTTGGGTTAGGCAGGAAGTCAACAACGGCATCAAGCACTAACTGAATGCCTTTGTTCTTAAATGCAGAACCACAGTATGTAGGGAAGAAGTCCAGGTTAATGGTGCCCTTACGGATACAGCGCTTAATGTCTTCCAGAGAAGGTTCTTCACCTTCCAGATAGGCGGTCATCAGGTCGTCGTCCTGCTCAACAGCCGCTTCAATCATTTCTTCGCGGTACTGTTCAACTTCGTCAACCATGTCTTCGGGCACATCACCCACAACGTAGTTTTCTGGCAGACCCGTGTCATCCCATACGAAGGATTTGCGAGTCAAAACGTCAACAACACCAACGAAGTCGTCTTCGGTGCCGATGGGCAGGGTCATTACCAGGGCATTGGCGCCCAGTACTTTCTTCACCTGGCCAACAACACGCAGGAAGTCAGCACCCATGCGGTCGAGCTTGTTTACGAAGATCACACGAGCAACTTCAGATTCATTGGCATAACGCCAGTTAGTTTCTGACTGAGGTTCAACACCACCAGAACCACAGAAAACACCTACACCACCGTCCAGCACTTTCAGGGAGCGGTAAACTTCAACGGTGAAGTCAACGTGGCCCGGTATGTCGATAATGTTCATGCGGTGGTCATTCCACGTACAAGAGGTTGCAGCGGACTGAATGGTAATACCGCGCTCCTGCTCCTGTTCCATAAAGTCGGTGGTAGCAGCACCATCGTGTACTTCACCGGTTTTATGGATTTTACCGGTCAGCTTCAAAATGCGTTCGGTCGTGGTGGTTTTACCCGCGTCAACGTGGGCGAAGATGCCAATATTTCTGTAAGTGGATAAGTCAGTCATTACATTACTCGATAGATATAACGTCAAAAGATAAGGTCAAAATTTGCGCGAAAGTATACAGGATTAAAATTCATTGTCGAAGGAAGTCTTTACTAATAGAGGCATTTTTTACATAAAATCTTAAAAACCCACCTTATTAGGAGTAAATCACTACTTTTTACGCCAAAAGTTGACACTTTTAGGATGAAATGGCTAAGTTTAAGGGCCCTGCTTCAACTTCTGTCAGGCATTTTTACAGGTTTCTCATGCTTTTCTCTCTTGGTTGCGTAAACCGGCAAAAATTTTCACTGTAATCAAGTGATTAGCCCATAATCCCTGCCTGTGTTGACGAGAATATGGGGGCACATTATGCTCGAACCGCCTCGAGGCCTAAGGGCCGGCTTTTGCGTGGCGAACCGATGAGGGCAATACACACACAATCAGGGGCTCTGTATGAGTGAAGAACAGCCTAATAACCCACTGCATGGCATCACGCTGGAGCAACTGCTGACAGCGCTGGTTGAACACTATGGCTGGGAGGAGATGGGGCGCAGAATTGATATTCGGTGTTTTAACAACGACCCCTCAATCAAGTCCAGCCTCAAATTTTTGCGTAAAACCCCCTGGGCCCGCACAAAGGTGGAAAATCTGTATTTGAGAATGGCGGCGAAAGGCCGGTAAAAAGGCCGCCGCTGCAAAGCGGTGCCTCTTGCAGAGCAGTGCGTTATTCTACTTCAACAACAACACAGCCGTAGAAACCGGCTTCTTCAATCAGCTCGTGAGACTTCGCCACCTCCTCAAGAGGAACGGTGTGTGCGATGCGGTGCTGTAACTTGTTCTCCGCCAGGTACCAGTTGATATCCTCGATGGCGTCTTGCTTGGCCTGCTCGGGCATGGCATAAACAATCACCATCCGCAGGGTAATATCCTGGAACATCATGTCCCTGAAAGGCAGGGTCGGTTCCGGCACCACGGTTGAAGAATAGGTCGCAATCACTCCGCCAATTTTCAACACCTTCAGGGCGTTGGCCAGATTGGCCCCAAACTCAACCTCAACGACACGATCAACAGCTTGGCCGCCATTGGCTGCTTTCACCTGGTCGGCAAAATCCTCTGCGCGGTGATTGATTACCGCATCGGCGCCGGCGTCATAGGCGTGTTGTTCCGCTTCCGGGTTACTGGCGGTGGCAATAACCGTTGCCCCTGCGTGTTTAGCCCATTGAATGGCATAGTGTCCAACACGCCCGGCGCCACCGGTCACCAATACCGTTTGGCCTTGCACAGAACCATCGGCAAAGACACAGCGGTGAGCGGTCATCGCGGGAATGCCCATGCAGGCACCTTCGGCAAAAGAGGTCGTGTCCGGCAAAGTAGGGGCCCGCTCTGAGGGGAGTGCAACATATTCAGCCGCAGTGCCCTCCATACGCCCGTATTGGGCCTGGTATACCCACACACGCTCGCCAATGCGGCTTTTGGGCACTCCTCGCCCAACGGCTTCGATAATGCCCGCACCATCGCTGTGTGGAATCACCGAGCCGGTGTCGAGCAGGTTGGGAAATGCGCCCGCCCTTTTTTTAACGTCAGAGGGGTTCACGCCCGAGGCGTGCACTCTCACAAGCACATCGCCGTGCCCGACCTCGGGTTTGGCGTATTGCCCCACTTCCAGGGATTCCGCTGGGCTGCCAAAACGATTAAACCATGCTGCTTTCATTGAACTACCTCGATGTCGTCTGTCCAGTTAGATAAACCTTCGGTATGACCATCGACACCGATGGCCTGACCGGAAATATTTTTGCCCAGATGAGAGGCGAGGAACAGGGCCATATTGGCGACATCCTCAGCATCTACAAATCGGCGAAGTGAACTTTGGCGCGAATACACTTTGCGAATAAGTTCGGGGGAAGAGCCACTCTCTGCCGCATCGCGCTCGATCACCCCATCAATTCTGGGGCCGTTGACGCTGCAGGGGCACAGGGCATTTACTCGGATGTTGTCGGGGCCCAGTTCCATCGCGAGGGTTTTGGTAAACCCGACCACTGCCCATTTTGCAGCTGTGTAAGGCGCTCGCAATGGCAGGGCATATAAGCCCGCGTTGGATGAGAGATTGATAATAGAACCTCCGCCCGCTTGTTTGAGCAGGGGGATGGCCAGGCGAGAGACATAAAACTGACCATTGAGGTCAATCGCAATGGTGCGCTCCCAGTCCTCAGGTTTGATGTCTTCTACTGCAGCCGTGGGGCCCGCGATGCCTGCGTTATTGACCAGAATGTCGAGCTTGCCGTAGTGCTGGGACAGCTCGTCAAACATTCGCTCCACGTCTTTAATCGATGACACATCTGCAACGGTGCCGGTCGCGTTCTGGTGGGTATCTACAAACGCTTGCACATCGGAAGGGTTAACATCACAAATGTGCACCTGGGCGCCGTGCGCAAGAAAGGTTTCCGCGATGGTTTTGCCTATTCCATTTGCACCGGCCGTGACTAATACGGTCTGGTTAGGCTCCATGCCTGTAATGAGAGGGTTCGACATAAACTAGCTTCTTTTTTGTCAACGTTGGATTGACAGCTTAGGTCCTCAAGTGAGAAGTGGCAAACGAATATAAATGCGTCACTGGTTAGTTTTATTCAAGACTAATGGGGCCGGGCCGTTTTTTTGTCCAGTTCGGCCCGGTGAATCAACGTTGACGTCTAATCATAGAAGGTGAGCTATGTTTACGCTTGCGGAAAACCTTCGTCTACCAATACGTAATCTTTGGAGACAAATCCATTAAATTGAGTGGCAGTACTGGAGCCGTACCCTCCCTGCAGGCCAAACTCAATCCAGTCGCCTTCGGCAATGCTGTCGGGCAAAGGCAGTTCATAGCCAAATTTGTCAATGGAGTCACAGGTAGGGCCAAAGGCGACAAAGCGCTGGATAGGACCTGTAAATTCCTTGTCGCCCCGGTAGGTGCGCAGGGGCAACTCAATGGTCGAAAAGGCCTGCTCCATAAATCCGCCGTAGACACCATCGTTGAGATAGACAACCGGGGTGGCGCGGCGGTGTTTAACCTGAGTGACTATAGACACCGAGGCATCAACCAGCGCTCTGCCGGGTTCACACACCAGAATACAATCCTGGTGTTTGAAACCTTTTTGCCAACTTGTGTTAATGGCATCGAAATATGCCTTTAGTTCAGGAATTTTGGCTTCCAGGTAAGGGGTGGGAAATCCACCACCTACGTTTAACATCTGAATGTTGACGCCGGATTTTTCAACAATCTCAGCGGCTTTGTTGATGTAGTTGGAATAAGACGCAGGGTCGGTACATTGCGAGCCCGGGTGAAACGTCAGCGCCGCTTTGTAATTCAATGAATCTACCTGCCGTAAAAGCGCAATCGCCTCGGCTTCGTCCGCACCGAATTTTGTACTTAAATCGTAGACAGCCGTGGCATCGGCAATTTTGAAGCGGACGGTTAGTTCAAGCATTGGATCCTCGCCGATAATGCTGGCTATCTTCTCAAGTTCTATCGCGTCATCCAGGGCAAAACTACGTACATTATATTCGCTGTAGGCCCGTTGGATTTCGCGGCGAGATTTTATCGGGTTGTCGTAGAGCAGGGTCGCATTTGGCGCGATACTTCTTACCAGTTCAACTTCAGCAATGGAGGCTACATCAAAGGTGTTAACTCCCGCTGTGCGCAGGGCGCGAATAACCTCAGGTGTCGGGTTGGCTTTGACCGCATATCCAACCGTGCCGTCAAAACCTTGAACAAAATGATTGACCTGGTTTTGCAGGACCGTGGGTGAAAGGCAATACACGGGCTCTTCGGGCGCGGTGGCTGCAATCATGTGGCGAGTATTATCAAAGCGCGTAGTTGTGGTCATAAGCGTAGCTCGATTCAATACGGGTGTAGGGTGCGTTTCAGGCTGCTATTGAATCAGAGCTATTCGAGGAGTGCCAGAAAACTCTGTCATCATTGTTTACACTGAAAAACAGTTTGTTGCTGTGCAAGAGGGAAACGTGGGGTCAGATTAAACCGGCCTTAAAAATACCAGGCAAGCTGTACAAACAGGCTGGGGCCTGCAGATAGAGGAAGGTTTTCTATCCCGGAATCGATTCCGCCGTATTCACTGCCAGTGTGTCCAAATGGAAGGTTCACTGCTGACGTGAGTTGCAGGTTTTGCTCCAGATCATATTGAGTAATCAATTGCAGCAGAGTAGAGCGATCATCCAGGTTTCTTTGCAGTTGGCCCGTTAGCCAGAAAAGCGGTGTTAACTCCATTGTTGCCGAGAGCCCAAGGTAGTGACGGCCCAAAGTATAAAGCTCACCTCTGTCTAATCTTTTTTTCAAAGAGGTATTATCGATAGTGCCCTGCAGGGAGTAGGGGCTTGAAGAGGTTCCGAAGCCGTTGTAGAAATATTCCCCGACAGCACTGATATTTTTATTCCATGCGACCCAAGAGTAACTGAGGTTGGTGACGAAGGTGTTTGTTGTGTCTCCCGTGTCTTTATTGTTGGTCAGTGTTGCATCGGCGCGCCATAGAGCGCCACCCACATCCTGGCTGAGGCCAATTCCCCACAGCCGTTCGTCGTAGTGTTCAGCCAGCAAGATGTCATATTCTAATAAACCGGCAAAGCCGTGATACTTTACCGCCAGCGAGCGTTGTTCGGCGTTGGGTTTTTCCGTGTTGGGGTCTCGCCTGAAAACCCAAACGGTTTGAATATCATCACCGCTTTCAAGCAGGTATTGGCCGTAAATCATGTCGTCGCCGCCTTTGTACTCCGTATCAATTGAGGCGGGATCAAACGGATTAAAAATATCCATCGGATTAAATATCATGCCGTTACCCCAGCTCAACACTTGTCGCCCGATGCGAAACACGGTTTTTTCACCCGTGTAGCTGACATGCAAGCGGTCGAGGCGATGTTGTGTTGTGCTAGTGTCGCGAATTGAGAGTGAGTCACTTAAATCCAGCAGGCGTTCTCGATCATTCAGTGAGTGATTTGATGACAGAGCATTGTCCTCGTTTTGCGTGAACAAACCACTCCGGGAATACTGATGAATCAGTTGATAATCTGCCTGAATTGACCAGGGTCCTTTATAGACGGCCAGTTTAAATCTGAACTCCAGATTGTGATCAATCTTGGAGGCGCCCGTTTGTGTTCGATAAAAAGAGTCGTCAGGAAAGTAAGAGTCGATGAATTGATATTTTGCGTGGCCTGAGAACTCTGTCGTAATCGCGTTGGGCTCCGCGCTCGATTGGGCCACGGCTAGTAGAGAGTGGCCAAACGAGATCAGAAATGAAGACGAGACAATGAATGTGCGCGCCCCCGATAAGAGCTGTTTAGTCAGAGTGTTCATCACTTACGATCTTCCCGTCAACCATGTGAATTAACCGGCGGGCGTGATTCATCACTCTCTGGTCGTGCGTGGCAATGACAAAGGTTATTTTATGTTTCTCATTGAGTTCAACAAACAAATCCATTAAGTGTTCCGCCGAGACTGAATCAAGATTGGCGGTGGGTTCGTCAAGCAGGAGCACTTCGGGCTGCGTGGCCCAAGCTCTGGCGATCGCGACAAGTTGTTGCTGGCCACCGGAGAGGGTATTAGCCTGTTGGTCGGCAAGGCTTTCAATTTCAGCCCATTGCAGGGCGCTAGCAGTCTGACTTTCTATCTTGTTTCGAGACAGCCCTTTTAAAGCAAATTTGATATTGTCTGCGACACTGCGTTTTAAGAGAACCGGTTTTTGAAAAACTAGGCTGAGTGCTGGCAGCGAGCCCTTACTTATTTGTATTGAACGATTCCAGTGAAGTTGGCCGCGGCTGGTTTGTAATAAACCCGAACAGAGTTTAAGTAGCAGGGTCTTGCCGGCGCCGTTGGCCCCCAAAACAATACTTAGCGGCTCCTTGGTAACGGTGAGATTGATGCCTTTTAGCAGCGTTTGACGATTGATATCGACATCGGCGTTCTCGATACTCAATGGAAGTAGTGAGGCGCTCATGTGTGGCGGACCTCTTCGGTACGATTGAAGGCATGCACCAGCGTGTTGATGGTGAGTGCCATCAAGAGCAGAACGAG
>CAJWCA010000241.1 GCA_913020395.1 uncultured Cellvibrionales bacterium | reverse complement strand
AGGCCGCCTCCAGCACAAGGCTGTTTGCCATAAGGCCTTGACCGCCAGCACGGGGGAATAATTCACTGGTCGAGACGGTCAAACCTAGCGCATCAGCCGCTTCGGTCAAATTTTCAGCGTTATAAGTCAGATCACCAAGATCTTCGAGAATCTCAACAAAATACTCTTCAGCGGCTGCATCCGTGAGCGTTTGATGGATGCTATTGCGCTGCTCTTCAAAGGTGGGTTTTTCCGCACCCTGAATTTCCAGCAACTTAATAATATGCAAACCTGCTTCTGTCTCTACCACTTCTGAAACACCGCCTAATTCCAACGCTGCGAGTGCAGTTTCAAAAGCGGGAGGGAAAATATCACCTGTGGTAAACCCTAAGTCCCCACCGTGTTCGGCTGACAGCGAGTCACTGGATAGCTCTTGCGCCAAAGTGGCAAAGTCTTCCCCTGCGGCCAGTCGAGCGACGGCGCCTTGTGCCAGATCTTTATGGGCATCTCCGTCCTGAGCTTCGAACAATATGTGAGCGGCACGGCGTTCTGTTTGTGCCTCAAAATTGTCCATATCCTGTTCGTACTGATCCAGCAAATCAGATTCTGTAATCTCAATTTCAGCGCGCAACATCTCGGGAGAAACCTCAATGTACTGCGTAGAAATTTGTTGCGGCGCCATGAATTGGGCCTGATTATTTTCGTAATACTCAGCGATGTCTGCATCACCAATGGTGATCGTTTCGCCGATATCATCCGGGGAAAGCGTCAGGTAATAGAAGTCGCGCGTTTGTTCGCTGAGCACTGCGTTATGTTCAAGCTCCGCCTGGGTTGCAAATGCACTCAGGGTCAAACCGTTGGCCAACTGACTGATGACAACTTCTTCTGCCAGCATCTTTTTGTAGGTTGATGGCGTGAATCCCATCATCCTTAATGTTTGGGTATAACGTTGAGCGTCAAAGCGGCCGTCTATTTGAAACTGCTGCCCACCCAGTATTATGTTGTCCAATTCCCGCTCATTGGCCGCCATTCCGCCATCGCGGGCAAAATTCACACTCAGCCGCCGGCGCACCAGATCCTCTAACACAGGGCCACTCAGGCGCTCGTCAGAGAGGAACTCCGCCGGTATGTTCTGCCCAAAGCGGGATAACATTTGCTGTTTCTGTAAATAGATGGCTTTGGAAAGTTCTGCCACTGAAATGGATTCACCATCTACAACTGCCGCATCTGTGCCACTTCCGTCACTCAGAAAGAGCGAATCGACGCCAAATAACGCAAAAGGAATGATCATCAATGCAATGACCACCTTGGCAACGGTCCCCTTCAGGTTATCGCGGAAACTCTGCAGCATGGCTTACCTCGTTTAAACTAGTCATTTTGTAATGAAAAAGGCGCATCAACAAGATGCGCCTTTATTTTGGTAAACTACCGTCAAATCAAGCGACTGGCAGAAGTTTACAACTGATCAATCAGCTATTTACTGCGTCTTTCAGTGCTTTACCCGCTTTGAAGCCTGGTACTTTAGCAGCAGCGATCTGGATCTCTGCGCCTGTCTGAGGGTTGCGACCAGTGCGAGCAGCGCGGTCTTTAACCGCAAAAGTACCAAAGCCAACCAGGACAACCTGATCACCTTCTTTCAATGCACCTGTTACGGTGTCTACCATTGCATCCAATGCACGGCCAGCGGCGGCTTTTGGAATGTCTGCAGATGCTGCTATGGCTTCGATTAGTTCAGATTTATTCACACTCAATCCCTCTTATTATGAGTTCCGGTAATAGTATTTCAAAAAATTCTGCCTCAAAGGTAATGCCTTCGGGCGATTTCAAATGTCAGTTCCAAGAATGCCCTGCGGCGAGCAAACGGATTGCGTTTTATACCAACTGGCTCCTGAGCGGTCAAGCGAACATTCACCTAAAATGCCCGGAAAGCCGCATGCTGCCTGTATTTTGAACGAATTATGGGTTTACTGATCAAGATCGGCGCGGGTCACTTAGAACAAGCCTCCCGCCCGAAAAAATAAAAGAGATCCTAGTGTGTACTGATACGGCCGGGGCCCTGTTGTTTATTGTCACTCTGTGCCTGCTTTTCCAGCGCCTGATATTCCTCATCCGTATAGGGTTCGGGCATATACTGCAGGGCGATTTCCAGCACCTGATCAATCCATTTAACCGGTTTAATGATCAGGTCCGCCTTAATATTGTCGGGTATATCCTTTAGGTCTCGCTCATTGTCAGCAGGAATCACAACGGTGGTGATCCCACCCCGGTGAGCAGCTAATAACTTCTCCTTCAAGCCTCCAATTTTAAGCACTTCACCACGCAAAGTAATCTCGCCGGTCATGGCCACATCCGCCCGCACAGGAATGTTCGTGAAAGCTGAGGTCAGTACCGTACACATACCCACACCCGCACTAGGGCCATCTTTAGGTGTAGCCCCTTCTGGCACGTGAATATGCAAATCGCGTTTTTCGTGATGATCGGGGGCAATACCCAAACCCTGGCTTCTTGAACGAACCACAGTCAATGCAGCCTGTATGGACTCCTGCATCACATCACCCAGTGAACCAGTCTTTACCATTCGACCTTTGCCTTTCACTGCCGAGGCTTCAATGGTAAGCAATTCTCCGCCAACCTGGGTCCAAGCCAAACCGGTGACTTGCCCCACTTGATTTTCCTCCTCAGCACGACCGTAATCGAACTTGTAGACACCCAGGTAATCTTCAAGCAGATCGGCAGATACAACGGCTTTATCCAATTTTTTGTGCCTGACATGCTGCGTAACCACCTTACGACAGACCTTCGCCAATTCCCGGTCCAAACCACGCACACCGGCTTCCCGGGTGTAATAACGAATAATGTCTCGGATAGTCTGCTCTTCAATCGACACTTCAGCTGCCTTCAGACCATTGGCTTTTATTTGTTTGGGAATCAGATAGCGAGTAGCGATATTGAGTTTTTCATCTTCCGTGTAACCCGGAATACGAATAACTTCCATCCGGTCTAGCAAAGGGCCAGGAATATTCATGGAGTTAGACGTACAAATGAACATCACATCTGACAAGTCGTAATCAACTTCGAGGTAGTGGTCATTAAAACTATTGTTCTGCTCGGGATCCAAAACTTCTAACAAGGCAGAGGCTGGGTCGCCACGATTATCCATGCCCATTTTGTCAATTTCATCCAACAGGAAGAGTGGATTCTTAACGCCGGCCTTGGACATTTTCTGAATTAATTTACCCGGCAAGGAACCGATGTAGGTGCGACGGTGCCCGCGTATTTCAGCTTCGTCTCTAACACCACCCAGTGCCATTCGTACAAATTTACGGTTAGTCGAACGGGCAATGGATTCACCCAGAGAGGTTTTACCTACACCGGGAGGTCCAACCAAACACAGAATGGGCCCTTTGATTTTTTTAACACGTTTCTGCACGGCCAGGTATTCAAGAATGCGCTCTTTCACCTCCTCTAAACCATAGTGGTCGGCCTCGAGAACTTCTTCGGCCTTTTCAAGGTCGTGCCGTACTTTACTGCGTTTTTTCCAAGGCACGTTCAGCATCCAATCTATGTATGAACGCAGCACAGAAGCCTCAGCTGACATAGGAGACATCATTTTCAATTTATTCAGTTCTGCCAGAGTTTTCTCTTCGGCATCGGCATTCATTCCAGACTCTTTGATCTTCTTTTCAAGGTCTTCGATTTCATTAGGCTCTTCGCCCATGTCACCCAGCTCTTTCTGAATTGCTTTCATTTGCTCATTCAGATAATACTCGCGCTGGCTTTTCTCCATTTGTTTTTTGACGCGTCCACGAATTTTCTTTTCGACCTGAAATAAATCTATTTCCGCTTCCATCAATCCCAGCAAATGTTCCAGGCGCTCTCTAACCGCTCCCATTTCCAGAATTTCTTGTTTTTGCGCCAGGTCGAGAGTCATGTGTGCAGCGACGGTATCGGCGAGTCGCCCCAAATCATCAATGCCCGACAACGAGGTCATCACCTCAGAGGGTACTTTTTTACTCAGATTTACATACTGTTCAAATTGCACTACGGCAGATCGCAGAAGAACATCTGCCTCTTTTTCTGGCAGAGTTTCTGCTTCCATACGTTCAACAGTGGCGCGGAAATAACTGCCTTGATCATCAACAGTCTGGATGCTGGCTCTTTCTCCACCCTCTACAAGCACCTTCACGGTGCCATCGGGAAGTTTCAATAACTGGAGAATGGTAGAGACCGTGCCGATACGATAAAGGTCGTCTTCGCTGGGGTCATCGTCAGAGGCATTTTTCTGCGCGACCAACAAAACTTGTTTGTCATGGGCCATCGCCTGCTCAAGTGCTTCTACAGATTTTTCACGCCCAACAAACAAAGGAATGACCATGTGCGGATAGACGACGACATCCCGCAAGGGCAGCAGAGGCAAATCATCGGGATTATTGGTGCTTACTTCATTCTGGTCCATCTTTTGCCTCGCTTGCGGTGCGTTTTACGCTGGGTAAAACAGCCTCGAATTTTGCCGGTTACATAAGGGCCTTTGAGCCCACGAATGTATTAAGAGTGGGGCCGTAAGGGCTGAATTACAAGTTCTGAGGTGCAAAAATAACAAAAAGGGCCTCGATGAGGCCCTGTTTGATTATTCCTTATTCATTTAGCATATTGAGCGATCAGGCGGAGTCATCCTGAGCCAACTTAGCCGTCTCCAGAGCCTCATAAACCAATAGTGGTTCCGACTCTCCTTTGATCACACTCTCATCGACCACCACCTTCGACACCCCGTCTTCTGAAGGTATTTTGAACATAGTCTCCAGCAAGACGTTCTCCATAATAGAGCGCAGGCCTCGAGCCCCCGTCTTTCTATCCATGGCTTTCTGGGCAACCGCCTCTAGTGCATCTGAACGGAAGTCAATCTCGACACCTTCCATTTCAAACAACTTGGCATATTGCTTGGTCAGTGAATTCCTGGGCTCAGTCAATATCTGTACCAGCGCCCTACTATCGAGCTCATCCAGCGTTGCGATGACAGGCAAACGCCCTACAAACTCTGGAATCAAGCCGTAACGTACAAGATCTTCTGGCTCGAGTTCTTTCAGGGTCTGGCCCAGGTTTTTAGAGTCATCCTTGCTCTTAACTTCAGCATTAAAACCAATACCACCCTTTTCAGAGCGATCCCGAATAACCTTGTCGAGCCCAGCAAAGGCACCACCACAGACAAACAGAATGTTTGAGGTATCAACCTGCAAAAACTCCTGCTGAGGATGCTTGCGTCCGCCTTGTGGCGGCACAGAGGCCACTGTACCCTCAATCAACTTGAGCAGCGCCTGCTGAACACCCTCACCGGACACGTCCCGGGTAATCGAAGGGTTATCAGACTTGCGCGAAATTTTGTCGATCTCATCAATGTACACAATGCCACGCTGGGCCTTATCGACATCGTAATCGCATTTCTGCAGTAATTTCTGAATGATATTTTCGACGTCCTCACCCACATAACCCGCTTCGGTCAGTGTGGTTGCATCAGCAATCGTAAAGGGGACATCAAGCAGGCGAGCCAAGGTTTCCGCCAGCAGTGTTTTACCACTACCTGTGGGGCCAACCAGCAGGATATTACTCTTGCCAAGCTCAACCGCTTCTTTTTCCTTTTTCTTGTCGCCTACGCGCAAGCGCTTGTAGTGGTTGTAGACTGCTACAGCCAGCACTTTTTTGGCACGCTTTTGATCAATAACATATTGATCCAGGCTTTCGACAATTTCCGCAGGGGTAGGCAGCTTCTCTGAAGGCCCTTCAGCTTCACTTTCCTGTATTTCTTCGCGGATGATGTCGTTACATAGATCAACACATTCATCACAGACAAACACAGAAGGACCGGCAATCAACTTGCGTACTTCATGTTGGCTCTTACCACAAAACGAACAATATAAAAGCTTGCCGTTATCGTCGCCATTCTCGCCGTTGTTATCGGTCATTAAACCACTCCGTTTCCAAAAACTCAGTTACCTATCAGTTACCTACAAGATGATAGCTTTTACGGCATTTTTCAAGGGCCAGTTGGGCTAAAATCATGACATTTAAGTCATCTCAGGAACTTTTTATAACAAATTTGCACAAAAACCAGCCCTTTTACTACCGTCGCGCGTGTCGCGACGGAGTTTTACACGGGTAAAACCGTGTTTATTCGGCAGTTGGGCGCTGGTTCAATACGTCATCGATGAGGCCAAATTCTTTGGACTCCATGGCGCTCATAAAGTTATCGCGCTCTGTGGCCACGGCAATCTCGTCCACGCTTCTGCCGGTGTGCGACGCCATCAATTCGTTCAAGCGCTCTCTTATCTTAAGGATTTCCTGGGCGTGAATATGGATATCAGAGGCCTGACCCTGTGCGCCACCGCTGGGCTGATGAATCATAGTGCGGGCATTTGGAAGACAAAAACGCTTGCCTTTAGCGCCAGCCGTCAGCAAAAAAGACCCCATGCTACAGGCCTGGCCAATACACATGGTGCTGACATCTGGCTTGATAAACTGCATGGTATCGTAAATCGACATGCCCGCCGTGACAGAGCCTCCGGGAGAGTTAATATAAAGGTGGATGTCTTTGTCGGGGTTTTCGGCCTCGAGAAACAACATCTGGGCAACCACCAGATTCGCCATATGGTCTTCCACCTGCCCTACCAGAAAAATAACCCGCTCTTTTAAAAGCCGGGAATAGATATCGTAAGACCGCTCGCCGCGATTGGTCTGTTCTACGACCATCGGCACCAAATGGTTGGCAACTGTTTCCATAGTATCGCTCATTAAGCGCTCCAATATAAATACTGACACATCTCGGCGGAAATATAAGCCCGTGCCCGGCAAGCTTTAGCAAAGTCGAATGACCGGCGGCAAGGAAATACGCACGCTGTTGGCCATTTAGATAAGCTTTACAGATGGTTTTTAAAGGGCTGGATGAAAAAAGGGGCCACGAAGGCCCCTTTTTCCTAATTTCAATAGGCGAAAGACTATTTCTTAGCGTCTTTTTTAGCAGCCGCTTTTTTGGCCGGTGCTTTTTTCGCTGCTGGCTTTTTAGCCGCAGCTTTCTTAGCTGGAGCTTTTTCCGCAGCAGCCGCTTTTTTGGCCGGTGCTTTTTTCGCCGCAGGCTTCTTGGCAGCAGCTTTCTTAGCTGGGGCTTTTTTCGCAGCAGCCTTTTTCTTCGGCGCAGCTTTTTTAGCCTTCACTGGGTTCGTATCTTCTTCGTCGATGGCACGAACCGCAGCGTCGAGCTCTTCACGAGTAACCGTT
>CAJWCA010000240.1 GCA_913020395.1 uncultured Cellvibrionales bacterium | reverse complement strand
GAGGCTCGCTCTTCATTGGCCAAATCGGTGTTTAACCGGCGCTGACCAACACTGGCACTCAAACGCTGGGATAAACTCCCCAATCGAGACTCAACGGTAGAGAGCCAATATCTTAAATTGTCTGCACGTGCATAGAATTGGGCATTTTGCTGATTATCGTCAACCAAGCGGGTCAGAAAGGCATTCAGAAACTTGATACCCTGACGATATTCCGACTCTGATGCAGGCACTGCCCAGCTGTCGTGATCAAAGTTAAAACGCGATTCGGCCAGAGCCAAATCATTGTCTTCTATCGACTGGGACTGCGAGCGACTGAACGCCTCTCGCATGGCCTTGCTCATATCGCGCACTTGAATCAGGACGCCGTACTCCCAGTGTGGAATATTGTCCAACCAAACGCCCGGCGGCATGATATCGTTACTGATAAACCCACCGGGCTTATCCAGCAAGGTCTCGGCCACTCCTATCAGGGTCGCCGTGCTAGCCACTCCCACCACTTTCTGGACCTGCCCTGAAGCAGAAGCGGCGCGATCCTTAACATTAAAAGCATCGGGCTCCGAGCTCCAGTACATGCCTGCCCCCAGCGAGGCCAGAAGATAGAGTGTCAATACTATCCCGCCAAACTTCACCAGCATTCCACCGCCGCCATAATTATCTAGCCATTCCGACAACCATTCCCTCGGGCCACGCAACACTGCTGAGCCTTTTTCCGTTGATTCTGTAGAGCTCATGGCATCATTCCTGTAGAACACTGATTACGTTTGCCGTTACATCCATTTGAAAACCCGATTCGAACGTCAGCTGCAACACTACGGACTGCCCGGGATCAAAACCGGCACCCACCTTAAACAGCATCAAATGGTACCCACCGGGCTGTAGCGAAACCGAGCTATTGGCGGACACCAATAACGAGGAGACCTGGCGCATTTTCATCATGCCCCCTTCATGAATATGGGCATGAATCTCTATTGAGCCGACCCCTTCAGCCTCAACTTTTACTAATTTTTCATCCGAAGAGGAGCGATTGTTTAGAGTCAAAAAGCCCGCCGTCGTTGTCTTGGTTGGCAGCAAGCTTCTGATTCGAGCATCCGCCGCCACTAATTGCCCCGATCCAGCGCTAGTAGTCTCAGCAAGCAATCGTTCGCTGCCACCGAAAAACGCTAAAAGCGCACATCCTAATAGTAGTATAGCTTTCATTTATTCATCCAGAATGTCTTCAACGGGCTCACCTAAGAAGAAGCCCTGCCCTCCATTAATACCCAAGTCAATCACACAGTTCCACTCAGCCTCATTCTCAAGGCCCTCGGCAAAAATTTCAACGTCACAACTTCTCGATATCTGCACCAGGGAGCGAACAAAAAACTGATTATCAAGACGTTCATTCAATTGGTGAATGAAACTCCGGTCAACCTTTAAACAGGCGAGCGGTAAACTTTGCAAATAGCTAAATGCCCTGGCGCCCAAGCCAAAGTGATCCAGTGACAGTCCGGCACCTCTTGCCACCAGCTGCTGAGCAAAATTCTGCACTGCCTCCCTGTGGGCCGCCAGGCAAGACTCCGGGAGCTCAAACAACAAACGGGAAGCAAAATCTGAATGTTCATCCAGGAACGGAATCAGCCACTGTAAAAAGTCAGCATCCAGAATAGATGTCAGTGAAAGGTTAACACAAAGCCTCTGAGAGTTCGCATCAGAAAGCCCCAAACGCCTAGACTCGACATTTAAATGTTCAATAACTTTTCTGTCCGTCTGGGCAGCCAAATCAAAGCGCTCGAGCATTGGCCAAAATACACCCGCCTTTAGTAAACTGCCATCCAGGTCGGGAATGCGACAAAAAACTTCGAAATGGCGGGCTTGTTTTTGACAATCGAATATCGGCTGGTAGTGAAACTGAATAGACTCTTCGCTCATTGCCCTCAATAGAAAATCGCGCCACTGCTGGGCGGTTCTGATTGGAGGTTTGGCACTATCATCGCCCTGCTTATCCTCAGGCATTGGCAATAATACCCAGGCCTGATCATCTTTGTGCTGCGCCTGTCGCAAAGCCATATCCGCCTGAGCCAAAAGCGGATCTCCCAAACTGATCGCTCGTGAATAGGATACGCCGGCAAACACCTTTGTTCGGGCGCGAAGCTCGATACACAGAGCGTCAACAAACAACGTCACCTCTGCCTCGCCCAATGAAGGCAAAAGCAGACTGAAGTCTGCTCCACTTCTGCGGGCGACAACCGCTCCAGCAATCTCGGCAGATTCGCGGGTCAGAATACTGGCGACCAACTTCAGCAAATCATCGCCACGCTCTCGACCATCCACATCGTTCAGCGATTGAAGTTCACTCAAATGCAGCAGTATCAACGCGGCTGAACCTCCGCCAAATTCAGAGTGAATTAAGGCGTCAAGGCGGGCATCAAAATCCCGGCGATTGGGCAGCTCTGTCACGGGGTCCACCCAGGACTGGCGGTGCAGATTCTCCGACAACTCTACCTGCTCCTGAAACATGAGCTTCACCTTGCCTACCATTCGATTCATGGCGAGTACAATACTTCTCAGCTCTGGCGTGCCTGGCAAGCGCTCCTGCACCGGAAACTCTCTTCGTCCAATGGCGTCAGCCTGTCGCTCCAGCAATTTCAACGGCCGGAACAATACACTCAAACCAATGCCGACAAACAGATAACTCATCACCGCGATTAACAAAAATACTTGTAACTGGCCGACAAACACTCGCCATAAGTCCCGATAGGCATAACCGGGATGACTGATGACCTGCAGCTCACCCAAGCGGTACCACCCCGACACAACATCCGCCTTTCCCTCAGGCTCTGACAACACCAGCGCCTCGACAAACCACTGTGGCACACCCTCTATCTCAATAGGCAATTCTCGCTTTACAACGGACTGCCCCTCCAGATCACGAAATTCGATTAAACGGTAGTAACCGCGGTCAAAAATAATGTCGACCATTGAATTGATCAGCGCGCTATCTTCTTCCAGCGCTGCCCGGGACAAACTAAAAGCCAGGGAGGTTGCCGTATCTTCTGCATGGACTTGCATCTGCTGGGAGAGATACTCCCGCGCATTGTGGACACTAATGACTAGATTACCAGCCAGCAGGCTAACAATGAGCACGGTCACCACCAGAATGGACTGACGAAATAAACTCACAGTGGCTGCGCCTCCAGTTTAATAGTTGAGCTCGACACTATTCGCCCCGAGGAGCATCGATCGGGGTACGTAAAACTACCTTCACCTTACGCCCCAGTTTGATATCGCCCCGCAGGCGGAATCCGGGAACCGCCGCTTTCATCTGACTATAGATCCAGCGACCATCGGCATCAGTCGGCGCAACAATCAGCAGGGTTTCCTCGGTCGACTTTACTCTTCGGGCTATCGCTTGCAATTCGGCCACGATTGAAGCATCTCGACGAGCGAACAATTTGGCATTCAAGGGAAAAACACCCTCTTGCGCTCCACGCTGCTCAGCTTCGGCCGCCATCTGCTGCTTCAGACTGAGCGTGAGTTCTTTTACCAGGCCGGCGCTGGCATCAAGCCGCGCCGCCCTAGCCAGATAAGTGTTCGCCAGAGACCACTTTTGGCGTGCAATTGCCGAGCGAGTCAAGGCAATGTAACGCAAAAGAACTTGCTGCAGACCCGAAATTGCCTGGGCATTGCTCGGTTCCATTAATAACACCGCTTGATAGCGATCATAGGCATTATCGTGCACGGGGGACATCAGGCGGTCTGCAGAAATGGCTTTTTCCGCTGCGGCCAGCAAGTTAGCAATGGCGACCGAGTTGTCGGGCACCTCAACCTTGGCAGGCGCCTTAGATACAGGCGCGGCCTGCTCTGGAGAAGTGGCGCACCCGCCCAGGAAAAAAGCGCACGTAAAGAACAATATGCCGCAAAATCTGTTATCGCGATCAGTTAACATCCAAAGAACCTAAAAATAGAATACAATGCGCGGAAACTCTGCCCTAAAGCGCAGGTCAAAGCAACGGTTCCAAGCCGATCAAAAGCAATTGCAAGAGAGTTTCCAAGACATGCGACCGACATTAATACTATTTTTCTTAAGCCTGATGCTCGCTAATCCGGCGTTTTCACAATCTACGGCCGGGGCCGATGCCTTTTCCGCGCAAGCTTCCGCCCAGAACCTGCAGACAGAAACCTTCCTCAGAGTAGAGGAGGCCTACCAGGTACTGCCAGAGCTCAACGGCAAGCAGATTTCCTTGCCCTGGAGCATTGCCCCTAAATACTATCTCTATAAAGACCGATTCAAAGCCAGTGCCTTTATTGACGGGGAATATAAAACGCTACCTGCCACCTATGAGGCGGGCCTGGTGAAATATGACGAAGTCTTTCAAAAGGAAGTCGAGGTGTTCTACAACAGCACTGAAGTGCTGATAGAAGATCAAAGCCTGCCCGAATCGTTCACTCTGAAAGTCACCTCTCAGGGCTGTGCCGACGCCGGGCTATGCTATCCCCCAAGACACCAGTATTACGACGTTAACTTCACGACGGCAAACATCAGCGAAACCAGCAAACCCGCCGCCGTAACCGCCGAAGCACCCTCCAGCGCAAATGCGCAGGAGTCGAGCGCATGGCTACCTTATATTCTACTGCTCGCCATCGCAGGTGGTGCCATTCTCAACCTTATGCCCTGCGTATTCCCCGTGCTCTCAATTAAAGCGCTGAGCATCGCCAACGCTCAAGGTGATCACAAAGGTCACGGCTGGGCCTATACCGCAGGCTCGGTAAGCGCATTTGTGCTTGTTGCAGCACTGATGCTAGCAGCTCGGGCAGGTGGGCAATCGGTAGGCTGGGGCTTCCAGCTTCAATCGCCGGTTTTAGTCAGCTTATTGGCCTACCTCTTCTTTGTAATGGGTCTCAGCTTGTCTGGGCTCGCAAATTTTGGCGCCAGCTTCATGGGCGCAGGACAACAGCTCACCGAAAGCGGTGGTCTAAAGGGTTCATTTTTTACCGGCGTGCTTGCAGCGGTTGTCGCCAGCCCTTGTACCGCTCCCTTCATGGGCACCGCTTTGGGCTACGCGCTCACGCAACCCGCCGCAGTCAGTCTGAGCGTATTTGGTGCGCTCGGTTTCGGCATGGCATTACCCTTTCTGCTGATCTGCCACTCACCACGACTGAGCCATTGGCTGCCTAAACCTGGCGCCTGGATGGACACCCTGAAGCAGTGCCTGGCCTTCCCTCTTTACCTCGCGGCCGTGTGGCTGCTTTGGGTTCTGGGCAGGCAAGCGGGAAGCGACAACATGGCACTCTTGGTGATCGGCGCCATTTTTATCGCCTTTGCCCTCTGGCTCAAAGAACACTCAAGTGGTGGTTTTGGCAAGGCAATCGCCTTAGCGGCCGCCCTGTTTGCGCTGGCACTGCCCTTTCAGTTAATGCCCTATTCCGGACACCAGTCGGGCTCAAACGACCAGTGGAAACCCTACCAGGCTGCCAATTTTGAAGCACAGAAATCTTCAGGCAGGCCTATTTTAGTTAATTTGACAGCGGACTGGTGCATCACTTGCCTTGCCAATGAGCGTGTGGTGCTCAGCAATGAAACGATAGAGTCCGCCCTTACCAATCTCGATGTACTGACCATCAAAGGTGACTGGACTAATTACAACGCCGAAATCACCACCCTGCTCAACAAACACGGAAGAAGCGGCGTTCCGCTCTACCTGGTTTTTCCCGCCAGCGGAACGGGTGAACCTCGTATTTTGCCTCAAATATTGAGCACGGATGTCATGTTGAGCGCCCTGGAATACGCAGCAAAAAACTAAGTTGAGCATTTTCAAAGACTTTGGCAGCAGTTTTAGCGATTTTCTGGCCGAAATTAAGCACTTTGTTTAACCTAGTGCTTAATTTCGTCAAATTATAGCCAATCTTCGGCAAACACGCCTGTTTTCACTCTCGAAGAAAACCAAAGAAGCCACCTAATCAAGCGAACTTCTTCAATCTTGCTGCTAACGTCGCTCAATTTCCCAAAATAAGAAAATTTCGTGGACAGCCAGTCAATTTTGTAGCAGACTCAGCCCACATTCTTATCAGGCTCGGCAATCCCCATGGCGACAATATTAGTGCTTCACGGCCCCAACCTGAACCTTCTAGGAACACGAGAGCCTGAAGTCTACGGTTCGACCACCCTGGACGATATCAACCGCCAACTGACTGATATCTGTGTCGATAAAGGGCACCACCTACAAGCATTGCAGAGCAACGCGGAATACGAACTCATAGGCCGCATCCATGACGCTGCAAAAGAAGGGGTTAACTTTATAATATTTAACCCTGCCGCCTTCACTCATACCAGCATTGCCCTGCGAGACGCCTTACTCGGCGTAAACATTCCCTTTATAGAGGTGCACCTTTCCAACGTTCACCAGCGGGAATCATTCAGGCACAACTCTTATTTTTCTGATGTCGCCCAAGGCGTCATCTGCGGTTTCGGTGCAAAGAGCTATGAATTGGCATTATTGGCCGCCTTTGAACAGCTTGAATCACCGTAACTCCTAATAAATTGGCCTGCAGGCCGACAATCAACAAACCAGAGACCACACAATGGATATTCGAAAAATTAAAAAACTGATCGAGCTACTCGAAGAATCAGACATCGGCGAGCTTGAAATTAAAGAGGGTGAAGAGTCTGTTCGCATCAGTCGCAACACCTTCACCTCTCCAGCCCCCCAGGCATATGCGCCCATGCCGGCAGCACCTGTTGCAGCAGCGGCTCCCGCGGCAGCAGCCCCCGCGGCCACAGAAGAGAAGAAAGAAAGCCTGAGCGGGCACATCATTAAATCGCCCATGGTCGGCACCTATTACTCTTCTCCAAGTCCCGGCTCTCCCGCCTTTGTTGAGGTGGGACAACACGTTAAACAGGGCGACGTGATCTGCATTGTAGAAGCCATGAAAATGATGAACCAAATTGAAGCCGATAAAGCCGGTGTCATTGAAGCCATTCTGGTTGAAGATGGCGAACCTCTAGAGTTCGATCAGCCTATGATTACGATTGTGTAATGCCCCGCTGTATTCCACACCGTATTAAGGAGCTGGCAAAATGCTAGAAAAAATACTGATCGCCAACCGTGGCGAAATTGCCCTGCGGATTCTTCGAGCCTGCAAAGAAATGGGCATCAAAACCGTTGCGGTGCACTCACAAGTGGACCGCAATCTGATGCACGTTCGCCTCGCGGACGAATCCGTTTGTATCGGGCCTAATCCATCACCACAAAGCTACCTGAACATCCCGGCCATTATCAGCGCGATGGAAATTA
>CAJWCA010000239.1 GCA_913020395.1 uncultured Cellvibrionales bacterium | reverse complement strand
CTGTATACAAGGCGGCAGCGGATTCAACCAGATCTCCGGCAAACAGGATTTTCTGTTTAGGCAACCAGGCAACAATGTCACCGGCGGTGTGACCGCGGCCACAGTACTCCAATACCAAATCACCCCGGTCGCCACCCAAAGGAATGCATAAACGGTCACTGAAGATGATATCTGGATGGGTTAGGCCGGGGATGCCATCGGGTTCGCGAAACAGACGTGGCATGCGACCAAATTCGCTCGCCCAATCCTGAGTGCCTCGCTCCTCGATCAAAAACTTCGTTTTTTCGTGGGTAATAACAGACTCCGCTTCAAACGCAGAGGCACCCAAAACACGCACAGCATGATAATGGGTTAACACCAGGTACTTCACCGGCTTGTCAGTATGTTCTCGCAACATCTCCAACCAATCCCGGGCCGCCCGTGGCGTCGCCCGCGCTTCAATGGCGATGATAAAATCTTCCGCTTCAATCGCGCCTACATTGGGGTCGCCTTCTGCGGTCAGTGCATAGACACCATCGCCCAGCACCTCCAAAGTCTCTTTCTTTATACCAAGGTCCGCTGAGGACGCAAACGCTTTTTTAGCCATGCTATTACCCGTTAATTGTCTGTCATAAGAATCGGTCGGCCCTAGCGGCCGCGTGACCACAAGATAACACACAATACTCTCACTTAAAACTAATAAGCTAGGATTATTTAAAGCATATGCGGCTAAATAAGCAAATTATAGACTTCAAACTCTTGATATACGTCATAAAAAGCGATAAATTAGTCTCAACTGAGAGCACATAATAGCGAGAAGCCGCGATGCAACAGACGTATACCAACCCTATATATGACTATGTTAGAAGTGACGATCAGGACGCAGAGGCCCGACAGCATCACCCGGTTATTATTGTGGGAGCTGGCCCCTGCGGACTGGCGGCAGGCATTGACCTGGCACTGCAAGGCACTCCTTCTGTCATTATTGACGACAACAACACCGTTAGCGTTGGCTCGCGCGCGATTTGCTTTTCCAAACGCACCTTAGAGGTTATGGATCGCTATGGTTGCGCCGATCGCATGGTTAAAAAAGGCATAACCTGGAAACGAGGAAAAGTATTTTTTCAGAATGAACTGACTTACGATTTTGACCTGCTCCCTGAAACTGATCACAAGCTACCTGCATTTATAAATCTGCAGCAATACTACTTTGAAGAGTATCTGGTTGATCGCATTGCCGATATGGAAGGCGTCGATTTACGCTGGGAAAACAAAGTGATTGAGATCGATAATCAAGAGACGGTGACCCATATTACAGTAGCCACGCCCGAGGGAAATTACACAATCAGTTGTGACTACCTTCTGGTAGCGGACGGAGCCAACAGCAATATTCGCACTCAACTGGGCCTGGAAAGCAAGGGTCAGGTTTTTCAGGACCGCTTCCTTATTGCCGACGTTGTCATGAAAGCAAACTTTCCCACTGAGCGCTGGTTTTGGTTTGATCCTCCCTTCCATCGCAACCAATCTGCATTACTACACCGTCAGGCCGACAACGTATGGCGAATCGATCTGCAATTGGGGTGGGATGCAGACCCGGAAGAGGAAAAAAAGGAACACAACATTCGCCCACGGCTGGAAGCCATGTTAGGCAAGGATGTGGAATTCGATTTGGAATGGGCAAGTGTTTACACCTTTCAATGTCGAAAAATGGATAACTTTGTTCACGGTCGCGTTATTTTTATGGGTGACGCCGCCCACCAGGTATCACCTTTTGGGGCACGAGGCGCAAACGGGGGAATCCAGTCAGTCGAAAATCTTGCCTGGAAGCTGTCTCGCATTCTTCGCAATGAAGCACTCCCAAGCCTCTTGCAAACTTACAATACCGAACGACAAGAAGGAGCCACGGAAAACATCACCAACTCAACGCGCGCTACCGACTTCATAACACCCAAAAATCGAATCAGTCGTATTTTTCGAGATGAAACCCTGCGACTCGCAAAAAAGAACCCATTCGCTCGCACACTAGTAAATAGTGGCCGACTCTCCACACCCTGTATTTATCAATCGTCGCCACTGAATACCAGCGACGATGCCCACTTCCAGGGAAAACTCACTGTTGGCGCTGCGGCTCACGACGCGCCCGCCCAGATAAACGGGCACGACGACTGGCTTTTGAAACAGCTGGGTAATTGTTTTGTCGCTATGATTAACGTCGACCTCATCGATCAACCTTCCCTTCAGCTGGAACTACAGGCATTAAAAGAAATAAACGACCTCAGGATACTGCTGGTTAGCAGCCAATTGGAGCCAACAGACTTGAATGAAACCTATAATGAGCGTTGCCATTGGGTCTTCGACACCAAAGGCCTAATCGTCGAACGATATGACCTCCAACCAGGAAACGCCTACCTTTTTAGGCCCGATCAAATTATTAGCGCTCGTTGGAAGCATTTTACCGCCGCTGCCATTAACAAGGCAAAAAAGAAAGCACTTGGATTTACCTTGGAGTCAGCAGCATGAAGCCCACGCACCTGAATATAAACCCAAATTTTAGCGACCCCGACACCTTTTACGCGGCCCTTACCAACATTCATCGCGACCTTGATCGCGAGCAAAGTGAACGTGTGAATGCGCGCTTAGTTTTGTTGCTTGCGAATCACATCGGCGATCTTGGCACTCTTGAAGAAGCTCTTTCGATCGCCAGTGAACTCAGTAATGATTAGCTTTGGATGCCATCAATTGCGTCCAGCTGACGATCCAGTTTTTCCAGTGTTTGTAAAAGATCTCGATATTCTTTAATGTCCAGAGCACTAATCAATTGGCCTTCCCAATCCAGTGCTCGGGGCGCAATATCGTGATACAGCTGGCGTCCGGTTTTGGTGAGCGAAAGGTAGGTCGCACGATTGTCTTTACTGTCTTTCTCTTTAAAGAGATAACCTTTGTCTTCCAATAATTTGACCGCCCTGGATACCTTAGACTTATCCATGAACGTCACATCGCCAATGTCTCTGGCGTTCTGTCGATCATCTTCCGCCAATCTCGCTAAAATACGCCACTCGGGTATGGAGATTGAAAAATCATTGAAATAGATTTCAGAACAAGAATCACTGATTCGCTTGGCGATATTAACCATGCGGTAGGGTAAAAACTGATTCAGGATTAAAGATCTGGAGCTGGGTTCTGACATTGTGTAAATTCCCTCAAAGATAGGCGTGGAGCACAGACTCCACGCCGAGACATTGGCTTAGTTTACAGCAATCCGCTTAGAATGTGGCATGCGTATCAATCAATCGACAACCGCCAATACCTCCGCCGCATCCAGAAGTGTTTCAATTAATTGTCCATGAGCATTTTCAAATGTATCATCGAACTCATCATCACCATTGCCCATCAACACAACGCCAACCTGCTCCTTTGGATCAAAAAACATGAAGCTGTAGGCACCAGGATCCGATCCGGCATGACCGACAACTTTCCGGCCGGTATAGGTTTCCGTGGTCATCCAAAATACTCCCACTTCCAGACCCAAGCCTTCAACCAGAGGTTCCAGCAGTGTTGCAACCGAACCTTGCGCTAACACACGCACGGCCTGCTGCTCACCGGCTGGCAATTCACCCTGCTGCATTATGGCAAGTAATAGCTTGGCCAAGTCGTCGGCGCTAGAACGAAGACCGCCATCTGGCCAGGTAGAAAGATCATAAATTGGCAAGTCGACCATGGCTGCGCTTTCATCATCCCAGACATGGGGTGTGGCAATATCTTCCAAGACCAAGTCGCTGCGTTTCCAGCTGGTATTATTCATGCCCAGCGGGCTAAAGATATGCTCCATCGCATAGTCAGCCAAAGAGGTACCTGTCACTGACTCAAGGGTATAACCAGCCAGGGCCGAGGCGATGTTGCTATATTCAAAGCTTGCGCCGGGTTCAGCGAGCAAAAAATTGTCAGCTGCAGAATAGTACGCACCTGACTCCGACAAATAAGCGTTTAAGTAACCGGCCAGGTCAACGGGGGTATCCTCATTGCAGTCGCCACCAATGAAGGCATTGGCCAGGCTGTAGTGTTCGCCCTGCTCTTCACCCACAAAATAGGCGCAGTCGTAGTTATCGGTATCCACGATGGTACTGGTATGGCTCACCAGGTGCCGCAGTAATACCGGATGGGTGTGCGGCAGAGACAGATTCATGCCCGAGTCATTAGCCAGCAGCGTTTGCACATGATCGTCGAGAGACAGAAGGCCCTGCTCTTGCGCCCGCATTAAAGCCACACCGGCAACAGCTTTACTGGTTGAACCCAGCCAAAATGACGTATCCCCCGTCACCGCCTTGCCCGCGTCCAAGTGGGTAAACCCGAAACCCTCCGAAAAAACAACCCGCTTATTAGCGACCAACGCAACCGACACACCCGGGATATGAAACCTGTCCATTACCTGTTCGATTTCGTTGCGAATCTCTTTTTGCTGACTCTCTTGAATGGTGTCTTCTACTAAACGTTCAATACTGCTGCTTCCGCCGCCACAACCGACCAGAAAGAGAGTGGATGCCAGCGACGCTGCTATTCCCTGTGTTAAAACCTTCATTACCAATATCCTAAAGTTGCCTCGTTGTTGAGTGGCGCTACTTTAGTGGTAAGAAGTGAATGTCAGCTTAACAAAAGATTAACAGAAGATTAACGGCCTATGTTTTTTTAAGAACCTACTAAACAGGGTGTTAGGACGGAGCAGCTCCAGTGGGAAGGGGTTAGTATAAGGTATTTTAAACAGACTGAATGTGAGACATTACAAACTGTGTTCTCTCTTTAATATCCACTTGTGGCACTTCACATACGGTGTAGTCGAGCTTGAGATACGCCTCTTTTAGCTGTTCATGGAACTGTAGATATTCCTCAAAACTCTTTCCTCTCATTTCATCTTTGACAAAAATCGCCTCCCAGGGCTGCAACAAAAAAACAACTGGGTTGTAACGATGTGATCTGGCTACTGACTCAACGTCAACATCTTCAACACCAAATCTGGCAGCGTAGGCGACAACATCGGGAATGCCCCGATCAAAGAAAACCGGACTTTCATCTTCTTTGGCCTTTTCGTAATCCCGGATCGACATTTTCAGCATCTCCTCCACAAACAGAGAGGGGTTTTTCGAAGGCAGCGCCGGACCATCAATTTGAAGCTGCTCAGTCAGCAACGCCCGAATTGGCTCTCGGTAACAGGGGTAACCTTCTTGCTGCAGAGATTCCAGCAGTGTTGTTTTACCTGTGCCCGAAGTACCGCTGATGACATAAAAATTATTTTGCATACTTTTTAATCCACGCATCCCCAACGACACAGCCTTGAGTAAAGGTACACGCGCATCACTTACGCGACTCAATAAACTGCCCAAGACCCGATAGCTGAATCGCCTGCACCCGGTCGACAATAGGGGCCAACTCTTTGAAGCCGCCCGGGTTTATGCCATTAACTTTATAGGTCAGGGTGACCTCGGTGCCCTGCTCTGTGTCTGCAAATGCCCAATCAAGTGCGCCATACATGCCCATGCCTTGCAGCGGCCCCAGACCACCACTCATGCGCAACAGAGCATTCGGCTCTACAAATGTGACCCGCATGTGTTCCGCCGACTTGTTACCCATTTTTTCGCAAAAGCAGCCCCCTGCATGTGTATCTATTGTCAGAGTGCCCGCCTTTCCCCACCAAGTATGGTCTGAAGGCCACCAGTCATCCACTTGCTTGGAGAATACCTTCCAGGCATCCTCCCTGGTGGACTGCACTGTGATCTTGTTGGTGACAATAAAGCCAGTTTCCGCCAGAAACGATACTTCCCCGTTGGCATTACCTACCGCATTAAACAAAAACATCAGGGGAATTAATTTTTTAGGTCTCATTTCTCTTGTCCTCTGTCCTTTTCCAATTGCCTTACATAAATCTATTTACGCATCAGAATTAATTCTGAAGTTTCAACCCCAGACTCACTGAGGTATGACTCTTTTCTACGGATTTTTTTGGATGAACTATCCAACTCAAAACCCAGCGAATGTTGGTGTGAATCATCCAGGCTGGCCAAATTAGTTGCATCAAGGTAGCTGAATGCGATGCTGTCCAAGGTGGTGTCTTCAGATAGATTAAGCCTTGGCTGGTTTCCCTGTGGGCAGTAGTGGGTTGCCATCAAGCTTTTTCCGTTCAGGTGATACAAGGTCAAGGAATGTTTCTTGCCTTTATAATTCCAGGTTTCTATTAAGGTGGTGTCATTGGCGGTCAACTCAAAAGAGATCGTGAAATCTGAATTTTCCGCGCCCTCCTTTTGCCAAACGCCCACCAAAGACTTCAATTGGGAAAATACTTCAGGTGCTTTAACCTTACCTTCTGCCACAGCCCCATTACTTATCGATAATGCAAAAACCGGCATTAGAAGCCAGCTCATCAGATTTTTCATAATAATTTTCTCATTCCTTTAACTTTGATTAAGTCCTAACTCTTTTTGTAATTTTTTAGTTAAACCTAAAGAAACAATGCGATGGGATTCTTCAAGGTAATACCTCAAACGCTCAATTTCATCCTCAGCCACAAGGTGCTGTTGAATCCACTTCATGCCCCGTGATGCCATATAAGGTGCCGGCCTGAATCCGGGCTGTTCTTGCAGAACCTCAAAATTAAGATCGGATACTTTGAACGTAAAAGCCGGATGTTCAGACTTTTCCCAGCCTCCAATGGCAAACACCTTTCCCGCCACCTTCCAGACATGGGAGTTACCCCACTGAACACAGTGAGACGTTGCCTTCAGAGATTGACAAAACGCATTAAACTCATCGTAAGTCATGTTGATGACTCTTTCTGGCGACAATGCTTGTCATTACGATTACCAATCATCCGGAAACTCCTCATATTGGGGGATGTTCCCGCTAATCTCATGCCAACTCGCTTTTGATGCGGTCATGATATGCAGGCTAGGAGAGACATCCAGCCCCTCGTCAAATAGACCGGCGGGAATACCCACCTCATCATCCTCCTCATCCCACCCTGGCAATGGGCTGCCACAGCTTCCGCAAAACCGGCGTGAATTCCAGCCATCCGGGTTAAACGTGACAATATTTTCTTCGCCCTCTGTAAACTGGAAATGACTATAAGCAGCGTGAACAATAGTCGCATATGCAGAACCTGTTCGCCTGCGACAGCGGGAGCAGTGGCAGCAATTGACAACATCAACGGGGCCAGACAGAGAGAACCTGACAGACCCGCAGAGACAACCACCTGTATACGTTTTTTTATCCATATCCGCACCGGGTACTCTATGTATTAGTCTTTAACATACTCTTTTTCC
>CAJWCA010000238.1 GCA_913020395.1 uncultured Cellvibrionales bacterium | reverse complement strand
TGCGAGCGGCAGAAAGTGCCGCCCGGGGTATCGACAGACGGCAGGCCAAACCCCTGCAAATCAAGACAACCGCGACTGTGCCAGGGGTCATTCACACCAGTATCGGATTCCCTCTAACACCCGATACCGACCTAGGGAATATCGGACATAGCGATATAATTTATCTGCCCGCGCTCTGGCGAAACCCCCGCCCCATCGTTAAAAAACACACAGCTCTCTTAGGCTGGCTGAAGCAGGCTTATGAAAATGGCACGACGATCAATGCAGTGGGCACGGGGTGTTGTTTTTTAGCAGAGGCTGGCCTGCTGAACGATAAACCCGCCACAACCCACTGGCATTACTTTGATCAATTTCAACGAGACTACCCCCGGGTTCAGTTGAAACGTCAGTACTTTATTACTCAGGCCGGCAATCTTTATTGTTCGGCCAGCGTCAATGCCATGGCCGACCTCACGGTTCACTTTATAAAACGCATTTATGGTAATACCGTTGCCAGTATTGTTGAACGAAACTTTTCCCATGAAATCCGCCGTGCGTATGAAAGTACCAGCTACTTTGAAGGCAGCACCCGGCACCACCCCGATGAGGATATCGTTCAAGCTCAAATTTGGTTACAAGACAATTACAGTCGACAAATAAAACTCAGCGACGTGGCAGCGCGTTTTGATATGAGTGTACGTACTTTCAATCGTCGTCTTAAAGCCGCAACAGATCAGTCGCCACTGCAATACCTGCAAGAAATCCGAATTGAAACGGCGAAGGATTTATTACAAACCAGCAATTTAACCATCAGCGAAGTCGCCTACAAAATTGGCTACCAAGACATGGGACACTTTACGGGTCTGTTTAAGAAGTTGCTGTCGATCACACCCAGCGAATATCGCTCTACCGTCAGAGCAAAATTATTCACGGCATAAGTGAACAATGTGCAGACACAAAAAAGCGCCAGCAAATACTGGCGCAAGGGAGCGTACTACAATGGGAGAAAAAATTGAGGTTTTCTGTCGCCCTTAGGCGGCGCTTTGATTCGCGGGCTGCAAGGATTCTTTTTGCACTTCGCCCTGAATCTGATGACCCTTACCGGAACCTATTGCTATATTCCTAGGTTTCATGGCTTCCGGGATTTCACGCTGCAAATCCACATGCAACAGGCCATTAACGACATTGGCGTCTTTTACTTTTACATGATCTGCCAGCTGAAAGCGGCGTTCGAAATTACGCGCGGCGATGCCCTGATGTAAATATTCACGCGGGGTGTTATCGACGGCTTTTTTGCCCGAGACAGTCAGTTTATTCTGATCAACAATCAACTCAAGTTCACTTTGATCAAAGCCTGCCACGGCCATAGAAATTCGGTATTGATCTTCCCCCGTCAACTCAATGTTGTAGGGAGGGTAAGCGGGTTCTTTATTTTCCGTGCGGGAAATGGTATCGAGCAAGTTGGCCATACGGTCGAAGCCAACGGAAGAACGGTACAGTGGAGCAAAATCTACGTTACGCATAATAATATCCTCTAAGGAGCAATATGTTTGAGTTCGCCTGTCCTTGCGGACCAGACTAAATTTTTTTACGCCCCTCGTTTGAGCTGGCGTAGTTAAGATATAAGGCTAAAAGAATGAGTTTCAAGGGTGAGGGGGAAATTATTTTAATTATTTGCCAAATTAGTGCAGATAGCCGCTCTATAAAGCTTTGCCCGACAACGATGCACGAGTAGACGTTGTTGAGCAAAATTCATTGCGAAGGCAGAGACATGGAACACGTCGAAATTGTGAAACTAAAATCGGAGGCGGCCAAACTAAAAACTGAACGATCTAAGCTTGAGGCTGAAGCTTCCTTCTTTGTGGAGCGGACAAAGACCGAGTCGTCATGCCTTTTTATCTATGGAATCAGTACCATGACTGGGCTATTTTTGGCCCTAATCGGCTTACTGAAAATAATGGGAGGACATTATCAATGAGTAAATCAGGACACCCTCAATATGAAACAATCGATATCGCCGCGTTAGAACGAAAAGCATGGAAGCAGCTCGAATCTGGCGCCTTGGCAGGTCTTATCCTTTGTACTGCCATTTACTTTCTAATACTGACCTAAGTCAGCAACACAGGATTCTCCTGTCACATTGCACGCCCCCCCCCTTTATTCGGCGGGATGGGTTGCCATGTCAGCCACTGACTTGGCACACGCTCAGAAAAATTACTTCAAACGAATCTGGATATGGAACGTACTGCCGACATCTTTGTCCGACGTCACCGCCATATCGCCTTGATGCTGCTCAGTCACAATAAAGTAGGCAAAGGACAAACGACTCGATGAATCATAATCGGTCAGGTTTTGAGCGTTACCAAAAAACGGCTCAAACAAATCCATTTGCTCTTCATTACTCAAACCAACACCGTTGTGCTGAATTTTGATCCACAGGGCGTCATAACACTCGCTGACAACCACTTTGATTTGAGGGTCCGAACCATCGCCGACGCTCTGCCCCAACGCGTGGCAAGCGTGGCGGAAAAGGCTGATAAATACGTATTGGAGTTCCGTTACATAACAAGGGATTAACGGAAGATCGTCTTCGTATTCACGTTCAATGACGACATCTTTAAAAGAGTGCTCGTCAGACAGTGATAACATCCCACCCGCCAACTCAATGGCGTGCTCCATCAGTTCAGGCACCGAGGCCATTTGTTTTTCATCATTGCGGCCGCGGGCGAAAATCAGGAGGTTATTAATAATAGTGGAGACCGAGTGGCCTTTTTCCATCGCATCTTCCAACAGGGCTTTTGCCTCGTCGGTCTCGACCTCGCCCTCTGCCATCAAACTTTGGAAACTTTGCAGGTCAAACAAAATACTCTTCAGTGGAATATTGATGTCGTGGGCCATTGATGAAGCCAGCTCACTCATAGAAGACATTTTGTCATTGTGGATGAGCATGTTCTCTGCCATCACTTTCTTGCTGACATCATCGATCAAAATCACTACACCGTCTTCCGTGCCCTCTTGCAAGGGGTAGATGGTGATGTCGAAATGGTACATCCCACGCTGGCTGTGCTCAACGGTCACCCGCTCGTTGGTATCGAGGGCTTGTTGAATTTGTGCGCGGCTCACAGTAATGATGGGATACACCTTCCACAGGTCTTTCCCAAGTGCTGAATCGGTGCTGATGCCAGAGACTTTTTCTGCGTAGTTGTTCCACTGAGTCACCTGGAAGTTTTTATCCAGCCCCACCAACATTAGGGGCATGGATTTAAGCACATCCTTAATGTAGGACTCGGAAGCTTGCAGCAACTCGGCGGTGCTCATATGACGGGTAACTTCGCTCTCCAGCTTGTCATTGCTGACGGTCAACAAGGCGTTACTTTCATTTAAGGTCGCTGTCCGTTCTTCCACGCGGCGCTCCAAGTCCTGTCGAATCAACTCTAACGAGCCATTGGAATGTCGCAAAGCGCGTCGGCTGTAAAATAGATTCCCTATCACCACAACTAGGAGAATAATCAAGGTGCCACTGGTCCAGTTGGCGAGGTGCTGCCAGTTGGTATTACCTGCTTCATCCTTAAACAGGGTGATGCCTTGAGCCAATGCCGTTGAAGCTAAGATTAGATTAAGCGAAAGAGCAGAAATTAAGCGTTTTATCATGAGAACCATACATCGTTGCGAAGAGGGAATCACAAGGCTTCAGCGCCTTGTCATCAAGCACTGACACTTTACAAATAAGAAAAGCAGGATGCAATGGAAAGGAGGGAATGCTGACCAGTTTTTCAACCGGTCAGCAGAGGGTCAAAACGTCAATCAGTACTTGTAGCCAGACTCTTCGTGCAGAACGATATCGAGGCCCATGTTTTCTTCATCTTTACTGACACGCAAACCCTGCGTGAGCACGCCGGTCAACTTCAGCAGAATGTAGGTCACAATCGCGGTATAGATAAAGGTTGCGGCCACGCCAATGGCCTGCACACCCAGCTGCTGCCAAATGGTGGTGATGCCATCGGCAAACCCTTGACCGGAAAATAATCCAAGCTCAGTGGAGGCAAAGACACCAGCCAGTAAAGTACCCAAAATGCCACCCACTCCGTGAACCGGGAAGACGTCGAGAGAATCGTCAATAACCAGCTTACGCTTGATGAACTGAGTCATGTAGAAACAGACCACACCGGCAGACAGGCCAATCACCAAGGCACCTGCAGGCCCTACAAAACCCGACGCGGGTGTAATGGTGCCCAGACCGGCAACCATGCCCGTCACCAAACCCAAGGCACTGGGCTTGCGGAATTTGATCCACTCAATGGCCATCCACGCCAAGGAACCGGCCGCTGCTGAAATATGAGTAACCACCATCGCCATCGCGGCACTGCCATCGGCGGCCAATGCTGAACCGGCATTGAAGCCGAACCAACCGACCCACAACATACCGGCACCGGTTACAGTCATGGTCATATTATGGGGAGGCATTGCGGTTTCAGGAAAACCTGTGCGGTTGCCAATCACCAGTGCGGCAACCAAGGCCGCCACGCCCGCCGTCACGTGAACCACGGTACCGCCGGCAAAGTCGAGTAAACCCATCTGGGCCAACCAACCGCCGCCCCACACCCAATGGCAGACGGGTACATAGACCGCCATTAACCACAAACCACTGAAGATCAACATCGACGAAAACTTCATACGTTCAGCAAAGGCGCCCACAATCAAAGCCGGCGTGATGATGGCGAAGGTCATCTGAAACATAGCAAACAGAGGTTCAGGAATGTCGCCCGCCAAGGTTTCGGTATCCATCGAGGAAAAGAACACATTACCAAAATCGCCAATCCAGGCATTGCCCTCACCGAAGGCGAGGCTGTAACCAAACATTAACCACAACAAGGAGGAGATACAGGCAATTGCAAAACACTGCATCAGGACTGAGAGCACATTTTTACTGCGCACCAAGCCCCCATAAAACAGGGCCAAGCCCGGCAGTGTCATAAACAATACCAGGGCGGTCGAAGCCAAGATCCAGGCGGTGTTGCCGCTGTTCAAGACATCCTCAGCCGCTGCCCACTGGGGCAACAGGGCCAAACCTGACAGGGCTAATGTGCGAGTTATTTTCATAGATTCCTCATCTTATGGACTGCAATTCATTATTGAGCAAAACAGGTGCAGGAATCGTGCCCAATTTTAGTGCCTTAGAAATCAAGCACTTAGGGAGCGTGGTGCAAAAGACTAGAGAAAATCGCACCAGAATGATGCGGCGCGGGATCCTGTGGCGACAAAATGGTGCACGCGCCGCACCACTCTGTCGAAGGTGCACCAATTACAGGCGATTGAACCTTCGAGCCAAACGCTGCAGCTCAGGCGACAGAGCTTTGTGGTCGCCATACATGACTTTTTCATAGAGCACGGATATAGCGCGTACCTCAGGTGCCAGATCAGGACGGTCGCGCTTTACACGCTCGCAGAAATCCCTAGGTGCTTCCCCGCGCTGTCGTTGAACTCCCTCTCGCCGCAAGCGCAGTTCCATTCGATGATAAGCTTTACTCACGGGGTCTAACACTCGTCTACCGCCCCACCAGGCCGCCAAGGAGATACTCCCCAGAACCAAAGCTGCCCCACCGATTAAAGCCGCAGCAATACGCCAAGGGTCGGCGCCACCGAGCCAGCGATCAAACACACTGCTTTGCTGATCTTGGTCATAACCCACGACACTTCTATACCAGTAATAATTCAGCGCATCCCACTGCAGGCGTACTTGATTGAGCCATGCAATGTCGCGGTAATAGATCAGGGAAGTCGGGTCGCCCAATAGATCTGCATCGTCTTCGGACAGTGCATCATTCAAACCACTTTCAATACGGCTTGGCGCTACCGCCGCCGTAGGGTCAACACGCACCCACCCTCGACCTTCCAACCAAACTTCGGCCCAGGCGTGTGCGTCAAACTGGTGGACTAACAGGTAGTCCTCAGCAGGACTTAGCTCTCCCCCTTGATAACCGGCAACCACGCGCGCGGGAATTCCTGCCGCTCTCATAAAAAATACAAAGCTGCTGGCAAAGTGCTCACAAAAACCTCTTTGTGAAGACCAGAGAAATTCATCGACCGTGTGTTTGCCCAAACCCGGCGCTTTCAAGGTGTAAACGAAAGTTTGGTTATAGTGGCTAAGCAGGCGATCAATTAAAGCCTGATCACTTCCCTCTTGAGAACGCCACAACTGTGCTCTTGCCCTCGTGACAGGATTAAACCCCTCTGGCAACTGTGTTTGAGCGCTGCGCTGCCAGCCCGTGATGTTATCTTCCAAGCGGAATCGAGTGGACGACTCAACGCGGTATTGTCGACGTTGAGTGACCGGCTTACTGGAAATCAGGGTATGAGCTCGAGTGAGCCCGGCACTAGTGGGTATTGAATTGGGCATCGCTAAAGCGTAGAGCCAAGGCTGATTCGTCGGTTCTAAAATCAAACTGTAACGCTGCAGATTACCTTCGCTCAACAAGTTATCTCGCCAGTCATGACGATCGAGCCCCTGCCAATTGATCGCACCGCCATCGCGATACAACCACTGTTTGGAAGCACTCCACGTGCGACCGTCAAACTCAGAAAAAACCAAACCCCGCCAATATAAATCCCGGCGGGCCGGAATCGGGCCCTCAAAATTAACACGAAAAGCCAACTTCCCCGAACGTGAAAGATCCGTAAAATCTCCCGGCGACATTGAATCACTGACACCCGTTTGCGCCGCCGCGCCCTGCTGAGGCACTGACCACAAGGCACCGATTCTAGGCATGATGGTGAACATCAAGATCATTAAGGGCACACACTGCATCATCATTTTACTGGCACGCCAGGCGGTGCGAGCAAAACCCTTAACTTCCCTAGACTCATTTACGGACAGCAAGGCGATCACCATCAAGGTGATAGAAAATACGCCATAAAGAGATGCGGCAATGGTTTGCTCGTAAAGAAATTGTGTCGCGGCGATGAAAAAACCCAGATAGATAACAACAATGGCATCCCTTCGTTTCTGCATCTCCAAGAGCTTCAAAAGGAATGCGGAAATCAGCAAGCCCACCATTGGGTCAATACCCAGCATAGTGCCGTAACCAAACTTAATGCCGAGTGAGGCAAGCGCCACCAGAAAGATCTTGATCAGCCATCCGGGATACGACCAGCGGCCTCGGTGTATCCGAATTCGCCACAGTAAAACCACTAGCCAAACAGCCAAGATCCAAATAGGAAGACGAGTTATATGAGGAAAAATCACCGCGGCCTGGGCCAGTAATAACCACAGAAGACTGTTGCGCGGCATCTGGAAAATAAGACTCATAACACCCGCTCCCAAGGTCCCTTC
>CAJWCA010000237.1 GCA_913020395.1 uncultured Cellvibrionales bacterium | reverse complement strand
ATTCTATTTAAATTTCTTATGTGTCTTTGAACAATTGACCCAGAACCGACTATTAAAGCAGTTTTTACTTTATTCACCTTTTTTAACATTGGCTCAGACTGAGAAATAAATCTTTTCTTAAATTTTAGACCACAGCTCTTATTAAGTTCAATAATTTCTGGATTAGTGTCTAACAAGTTAAGAATTGAAGTCAATGAAAACACCTCATTCTCAACATATAAGACATCAAACACAGCCTTAAAGAAATCTAAGTCTTCTGGGTAATCAAGTGTCATTCTTAGGCCTGGTCTATTGTGGTGCTTATCATTTACATCAAGGTCTACTACATTAAATAAACCAGTATCAGTAAAGTATCTACCCCATACTTCAGTATCAGAAGAGTCCTTTAACTCTACCACTTTTCTTAATGCTTTAACTTTAATTCCATAACTAAAAACACCATGTGGCAAGTCAAACTGCCTAATAAGGTCAGCATCAGTCTCCAAATACTCTTCTACTATCTTGTCTGCATAAAAGGGGTCTACAAAAGGGCAATCTGCAGTAATATTGAGAATGTAATCAAGATTAAACTCATCAGCAGCTCCCAGGAGCCTTGTCAATACATCATCTGGATTACCAAAAAAGCATTTAACATTGTTTTCTTTTGCCAACTCTCCTAACGGCTTGTCCTGCTCGCTTGTAGATGTACATATAATAATTTCATCAACATTATTAGCTAGTTTAAGCCTATCTAGCATATGACTTATGACGCTCTTTCCTTTAATTTCCAGCAATAATTTTCTGGGTAATCGTGTTGATTTCAAGCGAGCTGTTACTAAGTAACCGACCTTCATTTTATCTTTCACGAATGTGGTTCCAATCAATAACTTGGTTAATTTTCACATCCTCGACTAACTTGTTGCCTATAACTTGTAACAGATCGATTTGCGAAATTCCAGTAGACTGTGATGTACGACAAAAATGAACATCACCCATTGTTAATTTACTACCCTTAACAAGATCGTGCTTAGCTATAGCAGCCATTTTCATTGGTCCATATTTAGAGTAATCTTCTTCAGCTTTGTTAAGTAGCATGGAGCCGTCACCATAGAGATTTTCAAGAAGCTTTATTTTTTTATAAAGCATATTTAACTGTTCAATTGAAATAGCCGCAGAATAATCACAACGTACCTTTCCATAATCTGTAGTGACATGCTTTTCTATGAAATCCATTCCATTGGCAGAGACAAGAAGCGTAATGAGTTCGTTATTATCTTCATCCCAAGAGGTATGATCGGCATAACCAAATTTTTCCCCAGGATACAAGGCCTGTATTTTCCTTATTTTCCCAAGATTTACATTTTCATATTTGGTAGGATAATTTTGAAAACCAAACATTAAAACTATCTCTCTTTCATGAAAAAATTGAACCGCTTTTTTAACTTCATCTAACGAGCACCCGCCAATACCTATGACTACCTTTGCCTTTTTGTCTATATTTTCAATAACAGCTCTTTGAAGTCTTGGAACATTTAGGCATACAGAGTGTATTTCAATCATTTCTGGGTTAAATTTTGATGCAAAATCAATGGCTTTGGTATCGTTGAGTAGCAACATAAGTTCTTTGCCATTGTTTCTCACAATACCAATTAATTCTTCCCATTGTTTAGCACTCAACATCCAAGATTTAAGAGTTTTATACGCATCATGATCTTTACTCATATATTCGTCAAGATCAAGCGTTATGTGTAATTTAACAATATCTGCACTCGATGTTTCACAAATTCTAGTGACTAGATTCTTCATAAAAACATAGTCACCTTCATGATGCCAAGCTGTTTCAGCTATCAATTTAGTCATCTAGAGTAAATCCATTGCTAAATGAATCATGAGCACTTTCAAACTCTTTTATACGACCAATATCAAGCCAATACTCATGTATTGGAAATATACTCACAGATTTACCTTTTTTAATCTGTTTTTCAAGTAAATTTGGCATATCAATAGGAGTATTAGGGTTAACTGTATTTACTAACTCTGGTTCCAACACATAAATACCTGCGTTTACAAAAAATTTCTTTATGGGTTTTTCAACAATACTTTTAGCGCGCCGTTCACAGAAAACCACTATTCAAGCGACTATAGACTTTCGGCCTACGGTGCTCGCAGCGCGGGGCTGGAAATTCGAAAAAAACTGGATAACTACTCACTCGGACTGACGTATAAAAAGTACCGATCGGCTGGAGAATACAGCCTGGACGACTCTTCCATAGAATCACCAGGTCTGGTCGACTTCAGTCTGCTGACGCTGAAAATAGAAATGGAATTTCTCTAGGCCAATGAGGCTAAGCTGAGACGATGGAGCTTTTTTCCTACCCGTTTAGAGCCATGGGCAGCCCCTGTGAATTGCAGTTGTATTGCCATAGCAGGGAAGAATTTGAGCGCTGCTATCGCTCTGCCGAAAACGAAGTAATTCGCCTGGAGAAAAAGTACTCTCGCTATTTAAGTAATAGTGTAACGTCTGCGATCAATGCCGCGGGCAAAGCAGGCGGCAACATTTCACTTGACGATGAAACCGCAGCCATTATTGATTTTGCCGATCAGTGTTATCAACTCAGTGACGGTTTGTTTGATATAAGCTCAGGGTACTTTCGAAACCTCTGGGACTTTCGCTCGCAGCAGGTGCCCTCTCCCACGGAAGTAGAAAACGCCCTGCATTTTGTTGGCTGGAAAAAAATAACATGGAACAGACCCACACTCACCTTCAGCCAGCCGGGAATGGAACTGGACTTTGGTGGCTGTGTAAAAGAATACGCCGTTGATGCGGCGACATCGCTACTGAAGTCTATGAATATCACCGCAGGTGTTGTCGACCTGGGTGGCGACATCGGTGTCATTGGTCCTCATCCAGACGGTGCCCCTTGGTTAATCGGTATTCGACATCCTCGCCAGGAACCTAACCCTGTCGCAATGATCCCCCTCACATCGGGCGCGCTGACCAGCAGTGGTGACTACGAACGATTTTTTATTAAAAATGATCAGCGTTACTGCCACATCATTAACCCGGAAACAGGCTTCCCTGCCAATCAGTGTCAATCGGTGAGTGTGATGGCTGAACAGGCAGTAGTGGCTGGAGCGGCCAGCACCATCGCCTTTTTAAAGGGATCTAAAAAGGCAATGTACTGGTTAGAAGAGATGGGGCTGACCTATTTATTAATAGACCCACAAGGCAATGTTCATCAAAACACGCCCGAATAAGGTTCTATTTTTCCATGGGGCCCTTGAAGGTTTCGCCAAAGAAATCACCACGCTTCCACACGGGACGCTCTTTCATATTGGATATGTTCTGAGCCAGTAGGAAGTTGACACCCACAAACTTTGCCATCACGTCATAGGAAATCAACTGGGCTTCATCAGATCTTTCATGGTAGTGATGTTTCATAAAGTCATTCTGTGCCTCTTCCCCCCCGCTAGCAAAACCTAGGTCGAGATAAACGGCAGGCACGCCTTCTGCGACAAAACTATAGTGGTCAGAGCGGGTAAAAATTCCCAGCTCGGGAACCGGGTCAGGGCTCAGCGTTAAGTTTGCCGTCTTGGCCGCCTGTTCAACAACGGAAAATAGTGTTGAACGCTCTGCGCCATAGGCCACCACGTCGGTAAAGTCATAGGTCAGTATTGGCATATCCAGATTGACATTGGCAACAATATTCTCAATCGGCACGATGGGGTTTTTGGCAAAATACTCAGAGCCGAGCAATCCTTTTTCTTCACCGGTGAGTGCAATAAACATCACAGAGCGCTTAGGTGGGTTCAGGCTCAACATGCGTGCAACTTCCAACATCGAAGAAACGCCGGTGGCATTGTCCATAGCCCCATTGTAAATTTCGTCGTCGCCCTCCTCATCGGTTTTATGAATACCTTCATGATCCAGGTGCGCACTTAAAACAACATACTCGTTTTTCAGTGTTGGGTCTGACCCTTCAAGCACGCCGATCACATTGGGGCTTTGACTCTCACGGTGTGCCGCGCCAACCTCTATGCTTGCGTTCACACCCCACTCAAACCCTTTCACCAAACCCTGTTCGGATTCTGCGCCTTCTGCAATCGCATCCCACTGCACCGGGGCTTTGGAAAAGAGCTTTTCGGCGCCGGCCATATTGATAATGACTTCGCCCCTGATCCCCGGGCTATCGGAATAAGGTGTACCGTCTGGCTGCATCCAGAACATTCGGCTTTTTTCGGTGACATAACCTATTAAACGTTCGAATGGCAGGCGCTTGCTGAAGGTAGGTGTGTAAAGCGTTATTGTGCCGATCGCGCCACGATCAGACGCATTTTTAGCGCGTTGACCACTGTGGTAGGCCCGCTCTTCACTGTTGAGGAACTTGGGTGCCCCATACAAATACGCGACTATTTTTCCCTCTACATCGAGGCCCTCATAGTCATCGCGACCGTATTTGGGTGCGACCAGACCAAAACCGACAAAGACGATCGGCGCTTCGATTAAGTCCTGTGTAGCGCTGGCGCCACTGCGAACAACAAAATCCGTACCCGGCATAAATGCAGCGGGCGCATTTTCACCACTGAACGTTAACTCACCGCCAAATTCATAGGTGCTTTTAACACCCCTCATGGGAACTTGCTGAAAGTAATTGTTTTGACCCTCAGGCATGTTCAGCCCCAGTGCCCGATAGCGCTCAGCAACAAAGGTGGCTGCCAACTCGTAGCCACGGGTACCGGCCTCACGGCCTTCCAAAAGGTCACTGGCCAGGAAACGAACGTCGGCTTCCAGGCGTGCAGCTCCGACACTGGGTGACTCACCCGACATCAATTGATTATTGGTATTGGCAATGGCCGCCTGATAGCCCGCAAAAGTGACCAAACCCAGTGCAATTAGCGCGAATGGACGTTTCAATACGGCGATCGCTGCGCGTGTTAACTCTAACATTTGTCGGATTCTCCCAAAAAAGAACCGACCTTACAGAAACTGACAAAGGATGCCCAGCCGAAAACGGCCGGGACGGGATGGATGGAGCCAATAAATAGATGACCCACAATAGAGCTCCAACACCCTAACAAGCCGCCCTGCTACGTTGCCTGAAAGAAGAGAAAATGGACAAACGGCAGAATCTATCTCACTGCCCGTTTGTTTTGTCTCGATATTGCTCAAGAACCCCCAGGGCAAACACTGCATTTTCGTATTCCGGGTCCAACTCCAGAGCCGTTTGGTAGGCTTGCACCCCCCTCTCAAGCTGGCCAAGGGCAATAAGCGTTTCGCCATAACTGTCGTATACATCCGCAGAACGTGGAAATAAGCTGATATTAAGCTCGAACACTTCAAGCGCATCCTGCAGTTTCTTTTGGCGAACAAAAGCATAAGCAAAGTGATTAATCCCCCGCTCCGATACATCGTAATCAGAGGGTGCTACACCTTCTTTTTCCCTTTTTATGAAAGCCAGTATGTGTTTAATGTCATAGTTTTCTACCAGTAGTTCATTCAGAGTAATGTAACCCGATTTGGGCAAAGGCGTAAATTCGGAATCAAATACCATGCCTCGAAGTTGTTTGATCACTTTGGAATTAAAACCATCATTATCGTTGCACACAATAATGATTGCAGCCCCATCATCAACAAAGCGGAAGAAATAGGTAAAAGCATAACCGTTGCCCCCGGCATGGTGAATCAAGGTTGTCTCTCGGTCTGTTGGCTGAATAAACCATCCGTAGGCATAACTGTCATTGCGCCGCCCCTCCCAGGCATCCAGGTAGGGTTTAAAGTATTTGGTTTTGGCCTCTGCAGACAGTATGTTGTCACCCAACAACGCTCTGTGCCACCGGTATAAATCTTCCGCAGTCGACAGTAAACCACCGTTACCCTTTAAGTGCAGATAAGGCTCAGCTCCTTCCCAGGGTTTTTCTGTGGGTTTGCCATTTGGCTGGCTACTGCGATGTTGAACGGCAACATTTTCGGGCTTAAAGCCGGGGCGTGAATAGCCTGTTTGTTCCATGCCAGCCGGTTTAAACAAGTTGCGATAAAGGTATTGTTCGTAAGTTAAACCTGAAACTTGCTCGATCAACAAAGCTAACAAACTGTAACTGGTATTTGAGTATTCCCACTGCTCGCCTGGCGCTGACAGCAGTTTTTGCCCCATGGCAAGCTCCAGAAACCCCGCTTCTGAGACCGCTTCAAAATCACCACCACCGGTATCGGAATAGGTATGCAAACCCGCAGACATGTTGAGTACCTGGTGGAGGGTTATATTCGCTTTGCCCTTAGGAGCGTCAGGAAAATACCGGGAGAGTTTATCACTCACCGATAACTTGCCTTGCATCTCAAGCTTTAGAATCGCAGCAGCGGTGAATTGTTTGGTGACAGAACCAATATCTGAAATCGTTGTTGGGCTGTAGAGAATCTGTTTTTCCCGGTCGCTCTCGCCGTAACCTTTTGAGAGTATTTTTTCCCCCTGATATTCAATGACCACGGCTCCCGAAAACCGTTTCTTGGCAATTTCGCTGAGGTATTGGTCGACCTGATGCCGGATCTCCTGTGCCCGTTGGTCGAGCACCGCTTTCTTTCCAGCCTCGGGAATGGCTATGCTATCTGCCACACTATTGGAGGCTTGCAGGGTAAAGATGAGTAGTGGGATACGTGCAAGGGCAATAATCAATCGGTAAATCATATCAATTCTCATTCGGTCTATATTTAAGGCAACATCAGGTTAATGCCTGTTATTCCACTCATAGACGTAATGTAGACCAAAATGGACGGGAAAAAGACAAAAAAGATTCGCCTGACGGGATCAGTTTGGTAATCATCGACAGTTCACGGTAAAGTAATCAACCCGTATTTGTCTTACTCTATCAATAAGCTCCCACATGAATTCACTGACTGACAAGCACGCATCAAACATCCATGAGCACTGGCTAAAGGACATAAGTCAAACCGTGCTGGATATTGCTGAGGATCAGTTCTACAGCTCCCTCAACGAGGCCATATCCCGAATACCTCAAGTAGGCAATGCGCTCTTGTTCCACTATCCCAAACAGGGACAGCCCCGGGTGTTATACACTTGTTACACAACAGAAAGCGGAGACTACCAACGCCATGTTGAACGGTATCTGGATGGCCCTTATATTCTGGACCCCTTTTATCATGCCAGCACCGACGGTATTGCGCCGGGTGCCTATCTCTTGGCTGACATCGCCCCCGACGATTTCCTGAACAGCGAATATTACCGTGAATACTATCTGGGAACACGACTGGAAGATGAATTGAGTTACCTTCAGCCCCTTCCTGAGGGCGGGCATCTACATCTCTCGGTTGCCTATA
>CAJWCA010000236.1 GCA_913020395.1 uncultured Cellvibrionales bacterium | reverse complement strand
GGCCAGTCCCTCACGGACGGTTTAGTGATTGATGTGTCAAAACACATGAATCAGATAATTGAGATCAATGCAGAAGAAGGCTGGGTGCGAGTTCAGGCGGGCGTGGTCAAAGACCAACTCAACCACGCTTTAAAGGCACACAATCTATTTTTTGCGCCCGAACTCTCCACCAGCAATCGCGCCACCATCGGTGGGATGATCAACACCGACGCCTCCGGCCAAGGTTCCTGTCTCTACGGAAAAACCCGCGATCACGTCTTGGAGTTACGCAGTGTTTTACTCGACGGCAGTGAATGGACTTCCGGTGCCGTCGATGAAGAAACACTGAAAGCCATCAGCGCTCGCCAAGACCGCGTGGGCCAAACACACCGTTTGATCGACAACATTTTTACCGAGCACAAAGAAAAAATCGCAGAAATTTTTCCTCCACTCAATCGTTGTTTAACGGGTTACGACCTCGCACACATCCGCGATGAAGAGGGTCGATTCAATCTTAACAGTGTCCTCTGTGGCTCTGAGGGCACTCTAGGTTTCATCAGCGAAGCCAAACTCAAAGTTCTTCCCATTCCGAAGTTCACGGCCCTGGTCAACGTTTACTACGAAGACTTCAATGCTGCGCTGAAAGATGCCAAAGAATTGATGAAAGCCGGACCCACGTCGATTGAAACCGTGGACTCGAAGGTTCTCAATCTGGCGATGCAGGACATCGTATGGGACACCGTGTCCGAATTTTTTGCGACCGAAGCGGCGGACCCAAAAATTCAAGGTGTCAATTTGGTTGAGTACACCGCCGATTCAGAGGAGACCCTACAAGCGGCTGTTGATACATTGCTTACGCAGCTACAACAAGCCAAAGGTCAAAGTGGACGGCCCTTCGGTCACGCCGTGGCCTGGGGCCATGATAGTGTAAAGAAAATTTGGGCGATGCGGAAAAAATCGGTGGGCCTACTGGGCAACGCCAAAGGTGAAGCGCGCCCCATCCCTTTTGTGGAAGACACGGCCGTGCCGCCGGAAAACCTCGCCGACTTTATTTTGGAGTTTCGCCAGGTCTTGGATGAGGCTGGGCTCGAATACGGCATGTTTGGTCACGTTGATGCCGGTGTTTTACATGTTCGCCCGATTATCGACATGAAAGACCCTTCACAGGAAGTCTTGATTCGCAAGATTACCGATCAGGTTGTCGCACTGACTCAAAAATATAACGGCCTGCTCTGGGGCGAACACGGCAAGGGTGTGCGATCTGAATATGCACCGGAATTTTTTGGTGACTTGTATCCTCAGCTGCAGCGGATTAAAGCCGTATTTGATCCACGCAATCAACTAAACCCAGGAAAAATCGCTACCCCCGCGGCTGATGTCGCACTACTGAAAATTGATGAGGTTCCCACTCGTGGCCAGACCGACAGAAAGATACCTGTGCAAGTCTGGGAAGGTTATAGCGAAGGCATGTTTTGCAATGGCAACGGTGCCTGCTTCAACTGGAACCCTAACGATGCGATGTGCCCCTCCTATAAAGGCACGCGAGACCGGATTCAATCCCCCAAGGGTCGCGCCTCTTTGGTGCGGGAGTGGCTCAAGCAACTCAGTGATCGCGGCATCGATCCGTTAAACGAAAGCCAGCAGGTTAAAAGCAGCGGTTTTATCCAATCACTACTGCCTCGTTTTAAAAATACTCGCGCTAAAAAGAAGGGCGAATACGATTTTTCTAACGAGGTGCACGATGCCATGATGGGCTGCCTGGCCTGTAAATCCTGTGTGGGGCAGTGCCCCATTAAAGTCGATGTGCCAGAGTTTCGCAGTAAGTTTCTTGAGCTCTACTATGGTCGCTATTTGCGGCCACTCAAAGACTATTTTGTTGGCGGTTTGGAATTCATGGTGCCCACCCTCGCCAAGGTGCCTTGGTTATATAACGGACTCATGGGCAATCGGCTGATTGCCGATATAATGGCAAAAACCGCTGGCATGGTTGACAGCCCCCGGCTGAGTGGCATCAGTTTGAATTCCGTACTCAAACGTACAGGCACACAGTGGGCAAGCCTGGCAACACTTCAGTCCCTTTCCAGCGAGCAGCAATCCCGCGCGGTCATTCTGGTGCAAGATGCCTTCACCAGTTATTTTGAAACCCAGTTGGTAGAAGACACACTAACGCTTTTACATAAGTTGGGGTTTATTCCATTTGTCGCGCCTTTCAAACCTAATGGTAAACCTCTGCATGTGCACGGATTTTTAGGAAAGTTCAGGAAAACTGCCGATGCAACAGCAAAGGTATTAAATGCCTATGCGCGTTATGGCGTGCCAATGGTCGGCATAGAACCTTCGATGACACTGGCCTATCGGTCTGAGTATCAAAAAATATTGGGAGAAGAGAATGCCCCTGAAGTGATGCTGATTCAGGAGTGGCTCGCATTGAACCAGGAACAATTAGAAAGTCAGAGTAAAGCGGCGGCACAAGAGTTCAATCTATTGGCACACTGCACCGAACTGACCAATGCGGCACCCTCTATCGCCGATTGGGCTACCGTATTCTCTGCGCTGGGCCAAAACCTGAAGACCCTCGACGTTGGCTGCTGCGGCATGGCAGGTACTTTTGGTCATGAAACCGAAAACGTGAAAACATCAAAAAAAATCTATCAGTTGTCATGGGCTGAGGTGGTGAACGCGCCCCAGTACAAAAACACACTGGTAGCCACCGGTTACTCTTGTCGCAGTCAGGCCAAGCGAATGGATGGAAAAGAGCTGCCCCACCCCCTGCAAACACTGCTGGGATTGTTTGAAAACTGACAGACTGTTCTATTCAATAACCACACCACCCGCTCTCAGGACTTCTGCCAGTGGTTCCAGGTGGGTGCGATAATGCGCCCACTTCGCCACGGAAGAACTGTAGACCGGCTGTCGAACCTGAGAGGCACTGGCTGTGGTAGAGGCCGCCTTATTTTCGTGGAAACGCACGCAGTTGTCCTCCCAATTTAGGCCACAGAAAGCCACAAGCTTTTGGGCCTGCCCTTCGAGATCGGCCACCACATCTTCATAATTTAATTCATAGATTACACCCGGCATCACCTGCTTCCAGTGTTCCATTAAACGACGATAGGCAAGGTAATAACGGCCCATATCATTCAAATCATAGGAGAAGGGATAAGCATCTCGAAACAGTTGTTTATAAATCGAGAAGCAACTGTCCATCGGGTTGCGTCGAAGGCTGATAATTTTTGCCTTTGGCATTGCCGTGTGAATCAGTCCTGCATACAGAAAATTAAATGGCAGCTTATCAATAAACCGGGGGGTGTGGCCGGTTAGTGGCCGAGTGCTGTTAATGTAGGCTTCGCCAAGATTCTTAAAATTCAACTCACGTGTTTTTTCCACCAAACCCAAGCGAGAGGGTTTTTGATTGCCACACAGGGTTCTGACCTGGCGCATCATCTCCGAAGTAAAGTTATTCAACTCCCCTGCTGCATGCACATGGGAGTGACTGCCCAAAACACGTTCCACCAAGGTAGTGCCCGTGCGGGGAAGTCCGATGATGAAAATTGCCTCATCATTATTGCTGCCGTCAATGGCTCGCTGAAAAAAGTTGGCATCAAAAGATTTGGCAATCTGCGCCATGATGTCTTCATCGGTTTTTACATCGTATTGAATATGCTCGCGGCGTGTACTCGCACCTTTGGATAAATACTGAAACGCCTGTTCATAATCTTCCAGGTCGTCTAACTCCTTCGCCAGGGCGTAACAAAGACTGGTTCTTGCTGCGGGACTGCAATCGGTATTGCCTAGAGTGTGTTTCAGCTCATCGATGTGATTGCTCGCTGGCCCCTGCTTACGCAGCGTTGAACGTAACCCCATCGCTTCGTGATCTTTAGGATTCAGCGCGATCGCTCTGTTCAGGCTCTCAATAGCCTCGTCGGTATCGCCAACAAACCTCTGAGCGGTCGCCAGGTTATAGTGGTTGCTCGCCACAACGGGTGCCATTGCAATTGCATGATTGTATTGCTCAATGGCTTCGCGATGAAGATCAAGCTGGGTCAAAAGAGCGCCCAATCCAGCCGCCTGTTGATGGGAGTCAAAACCGGATTGAGACAGGTCCAGCGCGAGAGATTTAGCCTCGACTAAACGGCCAATCTCCAATAAGCAACGAAGGTGTAGCAAGTGCCATTGTTTATTATCGGGAGATAGTTGAAGCGCCCGCTGAATCGCTTGCAGCGCCTGCTCAGGCCGTCGAAGGTCAAGATTGAGTTCACATCGCAAGCCCCAGCCTGGGGCAAAGTCAGGATAATGAGTCACTAGCGCACCGCTGGCGTCATAGGCTCCCTGGTAATCCCGCTTTTTTATCAGTGAAATTGCAGTGTTTAGCAAATCACGACTGGAGTGCTGCATGCTTAACGCTCTTGTAGATCAAAGAAGTGGCGAGTTCAATCGCCACCGCTTCGATTTTACGACTTCTTTTGCGTGGTGTCCTGCCTAACTTGCGGCTTTACCTGAAGCACGGTCTAACATTAACGAGGGTTTTAACACCACGGCAATACACGCGACCAGAGCAATGGCTGCAACAAAAAGCATGCGTTCATAATGCCCATCGCCAACAACTAATGCGGCAACCAATGGACCGGAAGCCAAACCCATTTTGGATGCAAAACCTCCCATCGCGGCCATTTGCCCCGCCTTATCAAATTCAGCACACATGCCAAACAGATAGGGAATGACAAAGGCCCAGGTAATGCCCACACCACAATTGGCCACCACATACACCCAGGGAAGTTGGCTATACAACAAAGCCAGCGTGCCTGCCACCGTAATGAGAATGGCGCTAACAACGGGAAGTGTACGTCCAAAACGTGTAGAGAAAACAATGACCAGCAGAGACCCCACAATACCAATCCACGCCGCCGCTCCTAAGGTTGGAGTAATAAAATCCATCGCCAGGCCCGCCTTGGTTCCCAAACCAACGATATAGGCATAAGGCCCCATATTCGCCGCCTGAAACAGAAAAATGGCAAACAGGGTCAGGATCATAGGTTTCATACTGATACCCGCCTGCTCTTTCTGTGGAGCCTGTTCTTCCTGTGAAACCTGCTCAGCCTGCGAGCCCTGATCGTCCGGCGCGGGGTAGGCACCCAGAAACGGCAACATCAACAAGGTGACAAGATCAAACGCAATGAGGGACATGAACAAAACCTTGGTACCATACTCGGGCACCAGAGGGGGTAACAACATGACACCAAACCCGCCCAGCCCAAATTGAACCAACAGCAGCATGCCAAAGGTTTTATCCGCTTGATCGGTTCGCGCCATAATCGAAAAACCGATGCCCACCAACAGACCACCCACCAGACCATGCACAAAACGTGTGCCAATCAAAAGACCCGGCTCTCGAATGACCATGGAAATCAGCTCGATTGAAATCAGTCCCGCCAACAACAGCAGTGAAGCGGGTTTCCAGGCAATTCGTTTAACGAGGAATACCGCCGCCAGTGCGCCCGCGGCAGCGCCGTAAACATTAGCTGAACCCACAAAACCCGCATCCTGATTGCTAAAACCCAAACCCTTGATTAAACCATCCACCAAGGCGGGCATGATATTCACGTAAAACAAACCTGCGGTCGCCAGAAAAGATAAAAAAACACGTGCCGCCATACTATTAGGTGCAAGCTGATAGTTTGAGAAAAGCGAGGTATCGGCACTGAGAGATAAGCTATTATTGTTTTCCATAGTCGGTCTGCTTTTTGGCTAAAGTCACTGAGTTATACCTTAACAAGTACAAACACCATTGATAGGTCCAATTTCAGGTTGTCTTCTAGTCCAGAGCAAGGCTTCACACCGCAAGCTGGGTAAACACCTCACTTGAACCCGGCCTGACCCAGAATACACCTTGCCTTAAATCCATGATGATACTGAATACCGTCCCAACTCTCCCGAACCCCGGTGTTAGTGACGGTGAATAGGCTCGATTAATCGACAACTCACCTTCCGTTCGATCTAATAACAGCGCCTGAGCTGCCTCCACAGAGAGCCCGTCGTTACCTCGGCTTTGTTCACAGAGTGAGCCCGCCCTGGCAAACCGCTCATGGGTGGATGGAAACGCATCCAGTCCGGCTGCGGTTTCATCCAAATAGTGATTGGTATGGATGAGAAGATCATTATGCGGACTGAGCTCACAGGCCCTGGGGCCACAAAATTCGACACTGTGGCAAGCACCGCCCGCAGCCGCCAGCAACAGATGGCTAGCTTTCCCCTCACTGTTGCGCTGCAACACCTGACGACTAGCGACAAAACTCTGTGACTCAAGTGCGCGCCTCAACAATATGTGCACCGGCACACCTTTCAATACTTGGGCGGTTTTTAATATATTCAGGCAGACGCCTATTCCCGCGTTGTTTAATCCAATTTTGCCGACAATACCCGGCTCCGTTAGCTGGCAAATTTTATGGCCGTTTTCCAGGTTCATGCGCATTAACACTACCAGTGGCTCCAGAGCCTCAGACCAGTCCCAATTCTGCATTAATAAACCAGATCGCTGGCAAAACAGCGCTGTGCACTCCGATACCGAAGGGCCCAAGACACTGTTGTTGAGAATTTCCGAACGGGCATTGAGCGCATAAATAAACAGTGGGTCAACACTGGCCCCCTCGGCGATATGTTCAACTTCATCAGCAATCGAAGGGGAGAAATTCCGTATCACTTGCCTGAAATGTTTCGCCTGCAAAAAAACCTGCTGTTCTCGCAAGCCAAAAATCGACAGATAGTAGTTCAGAACATGTTCAATTGATGTTCGAAGCGTTTTCCCATGTTCAAACCCTCGCTCTTGCGCCGAACCACTCAATTCAATTTCTTTAAACATCTAACGCTCCACCTCTATCCCTGCTTTCTCCAACTGATTCGCCAAGGGCTGCAACTGTGCAGAGTAACGTTTCCAGTGCTGAACAGAAGAGCGATAAATTGGCTGCCTCACCTGAATAACACTCGCCGTAGCTGTGGCACTTTTGTCTTTATGGTAATCGAGGCAAGCATCTTCCCATTTAAGCTGGCAAAACGCCAAGAGGCGCTCTGACTGTTGGCGCTGATCAGCGACCAGTTGTTCATATGAGAAATCCAAAAAATCCCCGGGCAGCTTAGAACGCCACTGCTGCATCATTTCAGAGAAGGCAATGTAATATCGACCCAACTTTTCCAGATTATAGGAAAAGGGATATCCGTTTTTGAACACGGCTTTAAATATGGAATAACAGCTGTCCATGGGTGCCTTGTGCACATAAACAATTTTTGCTTCCGGCAGCGACTTTTGAATTAAACCTAGATACAAAGCGTTGTTGGGTGTTTTATCTATCAGGATTTTGGCT
>CAJWCA010000235.1 GCA_913020395.1 uncultured Cellvibrionales bacterium | reverse complement strand
GCGCAGTTTTTCCAGCAGATGCGCTGGCACGTGTTGGTCGAGTTGCGGGTCATCTAATCCGTTGATTTCTAACGACGTGGCCACTTTGTTGCGGTCGGCCCGGTCCATCAGTTCCAATCGGTCCCGCAGTAAATCATAACAGCCCATAAAATCGGCTCCGGTGCCGATTGGCCAACTTGCCGGGGTTACGTCTATCGCAAGGTTCTCTTGAATTTCATCGATGATTTCAAATGTATCGCGGCTTTCGCGATCCATTTTATTACAAAACGTCAGGATCGGCAAATCCCGCAAGCGGCAGACTTCAAACAGTTTCCGGGTCTGGCTTTCTACGCCTTTTGCACCATCGATCACCATCACGGCCGCATCTACGGCGGTGAGCGTGCGATATGTGTCTTCGGAAAAATCCGAGTGGCCGGGTGTGTCGACCAGATTAAAGCGAAAGCGCTGAAAGTCGAATGACATGGCCGAGGCCGAAACCGAAATGCCGCGGTCTTTTTCCATTTGCATGAAATCCGAGCGGGTGCGCCGTGCCTCGCCTTTGGCACGCACTTGCCCGGCCATCTGGATTGCACCGCCATAGAGCAGAAATTTCTCGGTGAGCGTCGTTTTGCCGGCATCCCCGTCACGGTTTTACCCGTCGCCGTTCAGGGCCAACAGGCAGCGCCACAAATTGTTCACGCCATTGAACTTGCCAATCGAGCCGGTTTGTTTGATGTGGTGATTGTCGGTCGCGGTGGCGGTTCCCTGGAAGATTTATGGCCCTTCAATGAAGAGGGTGTCGCCAGGGCCATTGCAAACAGCGCCCTGCCCGTTGTCAGCGCCGTTGGACACGAGGTAGATTTTACCATCGCTGACTTTGTCGCCGATGTTCGTGCCGCGACGCCTTCTGCTGCAGCAGAATTATTGTCACCCGACGGTGATGATTTACTGCAGGCCTTCGCCGGCTATGAAATTATGTTGGAAGAAGCCGTGAAGCGACAGCTAAAACAACGAAGTGAAAAAGTGAACGGCCTGCGCGCCCGCTTGCGCCACCCGGGCGAAAGACTTCAAGCCCGCTCCCAGGCGCTGGACAACCTTGAAATACGATTGCAAAAAGCGATTCAATACAGACTAAATCATACTCGGCAATCCCTCGACGCAAAACGATTGCGACTGCAGTCTAAACACCCAAGAGAGAGACTTGAGCGAGAGACCCTGAATCTAAGACGGCTGCAGGAACGCCTGCGGTCTGAAATCACTAAAAAACTCACAGGCAGCCAGCAACGTTTTGTCGCGGCAACAGATTTACTTCAGGCCGTTAGCCCCTTGAACACACTCAAGCGCGGATATTCCATTGTCTCTGACGACGAAGGACACATTGTTAACAGTACAAAACAGATTCAAGTGGGCGACACACTTAAAACACGAATGAGTGACGGCGAACTGGCCTGCACCGTTGAACAAATTTACGGATAAATCGCGCTGCCAAAACATAGCGTAAATTAATCATAAACCAGAACAAGTATACAAACCAAAAGCCGGGAGGCACCGTTAAGTGAACAAACTGGACCAGCTGAAATCCATGACCAACGTTGTGGCGGACACAGGCGATATTGAAGCCATTCGCCAGTACCAGCCCATGGACGCAACAACCAATCCATCTCTACTGTTGAAAGCAGCCGCGATGCCACAGTATGCAGGTTTATTAAAAGAAAGCATCGCTGCGGCTCAACTGACAAAACACAGCGGTGCCGAACAGCTTTCCCTTTGCGTAGATCACTTCGGTGTCGGCATTGGCGCAGAAGTGCTCAACATTGTGCCGGGGCGTATCTCCACAGAAGTGGATGCGCGTTATAGCTTCGACACAGACGCCACTCTGGCAAAAGCACGACACTTAATTGAACTCTATGACGCCAAGGGTTTTGGACCAGAGCGCGTGCTCATCAAAATGGCCTCTACCTGGGAAGGTATCAAAGCGGCTACTGCACTGGAAAAAGAAGGCATTAATTGCAACCTCACTCTTTTGTTTGGCTTCTCCCAGGCGGCGGCTTGTGCCGACGCCGGTGTGTTCCTGATCTCTCCATTTGTTGGCCGCATTCTGGATTGGTACAAGGCCAACGACCCCAGCAAAGAATATGCGCCTCACGAAGATCCCGGTGTCTTATCCGTGGGACATATCTATCGCTACTACAAGCAGCACCAGTACGATACCGTTGTCATGGGAGCCAGCTTCCGCAATACGGGTGAAATCGAGCAACTGGCTGGTTGTGATCGATTGACCATCAGCCCTGGCTTACTTGAGCAATTGGCTAACGACCAGGGCACAATCGAACGGAAATTGGCTCCGGGCCAAGACAGCGGTCTGTCAGAGCGCGTGCAGGAAAGTGAAGCCCAGTTCCGGCTGGCCATGAACGAAGACGCCATGAGCACTGAAAAACTTTCTGAAGGCATTCGCAATTTCATTAAAGACCAGCGCACACTGGAAACTCAGTTTGCAGCTCTAGCGCCGTAACAGGGCCCGCACAAAAATGACGGCGCGCCAGTCCTGACTGGCCGTCGCATACCTGCCTGAGCCGTAAAGAAATCAATAGTTTGTACCCGCCGCTCCAAGAACGTGTCAAGATACAGCGATACACACTTAGGACTAAAGTGGCAACCAATGGATCCGGCTGAAAAAAGCACATCACCCGCCACAACACTGAGCAGTGTTTGGTCCATTGCCGGCCCTTCAATCGCCGTTTTTTTAATGGCGACTATTGCCGGCGTCCTGATTATCAAAATTGTCTCAGGCCTTGGCACACCCGCCGTGGCAGCCGTCACCGCGGGCCAGCGGATCAACTTTGTTTTAGTGGCCTTATTAATGGGGCTGGGAGCTGCCACCACGGCTATGGTCTCCAGGGCCTGGGGCGCCAAAAATTACACCTTAGCCATTGCCTATACACGCCTGGCACTCAAGCTCGGAATAGGTATTGCGGTTATCGTCGGCTCTCTGACCGCGATTTTTGCAGAACAGTTTGCACAATTTTTTAGACTCGATGCTGAGGCGGCCCCCCTTGCCGTTGTCTATATCCGCTGGCTGAGTTTGTTTGCTGTCTCTCAAGCACTAGTGATGGTATTGAGCACTGCGTGTCGTGCAATCGGCGATGCTAAAACCCCCCTCTATTTTGGCGTCACTGCCAACGGAACAAGTGTGGTACTGGCCTGGGCCCTTTGTTATGGGAAATGGGGATTACCTGCCCTCGGTTTACACGGTATTGCCACAGGCTGGGGCATTGCCTTTAGTTTAACCGCCTTGCTCTATGTCTTACTCTGGATGAGTGATCGGCTATCTCTTCGCTTTCGACTCCCCCCGGATTGCGAAACAGCAAACGTATCGCGTTTTATTAAAGTGTGCATCCCCGCCACTGTCGAACAGTTAATTATGCAGGCGGCAATGTTGGTGTTTGTCTACTTTATCGCTCGACACGGTACGGCGGCTTTTGCAGCCTATGGCGTAGGCATCAATTTATTGTCTGTCACCATTGTGATTGGCATGGGGTTTTCCATTGCTGCCGCGGCCCTGGTTGGCCAGCAACTTGGGGCAAATAACCGCGACAAAGCCGTTGAAAGTGGCTACAGCGCCATGAGACTGGCACTCATTATCATGACCGTGCTGGGTGCCCTCACCTCCTACTTCGCCGAGCAGCTCGCCTCACTTTTGGTGAAAGACCCGGAAGTTATCAGGCTTACCAGCCAATTTGTCTTTGTACTCGGTCTGGTTCAACCCATGTTAGCCATCGATCTGGTGCTGGGTGGCGCAATGAGGGGCGCGGGGGACACACGTTACCCCCTGATTGCCGGCATCATTACCGCCGTGGGTGTGCGCCTGACCCTGGCAGCGATAGCAACTGTGTTGAAACTACCTGTTATCTGGATTTTCTCTATATTCCTGGTGGACCAGCTGGCTAAATGTAGCCTAATTTTGATGCGATACAGAGGAAAACGCTGGCTGCGTGTACTGCAATAAACGGCTTTGCAGGCACCCCACCCCCTTCGCAACGAGCGAACAAGCCTAAACACGCCACACAATCGAGGGGTTTACCGCTATAGGTGCTATTCTAATCAGAGTCGTCAATCAACGCTCAGAGGCAAAACAACAGTTGATAGTAGGCTAAGTTATTAATATTATTGGCAAACTAATAAAGACGAAGGCAATATTTTCAGAAAGTGGCTTAACACCCCTGTTGAGATCCATTTGTACGCTGAGCCCGATGTCAAAAAGAGAGACCATAGGATGGCCGATAGTAATACCGAATCAACGGCAGATGTACTTGCCCGATATTCTCCCTTCGATCACATCGATCGAAAGCTCCTCAGCTTATTGTCAAAGGATATTGATATACGAACGGCTGATCATGGATTTACGCTTTTTCAGGCCGGTGACTATGACACCGAGGAATATTATCTGATTGAGGGTTCAGTCAAACTCAAAGCCAGTGATGGCCGCGAAAACCTGATTGTCGCCAATCAAGGGAATGCAAAACACCCTATCGCCCGTCTCCGGCCACGGATGTACACCGCGGTTGCCGGCTCCCCGATTACCTATTTTGTTATCAGCGCCTCCGTGCTCGATGAGCTGCAGCGCAGCCTGCGTGGCCTCAACGAAGAACTGGTTGTGCAGGAAATGCAACAAAAGGCCGGCGAAGAAGGCCATGCCCTGATGTTTGAATTTGAGCAGGAACTGAAGGCGGGACGGTTTGTTTTACCCAGCTTGCCCGAAGTTGCCTTTCGAATTCGTGACATGCTGGCAAACCAAGATTGCAACATGGCTGACCTTGCCAAGCTGGTTAATACTGATCCAGCCATTGCCACAAAGCTTGTTAAAGTAGCCAACAGCGCGCTCTATCGGGGGGTCAACCCCTGTGACGATACGCTGGCGGCCATATCCCGGCTAGGGCTCATCACGACAAAACAGTTGGTCACCAGTTTTGCGGTCCTCTCTTTGTTCAACAGCAAATCACACTTGTTCAAAGACCGTATGCGCAACCTGTGGAAGCAAAGTGTCAATGTCGCCGCCTATAGTTATGTATTGGCTAAACAATTGCCCGCCTTTAATCCCGAGGAAGCACTATTGGCCGGTTTGATTCATGCCATCGGAGAAATTGTTGTATTGACCTACGCGGAACGCTTTTACGACCTTTCAACGGACGAACATCGCCTTAGCTTAATCACAGCAGCTTTACGCGGTCCTGTGGGTGGCACTGTATTAGAGAAATGGGGTTTCACTAAAGAGCTGGTAACCGTTGCCAGAGAGTCAGGCAACTGGTTGCGGGTCAACGAAGATTCTTTTGACTATTGCGATCTGGTACAGGTCGCGGTGCTTTACGCCACGCAAGCCAATGAAGGCACACCAGAACTGCCAGAAGAAAGCTCAGTACCCGCGTTTACCCGTTTGGCAGAGCGGCAATTAACACCGGAACAAACCAACTTGATTATCAAGGAAGCCGAAGAACAAATTTCTGAGCTGCGGCAGATCATTCAATAAACATGTCGATCATGACCAGTTTATTGCCTGAACTTAGTCAAACACAGTGGTTTTTTCACGGCCTTGTCTTTGCCTGTAACATTCTATTATTCCTCTTTGCCCGTCCGATTCTTAACCTTGTAGATTCCGGACGAGACAACGATGCCAAAATTCGTATTTTTAAGTCGCTAAATGTTTTAGTCCTGTTTTTACATGCGGTCGACTTGATCATTCTTAGTCGCGACTCAAACTACGAACACCACCTGATCAAAATCGGCTACTCGCTCATGTCGGTTTATGGCGCACTCTTTTTCTACAGCCTGTGTTCTTATTTTTCGCGCAAGAAGTTTGGCGCTCAAAAAGAGCTGGACAGCAATACCGTATTTTTGGACACCTATAGTAGTCGCCTGGTGGATATCATCCTGCTGGTCATCATCATTCTGTCTACCATTCTGGTTTTAATTAACGTGTGGGGCGCAAACAGCCTACTGGAAACCACGGGTATTTTTGGTGTGGTGGCCGCCTTTCTCGCCTTTACTAGTAATATCTGGGCACCGGACATTATCAGCGGTCTAATAATTTTGAACACCGAAATTCTCGAAGACGGTGACGTCGTGGTGATCGACGGCTACAAAGATGAATATGTAATCAGCAAGGTCTCATTCATTTATATTATTTTGTACGACATTCGCAACAACCATCGTACATTAATACGCAACAGCCGGTTTATTCAAAGTAAAATTGACAACCTCAGTCGGGTGGCGAGCACCGACGGTGTACGGCAGGCCCTAACATACAACATCGGCTACCCCTCCTTAGCCATGGAAAGCAAGGAGGAACGTTCGGAAGCACTAAACACCTACCTGCAAAAAGTTGAGAAAGTGTTTGAACGCAGCTATGAGATCGCGAGCGAAGACTCAGACATTAAAATAAACCGGAAACGCAACTTCGAATGGTCGCTGACCAATACCGGAAATTATGCACTGGAATTTACTCTATGGGTTTATCTGGAACGTATTCCCAATACTAAAATCACAGCAAAAATCCGAAAACATTTAATGGGCACCATCTACAAAGTTAATCAAAGCACCGACTTAGCTCTAGGTCTTGAATATGCTGACCTCGGCTCACCAGAAATCATAGATAACGGCGACCCTCTTTTTGCAAGCCCTGAAGGAGAATATGACAACAGTGCAGTCGCAGGGTCATTCTCGATAAACTACAAGTTCTGAAACGAAAAACTTCTCTCCATTTCGGTGCCTTGGCAGGATAGACTTCAAGATAATTTCTGAGAGCTATCTTGCATTTTTTATACACTTTTTATGCGTCAAAACAAAAACCCCGTTAAACTGAGTGATCCTTTTGCGAGAAAATGTGGGTCACACATGAAACTAGAACAACTTGCCCGCTACGACATCAAACTCTTAGTAGCGTTACAGATATTACTGGAAGAAAAAAGTGTTTCTCGTGCTGCCGAACGTTTATTTGTGACCCAGTCTGCAATGAGTAAAATGCTAGTTCGTCTAAAAGAAACCTTTGGTGAAGAGCTGTTTCTTCGTAACAGTCATGGCATCCAAGCAACTGACCGTGCGCTCGCACTCCAAGCACCACTTTCAGATGCATTAGAAGCACTAAATGTACTGCTAACGCCCCCTGTGTTCACCCCTTCTTTATGCGACCGAACCTTTAATATTACCATGTTAGATAACTTGTCTAACCGAGTTATCCCAGGCCTTTTACATACTTTAAGTGAACAAGCGCCACTGGTTAAAGTTCAGCTTAAGCCTTGGAATCGTGATTCGTTTGATGACCTTGCAAATGGCCAGTTAGATTTAGCCGTTAATGTTGTCGATGTAGATCGAGCTAACTTTTATCAACTTAAACTCGCCGATATTCAG
>CAJWCA010000234.1 GCA_913020395.1 uncultured Cellvibrionales bacterium | reverse complement strand
AAACCTGCAACTGCATTAGCGTCAACAATTGATCGAGACGTTGATCAATCGCATCTGCTGACCACTTTTTGATGTTTGCCAATAGAGTAATATTGTCTCGAATAGTAAGGTGTGGGAACAGCCCGGTTCCCTGCAGGGCATACCCAATGCGTTCGCGCATCGCCGGAAGCTTGGCATAATCAATTGCCTGATCAAACAGAGCAACACTGCCTGCATCCGGCCGACTAAGCCCGTTGCACATCTTCAATAAGCTTGATTTACCACAACCACTTCTACCCACAATAGCGGTAATGCGATTCTGGGCAAAGGCGATACTGAGCTTGTCCAAAGCAAGGACAGCGCCATAGCGTTTTGAGATACCTTCAAGAGAGATGTCGGTCATGACCACCATCTAAGCATGAAGGCAGCAAAACAGGCAATCAAAAACTAGTCTACTGTCTTCATGTGATGCAACTCCAAGCCCACTGCGGTCCAGGGCTTGAAGCCTTTCCAGTACTCAGGTGTTTTTGGTTCTGCGTCGTTGGCCATTGTGATCACATCTAAATAAGGCTGGTATTCATTTAAGCCCTTCAGGTGTATGCCGAGAAAAGCCGTGATGAAATGCTGGTTAATATTATTGCAGCGGCGGTTGTCCCAGACCGGCTCTTGATAGTGCATGTATTCACGAAAATGATCCTTGGCGATCGCCGGCGTTGGGTTGACCGCAATTTCGTGAATGCCATTTTGATACACCAGCATATAACGGTCAGATTTCACGGCATTTTTAAAGAGGAACTCCACACCTTTAAATCCCGATGTGCGGTCCTGGTCGCCAACGATAAACAGGGAGGGAATATCAATGCCCTGCAAACCGGCCGCATCCCAGGTTGGTTTTTTGACATTGGCACCATTACCCCAGGGGGCCATGGGAACCACGGCCTTGATGCGAGGGTCAAGAAAGGCTTTGTATTGCGGGTTACCCGCCTGAAACCTTTCCATCTCATTGCCCGGTACAAAGTCATTCACATCAGCGGTTTTGCTAACGCCCGCTCCTGCCGCGATCAGGGTGCCATAACCACCCATCGAATAACCGATAACGGCGGTTTTGTCGGCATCAACAATAGCCGCCAAGTCGCCTTCCGCCATGTAGTTCAAAACAAAATTGATATCCAGCGCGCGATTGACCAAGGTGCTGGCAAACGCTGTTGCATCGGCGTGGGTTGAGTCTGTGTGATCGATAGCCGCCACCACATAACCCTTTGAAGCCAAGTTCTCAGTCAGGTAGGTTAATAAAACCCTGGAGCCCGCATAGCCGTGGGAGACAATAACCAGAGGAAAGGTCTCCCCTGTTTTAACGCCCGCGTCCCTCAAAGCCCTGCCGGGAAACTCAAAAGGAATCAGAGGGCGCTCAGGGTCGTTTGGCCCCTGCCCCAAAACATCGGAGTATGTTGTTAGCTGCACCGCCCCCTCCGGTATGTTGGCTGGATACCACACCTCCAGTGTCAAGGGGCGATCATAACGGTTGGGAGATTTCTCGTAATTTTTCATATCCAACTGGTCGGGGTGATGAACAGTGATGGTGCGCACACCCACGCCATAATCTCCCCTATAGGCCAACTCGGGCGCATCGGCTCTGGCGTCGCCGTTCAAGAACTCAGACTGAGAGGCACTCTTATTAGTAGATTCAGCCAACAGGCCACCTGAAAAGAATACAACGGCGACGATAAAAAACGTAATCAATGACTTGTTCAAGATTTCGATCCTTTTTACGATGAATGCCTTGCTGGATAAACTTCTCAGCGTTTCATGCAATAACGAGCAACTTAGCTTCAAAGAGAATAGAGGAAAAGAGAACACAAATGAACATTAAACTTACAGACTTTGAACAGAAAAGAAAATTTGTACAGACGACAGGCAGCTCCCAAAAAGGGCGTGATAAGGTAGTTGATGGAGAGGCACGATAACCGTGCCCCTACACTACACTCACCGCGGCACTCAAAAAAACATCCGCCGGTGAGTGACAAGCTGGTTACAGGTTATAACCAGACTCTTCGTGCTCCGCCGTATCCAGCCCCTGCGTTTCAGTTTCTTCGTCGACCCGAAGCCCAACGATCGCCCCGACTACTTTCAAAATAATCAAAGTGACGACAGCGGTATAGACAAACGTTGAGATGACACCAATGAATTGTACACCTAGCTGAGCGCCCATTGTTTCAATGCCATCGGCAAAACCATAACCACTGAATACACCCAGTGAAGTGGCTGAAAATACTCCGGCCAACAGCGTTCCGATAATTCCGCCGACACCGTGTGTGGGCATCACATCCAGAGAGTCATCTATTTTCAAGACTCGCTTGATATATTGCGTGGCGGTAAAACAGATAGCTCCGGCAAGAATGCCGATAACCAGGGCTCCACCCGGGCCAACAAAACCAGACGCCGGAGTGATTGTGCCGAGACCGGCAACCATTCCCGTTACGGCACCCAACACACTCGGTTTGCCAAAACGAACCCACTCAATGAATGACCACGTTAACACACCCGCAGCGGCTGAAATGTGTGTGACCAATATGGCCATTGCGGCACCACCATCGGCAGCCAGTGCCGAACCGCCGTTGAAACCAAACCACCCCACCCAAAGCAGACCGGCACCCGTCACCGTCATGGTCAGGTTGTGAGGCGGCATGGCCGTTGTTGGAAAACCTTTACGCGGTCCAATGACAATGGCGGTGGTAATGGCAGCCACACCCGCGGTGATGTGTACCACGGTACCGCCCGCAAAGTCGTAGAGACCCATGGCGCCCAACCAGCCGCCGCCCCAAACCCAATGGGTGACTGGCGCATAAACCAAGACCAACCAAATACAGCTAAACATTAACATTGCACTGAACTTCATACGCTCGGCAAATCCGCCGATCACCAGTGCTGGCGTAATAATGGCAAAGGTCATTTGGAACATCATGAACAAAGACTCGGGTATGTCACCGGCCAGCGTATCGCGACCCACACCCGACATCATGACGCGGCTGAAATCCCCAATCCAGGCATTGCCTTCCCCGAAGGCCAAACTGTAACCCACCACAAACCAAATAATGGAGGCTGCGCCTGCAACGGCAAAACACTGCATCATCACAGATAGCACATTCTTAGATCGAACCAGACCGCCGTAAAACAGCGCCAGACCGGGCAGTGTCATTAGCAATACCAGTGCCGTGGAGGCAAGAATCCAGGCCGTGTTAGCGCCGTTAAGCTCATCTGCAGTTGCCACCCCAGATATCAAGCAAAGGGCGAAGAAGGCAATTGACTTCAACATCATAAATTTCCTACTAAATTAAATAGCGGGGATATCTTCCCCCTTTTGCAATGCACTAAGATATTTCATCCGCATTGCCCAAATGGTGCAATTTAATTCGATTTTCCAAACAACGGAAATTAACGCCCTTATAAAGCACATTTAGTGCCAGATAAAATATTTAATAAAATCAATATGATAGAAAAACAGGCGTGCACTAACACACAAAAAATGTCTCATAATGGTGCAAAATAAAAGAGATGTGCTCCTTTTGGGAGCATGGAATGAAAGGGCGCGATATTTTGGGGCGCTGGATATCTATACTGGGGTTTGAGGATTCAACCCACCTGGCCACAGCCAGACAAAGCTAAACCAGTGTTAGGGTCTTGTCTTCAAAGACCACTTGAGTGAAATCGGCAGAAGCCATCGGTTTATGGAAATAATACCCCTGGGCATAGTGACAACCCCAGTGCTGAAGCAGAGAAGCTTGCTCCCGGGTTTCTACGCCTTCTGCAACCACCTGCAGAGACAACTTATCACTAAGGCTAATAATCGCCTCAACCAGCGTACCCTCCTTAGACCCGGGCCGCATCTGACTAATAAATGCCTGATCGATTTTTAAAACATCAATCGGAAACTTGGTCAAATAACTCAGCGAAGAGTAACCTGTACCAAAATCATCTATCGCCAGAGTGATGCCATTCCCCTTCAGCAGGTTTAATATTTCTAGCACCTGGTCAGTGTTTCTTGTCAGCAAGCGCTCCGTTATCTCAACGGTTACCTGAATTTTCTTTGAAGCCTCTAACACCAACGCCAACCACAAGCCCAGAGAATTGTCTTTATTACTAAAAACTTTGGGAGACAAATTAATCGATAAACTCACGGCTTTTCTGTACTTTTCTACCTGAGCATTCAAAAACTGTGTGGCAACTTCCAATACATAGCGATCAACCTCATTAATTTTCCCGGTATCCTCAGCCAGTGCTATAAAATCGGCAGTGGGCACCAACTCTCCCCCATCAAACCAGCGAACCAACGCTTCGCATTTAACAACCTCGCCGTTACTGAGATCCACAATAGGCTGATAGAAGACCTCTAGTGTTTTATTGTCAATCGCCGCAACCATTTTGTTATACAACTCATGGCGCTTAGCAGACCTGACTTGCATCGCCTCGGTAAAATAATGCCACCCATTTCGCCCGGACCGCTTAACTTCATACATCGCCTGATCGGCTTTCGACAAGAGTGACTCCGCCTCTTGTGCATCCTCCGGGTAGACGGAAATGCCCACACTCGCACCACAATAGATGGTATTCGCTGCATATTCGTAGGGTTTATTGATAGAGCCAATGACATTTTCAGCAATGGTGGCAATGGCATTGGTATCTGAAATGTTTTCAAGAATGACAACAAATTCATCACCACTATAACGCGCGGCGCTGTCACAGTTGCGAATGGCCAATTGAATGCGTTCCGCTACTTCGCGCAATACCTGGTCCCCGGCCCCATGCCCGAAGTGATCATTGATAGGTTTAAAATTGTCTAGATCAATAAACAATACCGCAATATTGGACTTTGTTCTGGACGCATGGGCAATAGCGTTTTTAATGCGGTCACCCAATAAAAAACGATTGGGTAAACCTGTCAATTGGTCATAAGAGGCTTTGTGCAACAATACTTCTTTATAACCCTTCTCCTTTTCGGCCGATTGAAAGCGGTTGTAAACAAATATAACCGCCAACAAAAAGAATACACAAGATGAAATCCTCAATATCCAAATGGCATTCAGATAGGAACGGTCTTGAATCTTTGTCTTTCCTACCAACAGCCAACTACCTTGACCGACATCGATTGAAACACGGGTCAAACTCAAGTCATCAAACAGTTTGGCGTCACCAAAAAAGATATCACCCGCGGCCCCCAAACCATCCTTGCCCCTAATGGCAACGTTTATATCCAGATCAGGGTCGAGCAGACCGGCGGCCTTATACAGGCGCATTTCATCAATCGGAGCGGAGATCAAACCCCAGAAGGCGCCTTTGTCGTCATAGGTGGCGGTCCTGCCGATAAAAGCTGTTCCACCCTGAACCAGGTTGACGGGCCCGGCGACTACCATTTTTTTGCTTTCAACCGCGTAACTCGCTGCATAGTTCTGGTCGGCATTTTTATTGTAATCCAGCCCCAGCACGCCTCGGTTGGCCTCGAGAGGGTGAACCATTGTGACCACCATGTCGGGGGCCGCGGCCATATTAATTAACAGGGGCTCCTGGCGGAACACTGCGGAGACATAACGCTCAAATTCATGTTGATTGATATCGGGGTTGATCGAAACATGGGCAGAAAGGCCCGAGATCATTGACAGATTATTGGTGATCACACCGTGGAGTTTTGCCGCAACTGCGTTCAGCTGCCGAACGACTTGAGCCCTCTCTTCCTGCGCATGCACTCGCAGCAACGAGCGCTCCACCGTATTTTCGACGAGAAAGATCACACCAAACATCACAAGATAGATGAAGGGCTGCTTTAATTTAGAGGGAATAACTAAACCCAAAATAACCCCATTAACAGGTGAATAGTGACTGCTCCATTGTCTTTATTAATCTGGTTTTTCTAACTGCATTCATAAACACCCTGAAAAGGCAGTAAAACTTATACTGCGAAGGGCAATTTTGACTTCAAATCACACCATAAGATAAGCCAAAAGTATAGTGTAAATTTTGGTCAGATCGGTTTGTGACCGCAAGGTCAGAATCAGTCAGCCGCTAGAGCCCTTGCGGGATTTCCGACAACTTTTACACCGGCAAGAACATCGCGGGTAACAACAGCCCCCGCCCCTATGACGGCACCATCGCCAACCTGCACACCCGGCATCAAAATAGCACCCGCGCCAACCCAAACATTGTTACCCAAACAGGTATCAACGGCGTAGGACTTCTTCTCTAGGCGCAAGGTCGCGTCGACATCGTGACTCACCGCCAAAATCTGAACATTCGGCCCGATAAGGCAGTCATCACCCAGCACTATCTTGCCGGCATCCAGGAACGTGCACCGGGCATTGATATACACTCTATTACCCAACTCAATGCAGTGCCCATAGTCACAATAGAAGCCCGCTTCGATAAACACCTCATCACCACACCGATTGAGAATACTCTTCAATCGCTTGAGATTGCCATGGCTGGGGCTGCGCTCAAACTGACGACAGATCTCCTGCGTGGTTTTACGCTGCTTCACACGCTCCGGTGTACGACTGTTAAAGACCTGCATAATCTGGGTACTCAGGGGGAACAAAAAGCAAATTATAAAGGCTTTTATAGAAATATCCTCGGGTTATGTTGTTGATCCTACCTGATCAGTCTTGCGTATCAGATAGGATCAACTACGCTAGGAGGTGACAATAAACACCCAAAGAGAGTGAGCAGGCGGCCTACGATTAAATGGCCGCTGCAATGGACAGTTTGAAATTCGGTGGGGAACAATTGGCGGCTTGTCAAAAAGCTGCTTGAAGAAGGTTCGTGTAATGAACTTTTTTTCCCGTACAGGCCTTTATTTGAGTGGCTCGCTCAGTCGCAGGGCAGCCTGCCCAGTGTGTGTTGTCGCCCTGCTTTTTTCCCTCGCGAGCGAGGTCGTTCTCGCCACTCCCCCTTTTAAAGAATTCTTAATTTCAGCAAAACAACTTATCATTCAAGGGCAAGGCGAATTACACCTTTCACTAGTAAAATGGCGATTAAAACATTTGTATAAATTAGCTATTGATTACAAACAGCCAAAAATATCTTATAGAGAAACAATTCGCACCTCTTCTCTTGCTAATTACAAACACAAAAAACAATCTGGTGGTGCTGGGCAATTTGGAGAGGTTTATATTAAAATAGAACCATTTAAAGAAGGATTGCCAGACCCAACTGAGTACAAGGTTAGAAAGAAAGAAGAAGTAGAACTAGATTGGGGTGGAAAGTTGGTTTTCTATAATTGTATAGTAGGGGGCGTTATTGACGAAAGATACATTCCTGCTGTGCAAAAAGGTATTTTGGAACTAATGAATGAAGGGCCGCTTACCAAATCTTATATTAGAGATGTTAGGGTGATTCTCTATGATGGAAAAATGCATCCGGTTGATTCG